>JACCTC010000118.1 GCA_013812655.1 Deltaproteobacteria bacterium | reverse complement strand
CTCGAAATGAAGAACGTCAGCGGAAAAGGCGCCGGGTCGATCGACCTCGACGACTCCGTGTTTGGCGCCGAGATCCACGAACACCTCCTCTGGGAGGTCGTGAAGTGGCAGCTCGCCAAGCGCCGATCGGGTACCGCCTCCACCAAGCGCCTCGGCGAAGTCCGCGGCAGCTCCAAGAAGGTGTGGAAGCAGAAGGGTACCGGCCAGGCTCGCCAGGGTAGCCGTCAGGCCCCGCAGTGGGTCGGTGGTGGCTCCGTGTTCGGCCCCAAGCCGCGCGACTACGGCTACACGATGCCGCGCAAGGCGAAGAAGACGGCCCTCCGGTCGGCTCTCTCGCTGCGCTGCTCGGAGCAGAAGATCGTCGTCGTTGACAACTTCGAGACGGACGGCAAGACGAAGTCGGTCGCGACCATCCTCGCCGCGCTGGGTGTTGCCCAGCCGACGAGCAAGGTCCTGATCGTCGATGCCAAGGACAACGGCAACCTGGTTCGTGGCGCGCGGAACCTCCGCTCGTCGCAGTGGCTCGCCCCCGAGGGCGTGAATGTCTACGACATCCTCCGTCACGAGACGCTCGTCCTGACGCAGGCAGCCGTGAAGAGCCTCGAGACCGCGCTCGCGGCCTCGGACGCGAGCGAGGACTGATTCCCATGCGTGACGCACAGACCATCATCAAGCGCCCCCTGCTCACCGAGAAGAGCGCCCGCCTCCGCGAGACCGGCGGCGGTGCCTCGGCCAAGGCCGAAGGCGACACCTACAAGCAGCAGTTCGTGTTCGAGGTCGCTCGCGACTCGAACAAGATCGAGATCCGCCGCGCCGTCGAGCAGCTCTTCAAGGTCGCCGTGACCGATGTCCGCACGCTGGTCGTGCGCGGCAAGGAGAAGCGCATGGGCAGGTTTTCGGGTCGCCGTCCGTCCTGGAAGAAGGCGTTCGTGACGCTCCGGGCCGGCGACAACATCGAGTTCTTCGAGGGGGTCTGAGATGACGATGAAGAAGTACAAGCCGACCTCCCCGGGCCGGCGCGGCATGTCCAGCCAGGACTTCGGCGACATCACCAAGGGCGAGCCCGAGAAGTCGCTCCTGGCGCACAAGTCGGCCACCGCGGGTCGCAACAACCACGGCCGCATCACGTCGCGGTTTCGCGGCGGCGGCCACAAGCAGCGCTACCGCGTCATCGACTTCAAACGTCAGAAGACCGGTATCGAGGCGACGGTCGTCGGGATCGAGTACGACCCGAATCGCTCGGCGCGAATCGCGCTCGTCCAGTACAAGGACGGCGAGAAGGCGTACATTCTCGCGCCGCAGCGCCTCGGTGTTGGTGACACGATCGTCTCGGCAAACTCGGCCGACATCAAGCCGGGTAACTCGCTGCCGCTCCGCTACATCCCGATCGGTACCGAGATCCACGCCGTCGAGCTCAAGATCGGCCGCGGCGCGCAGCTCGGTCGGTCGGCCGGCGCGAAGGTCACGCTGATGGCGAAGGAAGGCGATTGGGCCACGCTGCGTCTGCCCTCGGGCGAGATGCGCCGCGTCCACATCGACTGCCGCGCGACGATCGGCGCGATCGGTAACTCCGAGCACGCGAACATCCAGTGGGGTAAGGCAGGCCGGCGTCGCTGGCTCGGCATCCGCCCGCATCAGCGCGGCGTCTCCATGAACCCCGTCGATCACCCCATGGGTGGTGGCGAAGGTCGGTCGTCGGGTGGTCGTCACCCGTGCACCCCGTGGGGCCAGAAGACCAAGGGCCTCAAGACCCGTCACAACAAGCGGACCGAGCAGTTCATCATCCGCCGCCGGAGCAAGTAGAGATGCCTCGTTCAGTCAAAAAGGGTCCGTTCGTCGAGCACTACCTGCCGAAGAAGATCGCGGCCGCGCAGAAGGAAGCGAACCCGCAGCGTCGGGTGATCTCGACCTACTCGCGGCGGTCCACGATCATCCCGGACATGGTCGGCCTGACCTTCGCGATCCACAACGGTCGCAAGTTCGTCCCCGTGTTCATCACCGAGCAGATGGTCGGCCACAAGCTCGGCGAGTTCTCGGTGACCCGCACGTTCCACGGCCACACCGGCGAGCGGAAGAAGTAGAGCCATGCAGGCACGCGCATACGTCCGAGGAATCACGATGTCGCCCCGCAAGATGCGGGTCGTCGCCAATCTCGTCCGCGGCAAGTCGGTCGAGGCTGCGGTCGGCATGCTCGACCTCATGCCGAAGAAGGCTGCCGGTCTGATCTCGAAGGCGATCAAGTCCGCCGCTGCGAACGCCGAGGACAAGTCCGGCGGCGACGCGTCGGTCGAGGATCTGCGCATCCACACGATCGCGGTCGATGGCGGCCCGATCGCCAAGCGCTGGATGCCCCGCTCGATGGGCCGCGCGAACCGCGTCAATCACCGCACCAGCCACCTCACGGTGGTCGTCACGGACGAGGCATAGAGACCACCATGGGACAGAAAACACATCCGACTGGTTTCCGCCTCGGCATCATCAAGACGTGGTCGTCGCGGTGGTTCGAGACCAAGAACTACGCGAAGTGGCTGCATGAAGACCTCAAGCTGAAGGACTTCATCAAGAAGAAGCTCAACCACGCTGGCGTCAGCTACATCGAGATCGAGCGCGCCGCGAACAAGGCCAAGATCAACATCCACACGGCTCGCCCGGGGATCGTGATCGGCAAGCGTGGCGCCGGCGTCGAGACCCTGAAGAAGGACGTCCAGGCGCTGACCGAGAACGAGGTGTTCCTGAACATCATCGAGGTCCGCAAGGCCGA
>JACCTC010000117.1 GCA_013812655.1 Deltaproteobacteria bacterium | reverse complement strand
CAGGCGTTCGATCCGCTCGTCGGCAACGCTCACCCATACGTTTGATCACGCGCAAGGCCACAGGTCGATCGTTGCCGATCCATTTTTCTTGTGGGGAGATCCGGACTCCAACCCGTGAACGCGTACCGTTCGAGCGCTGCACTCTGCACGTCATCGCCCGGTCCGCGGAACTTGACGAGCCACGACGTGAAGCCGGGCCGGATCGGCGTCGCGCATCTGGTGACTCGATAGCTCGCTCGTTATTAGCCGCGAATCTCGCCAAGTAGCTTGTCGAGATCGACTCCCGCGAGGCCGATGCCGGTCGCAAGCTGGCCGGCGACCTCGCGCTCCTCGGCCGAGAAGTCATCATCGGCGAGTGCGATCGCGAGACCGAGCATGAGCGCGGCTTCGGCAGCGCTGCGTTCGCTGACGAGCTCGCCGACGCGCGCGATGCGGGGCTCGAATCCTGTGGCTTCGACGTCGTTGCTCACCGTCGTCAGCAACTCGTCGATCTTCTCGCGATCGACGCCTCCGAGGATCTCGAGCCGGTCGAGGAGTGCGTCGTACTCTTGTTCGCTCGCATTGCCGTCGGCGGCGGCGATCAAAAACGCGCTCGTCACCGCAGCCTCCAGAAACGCTTCGTTCGCGAGGCGATCGGTGAGGCCGTGGCGTGTCCACCACGTGCGCTTTTCGTAACTGGCCATGGCGACGTTATAAGACAAAACGGCCTGGTCGAGACGAATCACGATCGGCGCACGACCATCTGTTTTTAAGCTGTGGAAGATCTTCGTCCCACGCTGGTTCGCGGCCCACCCGCCCCGCTGCAGGTGATGGCGTGGTCGTTGACAGCGATGTGCCATGCGCCCACAATGACCACATGGTCACGGTGCGGCGAAAGTCCGTCGGTGCACGAGAGCTGAAGACGCGGCTCGGTGGATACCTGCGTGCAGTTCGGGGGGGACTCGTGATCATCGTGACTGAACGTGGCGAACCCGTAGCCGAGCTGCGACCACTCGCGGCGCGACCGCGCGGCGTGAAAGCCGGCCTCGAAGACCTCGAGCGCCGCGGGATGATATCGCGTGCATCGGGTGAACCACTAGCGTCGTTCGAGCCGGTCCCGGCGAAGGGCCGCGCGATGTCGGAGCTCATCTCCGAGGAACGCGAAGATCGCTTCGGATGAACTTCTTCGACGCGAGCGCCCTGGTGAAGCGCTACGTGCGCGAAACCGGCAGCTCGACCGTCCGCCGCCTGTTGCGCGAGGTGACTCCAGCGATCTCGCGGCTCACCGAAGCCGAGGTAAGCTCGGCGTTCGCGCGCCGCCGGCGTGAAGGGACGTTCTCGAGTCGGCAACACGCGCGCGCACTCGCCGCGCTGCAGTCCGACCTCCTGCGCTCTCACGTCATCGAGCTCTCCACCGACGTCGTGGCTCGAGTGCATGTGCTCGTGGCCCGCCATCCCGTTCGCGCTGCAGATGCATTGCAGCTGGCCTCCGCGATCGTGTTGCGCGAGGCGGTCGGGCGCGTTGTGTTCGTCGCGTACGATACGCGTCTGCGCGAGGCCGCGCGTGCCGAGGGCTTCTCGTTGTCACCAGGTCGACCATCACGATCTGCTGGCGTGTCGCGTCGTACGCGTGACGAGCTCCTGCCATCCTGAGCCCGCCGGGGTAGGCGGTCACGTCGGGACCCACACCCGGAGAAGTAACGACGCCCAATCGAGACGACGATCCAGGGTCATCGCGGTCGGCGGCTTGTTGATGGTCTCGGGATCCGTGACCGGCGTGGACGACGGCACGACGCGGGCGCGCAACCGATGGGCCGATGCCAAGAGGCCGTGGGAATCGAGTCGTGTGACTGCGACGAGGTGGGATCAGCGTGCGATCCGACGGCACCACGCCGAGCCGTCGGTCACCTACGAAGTCCGGCCGGTCGGCGAGACGGCGAGCGAGGGTCATCGTGACGAGAACGACGCGGCGCCGGCTGGGCGGATGCGGGTTTTTCCGGGCTTGCTGTTGTCAGCCTGGCCCGGTATGACCGCTCCCCATGTTCAGTCGTCTGGCCGCGGTGGCGGCCATCGCCGTGCTCACCCTTGCGGGGTGCACGGTCCAGCAAGAGCAGCCGAACCTGGCCGGCCAGGATATCCGGATGACGTTCATCCATACGTCGGACATCCACTCGCGGCTGTTCCCGTACAACTTCGTCCCCAACACCTTCGATCGCGCCGATGGCCTGCAGATCGCGCCGTTCGGCGGGATCGCCCGGATCGCGACGCTCGCGAAGCGGATCCGCGCGGGCTCGAACCGCACGCTGTGGCTCGACTCGGGTGACTGTTTCCAGGGGGCGCCGGTCTTCAACCTGTTCAAGGGCGAGGCCGAGATGCGGTCGCTGTCGCTCGCGGGGATGGACGGCGCGGTGCTCGGCAACCACGAGTTCGATCTCGGCGCGAAGAACCTGTTCCAGCAGATCGACAACTGGGCGAGCTATCCGCTGCTCGCCGCGAACTACGCCTGGGACGATCCCCCGCCCGGCGCGATCGGCGCCGACGGGCGCTCGCTGCGCGACGTGGTCTCGCCGTTCATGATCTACAACGTCAAGGGCCTCCGGATCGCCGTGATCGGGATGGGCAACGTCAGCACGATCACGTCGATCTACGAGGGCGGCAACTCGCTCGGGTTCCGGCCGATCGCCGACGAGGAAGCGCTCGAGCAATGGGTGCGGATCCTGCGGCCGGTCGTCGACCTCGTCGTCGTGGTCAGCCACCTCGGGCTCGAGGAGGACGAGGATCTCACGGCGGCGCAGGTCGACGATCCGAACCAGGAATTCAAGCGCTCGACGCTCGCTGGCGTCGATCTGATCCTCGGCGGTCACCTCCACATCGTCACCGACCCGCCAAAGCTGATCCCGAACGACGACGAGGGTCACAACACGATCCTCGTGCACTCCGGTGCGTTCGCGAAGTTCGTCGGCCGCCTCGATATGACCGTCCGCGTCGGCACCAACAACGCGGTGCCCGCGCTGCGCAGCCGGATCACGTCGTTCACGTTCGACAACATCCCGATCGATTCGAAGCTGTGCGACGGCAAGCCGTGCCTGCCCGAGGATCCCGAGGTCGCAAACCTGATGTGGCCGTACTCGGTCAAGATCAACCAGGAGATCGATCTCAACGGCGTGTTCGCGTACATCAACCCGTCGACGACGCCCGACGAGCCGCCCGATATCGAGGCGCGGATCGGCCGCACCGACGCGTCGGGTGGTGACTCGCAGCTCGGCAACCTGGTCGCGCGCTCGATGCAGCTCCAGGAGGCCGTGCAGGCCGAGTTCGCGATCACGAACTCGCTCGGCATCCGCGCGGACTTCAACCAGGGGCCGTTGACCGTCGAGCAGATGTTCAACGTGTTCCCGTTCGAGAACTCGATCACGGTGATGTACCTGTCGGGTAACGAGGTGAAGGAGACGCTCGACTTCATCGCGCGGCGCTCGTCGGGACGCGGCTGCCGGACCCAGGCGCAGGTCTCGGGCATCGCGTTCGACATGGTGTGCGGCGGCGCGTGCGGGCCGAACGGTGAGCGCGGCGCCTGCGCAAAGAACATCGCGATCGGCGACAAGTGTCGCCGCCAGCGCCAGCCCGACGGCTCGGTCGTCAACAAGCCCGACGGGCCGATCAACTTCGAGTTCTGCGCGCCGCTCGTGCCGAGCGCGCTCTACCGTGTCGCCGTCAACGACTACATCGCCGCCGGTGGCTCGGGCTTCGACGTCCTCAAGCGCAACACGTCCAAGCAGGACACCGGCGTGTCGCTGCGCGACGGCCTCCGCGTGTTCCTCAACGGGCGCAATCGCTGCAGCGAGCAGACCACCGACGGCTCGACGAAGGTCACCCAGCTGTACGGCGCGATCTCCTGCCTGGACAACACCATCGAAGCGCACGATGGCCGCATCCGCCCGGTGTTCGAATGAGTCGCATCGCAGTCACCGGATCGATCGCCGCCACGCTCGCGAGCGTCGTGGGCGCCACACTCGGGGCCTGCACCGAGACTCGCCCGCCGCTCGAGGGCACCCAGTCGATCGAGGTCGAGATGGTGTCGCCGGCGGATCCGGGGACCGTCGAGAACCGGCTGCCCGACAGCCAGCGCACGCTGATCGTGAACCTCACGGCGAGGAACGCCGAGGGCGAGGTCGACACCTCGTTCACCGCGGACATCCGGGTCTATGCGCAGTTCCTCGGCACGCTGACGCCGGCGATCGACAAGCAGCCGCTCGTGACGATCCCGATGGTGAATGGCGTCGCGATGAACACGACGATCACGCTGCCGTCCACGGTGCTCGGCTCGACCACGCTATGGTTCGACAACGGCACCGGCCTGGGGCCCGAGTACGAGTTCGGCAGGGTCGCGGGCTCGTCCCCGACCTTGTGGTACCGCGACCCGTTCGTCGTCGATCTGCAGCGCCCGCCGTGCGATGTGCCGCCATCAAACTGCGCGACGCAGCTCGACGCGCTGTCGCAGGGGCCGCTCAACGACAAGCAGGTCCGCGTCGGCACGTCGCGCCACGGCACGCAGGGCACGCTCGTCGTCACCAGCATCTTCTCGCAGGGCTACACGGTCAGCGACGTCAAGTGCGCGACCGGCGGCGACAAGCCGACGCCACCATGCACGACGCCGCCACAGCCGGACAACGATGCCGACCCTACCAACGACGTGGTCGGCTACGACCACATGATGGTGTTCACGTTCTCGTCACCGCGTGATCAGTACGGGCGTCCGCTCGTCGTCGGCGAGGTGATCCAGAGCTTCGCCGGCGGGCTGTCGGAGTTCAACGGGCTCTCCGAGATCGGGTTCCCGCGGTCGTTCACGTTCTCGCCTGACCGCGACACACCGGCGCACGTCGACCCGAATCTCTTGCCGCCGCCGGAACTGTTCAGCCCGACCTGGTTCCAGCCGCTATCGAACCCAGATGGCCGGATCAACTTCGAGCGCAGCGAGGCCGGTGCGATCCGAATCAACAACGCTACGGTGTGTCCGATCGACGACGGCCCCGAGGGCACGTACTCGCGGTTCAAGCAGTGGACGATCGATCCGAGCCCGACCGGCACGTGCACGGGCAATAACCTGATCTCGCTGATCACGGCGGGCACCGACTTCACGACCGATCCGCACACGCTCGTGGGCCGCAAGCTCGCCAGCGTGGTCGGGATCGTCCGGCCAGTCAGCATCGGCTCGTTCAACGTCTGGATCGTCTATCCGCGCGGCGCAGCGGACATCAGCTTGTAATTAGCTTAAAGAGGACCCGTGAAGCTCCGATTCTTGCTGGCGGTGGTGGCCGCCCCGACGCTGGCGCTTGCCCAGCCGCCTGTTCCGACCGGTGCCGAAGGCAATCCGACGACGGCACCGACGCCGGCGCCGGTCGATGCCGACGAGGCGCGCATCCGCGAGATCGTCGATCGCGAGATCGCCCGCGTGCTCACCGAGCGCGCCGCGAAGGAGGCCGCTGACAAGGCGGTCCGCGAGGCCGCCGAGAAGGAGACCGCCACAACGGTCCCGGCCGACAAGGATCCGGATCTCACCGGCGCGAGTGGGTTCATGGATACCCGCCTCGCGTTCACGCTGACCCACGAGAACATCCTCGCGAAGCCGGGCGAGACGATCCCGAGCGCGCCGGGCTGGCGGTTCGGCGTGCCGAACTCGCTCGGCGTCCTGTTCTTCGATAACTACGACACCCGGTTCTCGGGCTTCGAGACCCTGAACCATGCGGTGGCGTACCGCAGCTACTCGCGCGGCCACCTCCAGGCCGAGGGCGCGTTCGTCCTCCGGATCCAGGAGCTGACCGAGACCAACATCGCGCTCGCCGACGCCGGCACGTACATCACGATCTCGAACTGGAAGGATCCGACGCACAAGGATCCGACCCGCATCAGCCTCACCGCGTTCCCGGTGTCGTCCGACCGGTTCCGCCTCGGCTACAGTTACCGGCTGTCGTGGGGCGGCTCGCCGGAGTACCGGCGGTCGCGGTCGTCGACGCCCGGCGTGAAGCTGCAGTACGACACCAACGGCTTCTACGGATTTATCGGCGCGAAGAGCAGCACGCTCGTGGATCCCAATGACGGCGAGCTCAAGGGCGCGGTCGCCGTGCTCGCGGGTGCCGGCATCGACCCGATGCCGAACGTCCGGCTCGAGGTCAACGGCGGGTACTTCGACCGCGGCTACAACGAGCTGCAGGACGTCCAGCAGGAGAAGGTCCAGCTGTTCGGCGTGTCAGCCCAGGCGTCGATCAACAACGGGATGTCGCCGCGGTCGTCGGTCGACTACCGGCTCTACAAGTACAACGGCGAGCGCGTCAGCCCGCTGTTCAACCCGGAGAAGTACCCGGGTGGCCTGTCGTGGCTCGCGCAGGCCGAGTTCACGATGCTCGGCCAGACCCTCAAGGACCCGGGCGCGATCGGCGACACCGTGATCCAGAAGGGCTACGCCGGCGACGTCAACGTCCGCGTCAAGAAGGACCGGATCCGGCTGCGCGCGGACCTCAGCTTCCGCGATCTCGCGTTCATCCTGCACTCGCAGCCCAGCCTGCCGCCGTACTCGGACTTCCCCGAGGAGTACAAGGTCAAGCCGAACCTGTTCGCCGCGATCGGCTTCGACAAGAACTGGGGCGACTGGCTGACGCTCGGCGCGATCGTCGGCGTCGAGCAGCCGGCGACCCTGACCAGCGAGAAGGGCATCCCGGGCGACACCACGATGACCAGCAAGTCGACCGCGGTGATCCGGAACAACAACATCGACACGCTCATCACGATCTTGCCCGAGGGCAAATCAGCGGCGCCGCAGTTCGCGGTTAAGGGCAGCGGCAAGATCGACTTCGGCCGGATCTACACGGTGGTCCTCGAGGTCTTCTACAGCTACGACCCCAACCAGTCGCGGTTCGAGCGCGAGGGCGACGACCCGGACAGCTCGAACTTCAAGTACGTGTTCGGCGAGTTCAACCAGCTCGGCCTGAACGCCACGCTGCAGTGCCGCTTCTGATCCCGATCAGTGAAGCGCATTCTCCGGATTGGCGCCGTAGGCTAACGTGAGTTTTGGGAGTCGCTCGGACTGGCTCGACGGAGATCGAGGCTAGACTCGACGAGCCGCCCGGTTCTTCGTCGCGGCTCGCCATGACGGACCACGACCAGGATCACGAGCAGACCCGCTTCGGCGCCCTCGATCTGGTGAAGGCGGGCGTCGGGTACCTTGGCGATCTGGTCGCGCGGCTCGTGAACGGGATCCAGGCGCTGGCCCTCGCGCCCCTCGCATTCGCGATGGGTTGCCAGTCGTCGGTCGATGCCTCGAACACCCCACAGCCGGCCGCCGAGGTCGTGACCGCTCCGGCCGACGCGGGTGTCCCGCCAGGCCCGCGCGAGCTCGGCCAGTTCAACATCACCTTCTATTACGTGATCGGCGAGGACGAGGTCGCGCCCAAGCCCGTCGCCAAGGCCGAGCCGGTCGAGACCGCGCCCGAGGCAGTGGCCGCGAACGACAATCAGGAGGTCGAGCTCGTCGCTGCGGCACCGCAGGACATGACCCAGGTCTTCGACAACAAGTGCGAGCCGATCGCGGACGTCTCCCGCGAGTTCTTCCAGCAGCTTCGGGTTCAGGGCACCGGCAAGCTTCGCGATGGCCGGCTCGTCAATGTCTGGGGCGCCTGCAACTGCGAGCGCTCGCCGTGCTTCAAGGTCACCGCGCAGCAGTGGGGGACCGCCGGCAACGGCCGCGCGCTCCAGCCATTCCGCACGGTCGCCGTCGATCCCAAGGTCATCAAGCTCGGCTCGTTGCTCTACATCCCGCTCCTCGAAGGCCGGACCATGCCAGGCCGCACGCCGTGGGGCGGGTTCGTCCACGACGGTTGCGTGGTTGCCGATGACACCGGTGGCGGCATCAAGGGGCGCCAGCTCGACCTGTTCGTCGGCCGCAAGGGCTGGTTCCTCGGCATGTCCGGCAGCCGGGGCAGCCACGCGTGGGCGCGCCACGTGCCCGTGTTCGACGGCGCGAAGCTCTGCGAGCGCAAGGGCCGGCGGGTCACCCGCAAGGCTGGCGCGATCTAAGCGTTCAGGTCGGCGGCGCTGCAGGCGGTGCGGGTTCGGTCGGTGCGGGGGCGTCGGCGCGGCGGGCGGGGGCTCGGCCGGGGGCGGGCTCCGCAGCGGTGGGCGGGGTCACCGGGACGGTCACCGGCTCGGTCGTCGCGTCGTCATCCAAGGACGTCAAGACGGTCGCGACGAAGCCCACGAGACCGCCAAGGACGAGGCCGAGCCCGATGGAGCGACAGGGACACCAGGAGAGCTACTGCGCGCATGGGCCCTGGTTGTATCAAGCCAGGGGTAGGCGTCGCGATCGGACCAGCGACCGTTACTGTCCGGATTTTGGGCTGTCAGCTCGAGCGATCAGGGTTTCGGTAGCAGTGCGGTGGCGATGATGCGCTTGTCGGCGCGCTGCGCGAACACGACCGCACCGACGGCGCGCCACGCGGGATCGATCGCGACGCGGAGCGTGCCCTGCGCGCCGGCCACGGCGACGCGCTCGAGGCGGCGAACGATGCGGCGGTTGACGAGGGTCGAGCCCGAGTTCTCGCCATGCGGAACCTTGGTGCTGCGGGCGTCCTCCCAGACGGCGACCAGGACGTCGGCGCCGGCCGGAGCGGTGGTCGTGATCTCGACGTGGTCCTTACCCCAGCGCGCGGTCGCGGCGAGGAGCTGCGGGCGGGCGGCCTTGGCGACGGCCGCGGAGATCGCCGGCAGGTTCGAGCCGACCATGCCGGCGGCACCGCCGACCACGAGCTGGGGCGTGTAGACGCGCTTGTCGCCGAGCGCGCTCGCATACGCGTGCTGGCGCTCCGTCCAGGCAGGCAGCGAGTACGGATCAGCCCAGCCGAGGTCGTTCCAGTAGTCGACGTGGAACGACAGCGGCACCACCTTGCGGCCGTTGACCTCGCCGGCGGTGGCGAGCTTGCCGAGGATGTGGTCGGCCGGCGGGCACGAGCTGCAGCCCTGCGACGTGAACAACTCGACGACGAGCGGGCCTTCGGAGGCAGGCGGCTTCATCGGTTCGCCCTCGGCGGTGGCGCAACCGAGCAGCGAGATGAGGCTGGCAAGCAGGCCTGCCGGGAGCCGGGACGAAGGTGGACCGCGCATGGCATCCATACGCTGCCGGGGGCACCCGGTTACGGCTTGCGGAGAGCGGCGACGATCTCCTCGCGGACGATCGAGGCGAGGTCACCGGTGCCGTGGCGAATGCCGCCCGGGGACATCGTGGCGACGTCGGCGTGGGGTGCTGGGGCGCAGGCGACGACGGCGAGCGGCGTGCGGGGTGACCCCGACGTCGCGGGCGTATCGGTCATCAGCTGGGCCGCGGTCTCGACGGCGCGGTCGGCGGCGCGCCCGATGCCGGCCTTCGCGCGCGCGGCGAGCAACGGGCCGATCGCGGTCGCGGGCAGCGGCTCGACGC
>JACCTC010000058.1 GCA_013812655.1 Deltaproteobacteria bacterium | reverse complement strand
GGCGCGCCGGCCGCACGCGTCGCGACGCCGACACTGGCCAGATCGTAGAGCGCCGCGGGCTCGACCACGAACCGCGTCGGCCGCCGCTCCGCGGGCATCGCGAGCACGGCGAGGCTCGGCCATTGCCCGGCGTGGCCATACGGCGCGCGCGTCCACACGTTGGTGAGCACCGGCGGCACGTATCCAGTCGATCTCCGGAACCGCGTGTAGCCACGCGTCAGCGCCGGATCATTTGCGGCGCGCTCGAAGCTCGCGGTCGGTGCGAGGAGCCGCGCCGGATCGGTGCCGAGCTCGGCGAGCTCCACCACCGACTCGTCGTACGCCAGCACGCGACCATCGGCGGCATAGCGGCCGTGACACGGCGTGCAGTGCTCGCCAAACAGCACGCGCCCGCGCTCGGCACGTGCGCGATCGATCGCGCCGGGAAACCCGGGGCGCGCCGCGGGCTGGCGGAGATACGCGCCGAGGCTTGCGCCCTGGAACGGATGACTCTCGAGCCACGCGATCCGGACGCCCGCCGCGAGGTCCGCCTCGACGACCAGCAGATCGATCGGGCCCTCCTGGCTCGCATCCCACGACAGCGTGACGCGCTCGCCGTAGCCGATCACGTCCGGCACCTTCGCCCATCCGACATCGCGCGCGAAGTCGACGCGTGTCCCGGTCAGCTCGCCGAGCGCGAAGGCAAACGACTCGATCACGGCGACCCTGCCGGGCGGGTCCGCCGCGGTGCGCGCGTGGAGCTCCGCACGCGCGGTCGCCCGTCGCGACAGCGCATCGATCGTCGCCGCGGTCAGCGCGTCGCGATACGCGTCAGGCCACACGATGCCACGCTCGGCCGCCAGCTCGCGCGCGAGCCGACCGAGGTGCTGCGCGTTGAAGCTCTGCCGCTTCGTGACTGCCGCGAATGCGCGATCGTACGCGTGGATCTGTACCCGCTTGTTCCCGAGTCCGACCACGAGCGCCTCGCCGTCGGTCCACCGGATCCGTTCGGCGTGGCAGAGCGCGCAGCTCGTGACGACGAACGGCACCCCGGTGATCGGATCGGTCGTCAGGTGCATGCCCACCGGCAGCCCCGCGCGGACATCCGCATCGTCGCTCGTCGGATCGGCGGGCCGCGCGAGGAACCCGAACCGGTCGGCGAGCTCGGTCGTCGTCGCGCCGAACGACCGGGGATACGCGCGTAGCAGGGCGAGGAACATCGGGTACGGCACGCCCGTCCGGTACGGGTCGCCGATGCCGGTCCGCACGAAAATCTTTTCGCCCGCGTCACGCGAGATCCGGGTGATCGCGTACTCCTCCGGATCCGCCATCGGCAGCTCGGGAGCCCGCGCTGGCACCACCGTCACCGACGGAGAACCGGGCGTCCCGCCACCACAGCCCACGACCATCGCGATCACGAGGGCGGTACGCATTCACGCAGCGTATCCCACGCCGGCGCACACAAGCTTCCTTGCGACCCGTGACGGCCTTCTCTAGCGTGGAAGATGGTCCGTCGCTTCGGACACGGAGGGTGAGTGGTGAAGCTGGCAGCGGTCGTCGTAGTCCTCGTCGGAACCCTCCTGGGTGCATGCGTCGCGGAGAGCGACGCACCGATGCCAGACACCGACCGCTCCGAGAGCGCCGCGCTCGAGATCGACGGCGTCGAGCAGGACGCGAACGCGCAGCTCTGCGCGATGGCCGCCGAGCTGCCCGCCGATGACATGTGCTCGTTGATCTGCGATCCCGACGCGTTCGCGGCACGGCTCACCGAGGACGGCATGAAGGGCGGCAACTGCTACCAGTTCCGCTGCGCCGTCTCGATCGACGTCAGCGTCAGCGTCGGCGTCTGCCTGCCCTGAACCGAGGCGCGCGCATCGCACTGAACGGTGGTGTGTCCGTCGGAATGCCGTGCGGCTACGCGCCGCTACCGCGATGCGAGCAGCTACGAGGCGACAACTGTGCTGCGTGGGCTCGTCTGTCACGAGGGCACGTGCAAGACAATTTGCGATCACCAGGGTAGTGAGCAGTGGGGATGCGACGAGCGCCACGGCTGTGCCGGTTACGATGATCTGTTTCAGATCAGCAACTCAACGTCAGCTGGAGTATGCGAGCCCGCATGCGATCCGCTCACCCAGGTCGCGAAGACTGGAGCGCTCACCGCAGCGTGTGGCTCGCTCGACCCCGCGTCGCCGAGCGCCGGATGCTACGGCGCTGTTCTCGACCCGTTCGTGTGCATGACGATCGAATCAACAACCCTCGCGCTCGGCGATCGTGCGCCAGCGCGAATGACGAATGGGGGGTGGGCGGCTACGAACGGCTGCGCTCCAGGCTTCATGCCCTCTTCCGCGAGGCCACCGGATCGAACGTGGTCGTCTGCACTGGTCTTTGCGCGCCCAAGAACACGGACCGCTCCGTGCCGAGTAACAACAAAGGCGATCCGATGGTCGCGGCCAAGCTGCCGTTCGAGCCAGCACCGCTCGTCGGCAACGCTGTCTGCGAGCCTGGAAAGAAGGGATCGGAGGCGAACCAGAATTGCCTCTACCTGTGGCCGTTCTACAACCAGAACGGCTCGGTGGAACCGAGCCCATACAACGACTCGCTTGGCGTGTGCTTCGCGTACGCGCACTACACCTACGATCACGACAACATCGCGACGACGCCACCGCGCCGTGTGCCCGGTTGCGAGACGTTGCCGCCGCGTGGCTTCACCGATCAGTGCACGTGTGACTCGCAGGGCACGAACTGCAGCGGCACCGGTTGCCCGGATGGGCTCGCGCACGAGTGGGGCTGCTACGACACCGTCAGCGCCGGCGTGAGCTCCACGAGTCCCGCGGCGCCAGCGACGAAATCATTTCTGCGCGAGCTCCGCGTCGGCGAACCGAACCCGGCGCAGCACGTGGTGCGTTGATGCGTCCGATCCGGGTCGGTCGGTTGATCATCATGATCATCCTCGTCGGCTGCGAGGAGCAGCAAAGTCCGCCGTTGGCAATCGAAGCGGGCGTCGATGCCTCGCTGTGTCCAGGTGTACGGACGTCATTGTGTAGCCCGCTGACGCAGTCGGGATGTCCGGTTGGTAACAGGTGCACGTGGATCATCGATCGTCCCGATACTGGCCTCGGGCATATCGGTTGCGCGCCGATCGGTCCGCACACGATCGGCGCGTCGTGTGCGTACTCGCCGGTGCCGGGATGCGAGCAGATGATGGTCGATGATTGCGGGCGTGGCCTCGCGTGCGCGGGGGGCACATGCAAGGCGATCTGCGATCACATGGGCGGCCAGCCGATGTGTGCCGCCGGCAACTGCGTGGTCGTCGAAGACCTGTTCGTCATCGCCGACATGACTCGGGCCGGCGTCTGCGACGTCAGCGCTGCGCGTAGTCGGTGAGGCCGCGGCGCCAGCGCTCGAGGATGAAGAAGTTCGACTGCACGCGCGCCGGGCCGATCGCGTAGTAGGCCTTGCCGAGGAAGAGATCCAGGTTGTCGGCGTCGACCTGGATCAGGTAGTCGCGGAGGCCGCGCGTCGGATCCCATAGCTTGTTGCCGCCGCGGCCGTAGTCGAGGAGGACGGCGTGGAGGTACGCGTTGTCGCGGCGGGTCGCGTCGACCGGGGCGACCTCGTAGAAGCCGAAGCGCTTCGGTGCGGTGTCGGACGGCTTGGTGTGCCAGCGACCGTCGAGGACGTTGCGCGCGACCGGGCAGTTGTAGCCCATCACGCGACCGTCCTCCGCCTTGAAGAAGCCCTTCACGAACTTCTTGATGCCGAGGAGCTGCGCGATCGGCAGCCGGTTGAGCGGCATGCGGTTGATGCCGCGGAACTCCCAGCCGACGAGGGCGCCGAGGTCCGGCATCGAGCCGCGGACGAAGGTGGTCTCGAGCTCGTCGAACGAGGCTTGCTCGAGCGCAAGTGCGGCGGTCGTCGGGAACGGCGCGGGCACCCGCAGCGGCGTGATCGTCGAGCGGTGGGTGGCTGCGCCATTCGAAGCAAATGCGACCTGGGTCATGACAGGAACCTCTTCGCGTTGTCGATCACGAACGCCGCGTTGCGAGTGGCGAGCGCCATGATCGTCTCCATGGGGTTGACGCCGATCGGCGTCGGGAACAGCGAGGCATCGGCGACCATGAGGCGGTCGACGTCGTGGACGAGGCCATGGGGATCGGTGACGTCGCGCGTGCGATCGGTGCCCATGCGGGCGGTGCCCATCATGTGGACGGTCACGACCTCCCAGCCCCGCGCGGGGATCGCGTGGTCGAGCAGGCGGCGCGCGTCGTCGGCGGTATAGAGGTCGGCTGCGCCGTGGAACGGCAGCAGGATCTGCTTCGCGCCGGCCGCGAACAGCAGCTCCGAGAGCAGCGCGGTGCCGCGCTGGAGGTTCGCCGCGTCGGGCTCGTTGAGCTGGTAGAACGCCTGCGGCTTGCCGTTGATCGTGCGGACGCGACCGGTCGCGGTGTCCTCGCAGAGCATGCCAGCGAGCATCATGTGGTCGTACCGATCCATCAGCGTCCCGAGCTGCGCGCCGCGATGCGGGAACGACATCGCGAGGACCGAGGGCGGCATGCCGACGGCGGCGAACACGAGGCCTTGCTCGTGAAACTCGCGGACCTGGAAGGCCTGATGCGCACCCTTCCAGTTGCTGACGGGCTCGTCGTAGATCGCCACGACCTTGACGTTCGGGTGCATCGACAGGTTGTGGCCGATGTTGCCCGACGGCGAGCGGAAGCCCGAGCGTGCGAGGAGGGCAGGCGTGTGGATCGCGCCGCACGCCGAGACCACCAGCTTCGCGCGCACGCTGAGCTGGTGACCGCTTCCCTTGACGGTGCCGATCACGCCGGTCGCGCGCTTGCCGTGGCGCGTGATCTCGTCGACGCGAACGTCGGCGTAGACCCGGGCACCGAAGTGCAGCGCGCGCGGGATGTAGCTCACGAGCGAGCTCTGCTTTGCACCGGTCGGGCACCCGAAGGCGCAGCGATTCGAGCCCGCGCAGTGCGCCTGGTTGCGCAGGTTGCCGATGATGTTCCAGCCCTTCGCGTCGGCGCCCTTCTTCAGCAGATGGTTGTCGTTGCCGATCACCTCGGGGTCCATCGGCGCGACGTGGATGCGCTTCTCGACGCGCGCGAAGTGGGCCTCGAGATCCGCGGTGATGCCGGCGAGCCCGAACTCGCGCTCCCAGCGATGCAGGATCTTGGCGGGCGTGCGCCACGACATCCCGCCGTTGATCACGGTCGAGCCACCGACGGCGATGCCCTCCTGGTAGAGAATGGGCGGGTTGCCGAGGGCCATCGTCGCACCGCCATCGCGGTAGAGCTGGCGGACCATCGCCGACGTATCGGCGGAGAAGTCGCGGGTCTGGAAGTAGCTGCCTTCCTCGACGACGACGACCTCGAAGCCAGCCTCGGCGAGCTCGGCCGCGATCGTCGCGCCGCCGGCGCCCGAGCCGATCACGACGACGTCGGCGTCGAGGATGGTGTCGCCATGGATGTCGTGGCGTGTGAACACGCCCGCCGGCCGTGTGCCTTCGAGCAGCGCGGGGCGCGTGACCGCCACTAGCCACGCTCCCTGCGCAGCTTGCCGACGCGGACGCCGGGGCGCAGTGGATCGGGCGCGAGGACCTGGACCTCCTGGCGGCGGATGTCATCGCGATAGACCGCGAGGCGACGCTTGGCGACCTCGTCGATCCACGGCGCCGGGCGGTAGCCGCAGCGCTCCATCATCTCGGGCAGCTCGTAGCAGGACAGCGACATCAGCTGGTTCAGCGCGCGCGCGAACTGGACGTGCAGCGGCGTCGGGCCGTGCTCCCACGACGCGTAGTAACGCTCGGCGCGATCCGGCGATAGCCTGTGCGCGCGCCGGCGGTGAAACGGGATCGCGCCGAGGTCGTAGGTCAGCAGGCCGGCGGCGAGCGCCTTCTGGAGCAGCGGCGGCGATGCACCGAACGTGAGCGCCATGTGATCGACGACGGCGTCGGCGAGAACCTGCGCCTCGGGCGGACAGATCACCGGCACGAGCGAGAGCAGGACCCTTCGGCCCGTCGGAGAATGCTGATAGGTCACGCGATCACCTGCAGCATCCTCGCGGTGTGCTCGTCATGGCGCGTGAGATAGCGTGCCATCAGCTCGCACGCACCGTCACCGTCGCCGCTCTCGATCAGATCGAAGAACTTCGTGTGGACGGCGACGTAGTCGTCGGGCGCGCGCACCGCGAACCGCAGCGCGGCCGCGGCATCGATCCAGATGTCGGCGACGCGGTTGAGCAGCCACAGGCCGGGGGTGAACTTCGCGGCCTCGACGATCTGCCGCATCACCTCGAAGTCCTCGCGCGCGTAGCTCTGCGAATCGCGCAGCGACCACGCGCGGGACATCGCGAGCCGTGCGCCCTGGGTACCGCCCTTCGGGACGCGGGACGCGGTGAGCCGGATGACCTCGAGCACGACCGCACGACGCATCGCGAGCATGTCGATCAGGATGCGGCCGAGCGTCGGCTGATCCGCGGCGGGCTTGCCGTATCGCATGTACGCGCCGATCACCTCGATCGACCAGTCGCGATACGCGCGAACGACGATCCCCGAACCGCGGCGCGGCTCGACGAGGTTCCATTCGCCGAGCCGGCGCAGTGCCTCGCGCAGCGTCGGACGCGACGCGCCGAGCTGACGCGACAGCTCGCGCTCCGCAGGGAGCCGCGTGCCTGCCGGGTGCACGCCGCGGACGATGTCGGCGAGCAGCTTCTCGAAGACCGCGTCGATCGCGGTGACTTCGATCTCGGTGGGTGGATCTGAATCGACGGATGCGATGGCGACCATTGGTAAGACCAATTGGTAAGACCAATCGCTATGGCGTGTCAATCGGTATGTAGGCAGGCCGGCGTGCCAGCAGAACCAGTCACTTGCGGTCGAAAGTTGAGTAAGTGGAGACCGTCCCCGTTCGCTTCAACGAGTTCGCGAGGTTCACGATCGAAAGTTGAGTAGGTGGAGACCGTCCCCGTTCGTGATTGTGATCGATCGGCGAGGCGATCCGCGGTCCATGTTTGCGCGCCGATCGCGCGCGATCTCGCAAGCACCTTCTCGCGGTCGCGTCTACGTCCAGCAGCATCGACGTTCGCCCGACGACGCGAGCGCTCCCGATGCAGCACTGTGCGCGTGCGCGTCGATCGCTGACCTCACGTCGATCGATGACAAACCGCCTGTCATTACAGGCAGGTCGGCTTGACGCCTACGGATCGCTATCGCTAGGTTCCGATCCATGACCAAGGCCAAGGCAGGAGGAGAGCAGCCGGTGGAAATCCCGGACACGCTCCCCATCCTTCCGCTACGCAACTCCGTGCTGTTTCCGGGGGCGATCATTCCCATCGACGTGGGTCGCCGCAAGAGCGTGCGCCTCGTCGAGGATGCGATCGCGAAGGAGCGGCCTGTCATCGGCATCCTCACGCAGAAGGATGCGCGGACCGAAGATCCGGGCTCGGGCGACCTCTACATGGTCGGGTGCGCCGCGCGCATCCTCAAGGTCATCAAGCTCGCGAAGGATAACTTCAGCGTCATCCTCCAGGGCGTCTCGCGCTTCGAGGTGTCGACATTCGACGGTGCGGAGCCGTTCCTCGCCGCGAAGGTTCGCTCGGTTCCCGATCCGACGTCCTCGGATGTCGAGCTCGATGCGCTCGTGATGAACCTCAAGGACATCGCGAAGCGCGTCGTCAAGCTGATGCCGGAGCTGCCGAAGGAAGCCGGCGCGCTCGTCGACAGCGTGACCGAGGCCGGTCACCTCGCCGATCTGATCACCTCGCACCTCGAGCTCGAGGTCGGCGAGAAGCAGGATGTGCTCGAGACGTTCGATCTCAAGACGCGGACCCGCAAGGTGCTTCAATTCCTGAGCAGGCAACTGGAGGTCCTGAAGGTCCGCGAGCGGATCAACACGCAGGTCCAGGAAGAGATGGGCCGCAACCAGCGCGAGTACGTGCTGCGCCAGCAGCTCAAGGCGATCAAGGAAGAGCTCGGCGAGCTCGATGACGGCGGTGGTGACCTCGACGAGTTCGGCGAGAAGATCAC
>JACCTC010000045.1 GCA_013812655.1 Deltaproteobacteria bacterium | reverse complement strand
GGCGCGCCGGGACCCCGGCCTCGCGGGCATCCGCGATCAGGCGATCCCACGACCGCTCGCGATAGAACCGCGCACGCGCGAGCTCGACGAGGCGGCTCCGCGTCGACGCCGTCAGCATCGGTGCGCGCGCGATGCCGTCGCGCAAATTCACGAGCGCGTCGCTGGTGGCGCGGTAGCCGTACTCGGCGGGCAGGTGCGCGACCGCGACCTCGTCGTCGGCGACGAGCGTGCCCCGCGCGAAGTCGCGATAGATGCCGCCGACGCCGATCATCCCGAACGGCGCGAGCTCGGCGGCGCGCAGGGCGCCCATGCTCGAGGCACCCCACACCGCGATGCCGCGCTCGAGGGCCAGCAGGATCTCCTTGTGCCAGACCGCGGCCATCCGCTCGAAGTAGCCGTCGATGATCGCGATCCGCTGGAGGCCGCGCCGCCGGATCAGCGCCAGCAGATCGCCGACTGCGATCGGCGGCAGCACCGCGGACGCCGGCAACAAGCGCGTGACCTCGGCGGCCGGGAGCGTCGGCCCGACAAACACCAGCGTGGTCGCCGCTGTCATCCCATCGCCTCGATATCGACCGCGCGACCCGGCGCGATCACCTTGACGACGGGCACGCGCAGCTCGGGATGTGTGAGGTCGACCGCGATCACCGGGCCGGCGATCCGTTCGACGAGCAGCTCGAGCGCGTGGCCGAGGCTCGCTGGCGTGGCGCGCGGCAGGTCGTCGAACGACGCCGGCTCCTCGCACGGTCCGGCGAGCCGGTCCCAGATATCTGCGAGCAGCTCGGGGTCGGTGGCCCGTGCATAGTCGAAGCCGAAGAAGTCGTCGCGCGCGCCCGCGATGTACGTCAGCCGGGTCTGCGCGGCCTCGGTGATCGCACGCGCGATCGCGATCTCGGGGACCAGGTGCGCGCCGAAGCCCTGGTAGAAGCCGAGCGTGCGCCACGCCGGCTCACGCGGATCCTCCATGATCGCGCAGCCGATCACCGGCACCCCGGTGTCGCTCGCGAGGTCCCACACGAACACCCGCGCGCCGGTCGCGCTGATCTGATCGAGCAGCGCCTGGCACATCGGGTCGGCGATGGTGTCGAGCACGATCCGGCGATCGCCGCCGGCCCGGCGCCACGCGGCCTCGGCATCTCGCTCGATCACCTCGGCAAGCCCGTGCACGATCGCCTCGACGAGCACGTTGCCCGACGCGAGGCCGTTCGACGAGATGTCGAACACCGGCGGCCGCGTGAACGTGGTGTCGAGCGTCACCGCCTGCAGCGGTACGAGCACGGGCTCGTCGCGCAACAGATCGACGCCCTCGACCCAGCTCCACGTCGCATCGAGATCGAGCCGGCCGCGCGGCCGCGGCAGCTCGCGCACGTCGACGGCGCGCGCGCGGAGCTTGCGATAGCTGCCGCGGACGACCGGCAGCGCGACGTGCTCGGCGGTCCACGTCTCGAGGCTCTCCATCAGCGCCGAGACCCGCGCCGCGTCGGCCGTGATCCCCTTGCCCTGCTGGGTCGACAGCGACAGGCCCATCGGCCGGATCGCGGCGAACACCGGGATCCCCAGGGTGTCGAGTCCGGTCAGGTCCGCGATCCGGGTGATGCCGGCCTTGCGACGCGCCGGGGCGAACCGTGTCCACGTCGCGTCGAGGCTTGCCGCGCGGTGCGTGCCGTCACGTAACCTCGCCGAGGCTTCGAGCGCGCGACCTCCGAAGCGAAGCGACATCCGCGCGCGAGCATACCTGCTACGATCGATGCCCGTGCGCGCAACTGGTCACCCTCTCCGTCGCCGTCTGGTCCTCCGCATCCTCGCGATCTCCTCGCTCGCGCTGACGCCGCTCGGATGCAAGGCGGGTGGCAGCTACCAGAACGCCGATCGCCAGGCCGGCGACGTCAACCGCGGCGAGACCAACGGACGGATGTTCGACTTCGTCTCGAACAAGCCCGAAGGCGACGACTGGCAGCTCCGGATCCGTGACTCGTCGATGTGGGCGAGCTACGCGAACGGCGAGGACAACAAGGACTACGGCACGGTCAACCTCGACGGTCGCGAGACCCGCAAGGTCTGGGAGCTGATCGACCTCCTCGAGCTGCCCGACCGCAAGAAGGGCAAGAAGGACGAGGATGAGGGCTACGTGATGATGCGGCTGCGCGAGCCCGGCGGCGACGAGGGCCACGACCTCATCACCGTCTTCGTGTCACGCGCGACCGAGAACGAGGACGTCCTCGCGCTCGGCGCGTACCTCCAGAAGCTCGTGAAGAAGTATCACAAGGCCGAAGCGGACTTTTAGCCGGCCCAGGTGGAGGTGATTTCCATCGGCACTTCGTGCCGACAAGTGCCGACAGAATCGATCCGTCGGCTCACTCGTTGTCGCGGTTGATCACCGTCGGGTCACGCGGGTTGATGCCGTTGTAGACCGGATCGGCGCTCGTACAGGGTGCCGTCACGATCGTGTAGACCTGATCGCCGTCGAGGATCGCGTCATCGAGGCCGGTCACCGTGATCTGCTGGAGCGTCGAGAAGTTCTGAGGCGTGAAGATCAGCGTCTGCGGGTTGACCTGGCCCTCGGTGGTGTCCGAGCTCGACACCGTGCAGGTGACGTTCGCGGTCGGCTGCGTGTTGAGCCGCATCCGGATCCGTGTCGTCCCGCCGTTCTCGGTCGTGAACTGCTTCTTGCGGGCCTGCACGAACACGCCTGGGGACTCGTTATCGACGGTCGTGACGGTCACATCGGGCGGGTTGATCCCTGCATAACCCGGGTCCGTGCTCGACGCGATCCCGGTGACGATCGAGAACACCTGATCGCCATCGACGACGAGGTCATCGACGCTAGTCACGGTCACGAGCTGCGGCGTCGCGAAGTTCGCTGGCGTGAACGTCAGCGATGACGGCGAGACCGTGCCCTCCGTCGTGTCGCTGCTCGTCAACGTGATCGTCACGTTGGCGGTCGGCTGGCTCGTGAGCCGAACCTCGAACGTGTCGAAGTCACCCGCGAACTCGGAGAGCAGCAGATCGAGCGGATCGATGATGAAGCCCGGCGTGTCGTCGTCGACGTTCGTCGCGGTGACGTCGTTGGGATCGAGTCCGTTGTAGCCAGGATCCGCGCTCGTCGCGGGCGCGATCACCACGAGGTACGTCTGGTTACCATCGGCGATCGCATCGTTCACGCCCGTCACGGTGACGGTCTGCGGCGTCGCGAAGTTCGCCGCCGTGAACGTCAGCGTCGAAGGCACCACGGTGCCCTCGGTGGTATCGCTGCTGCTCACTGCGATCGTGACATCTGCGGTCGGCTCTGACAGGAGCCGCACGGTGAAGACATCGCTGGCGCCCGCCTCGTTCGTGAGCAAGCCCGAGGTCGGCGACACCACGATGCCGGCGCTGTCGTTGTCGAGGTTCGTGACGCCGACGTCCGGCGGATCGATGTTGGCGTAGTCGGGATCGCTGCTCACGGCGGCACCGAGTACGATCGAGTAGACTTGGTTGCCGTCCGCGATCGCATCGTCGACGCCCGTCACGATCACGGTCTGCGGGGCGTTGAAGTTCGTCGGCGTGAACACCAGTGTCGCGATCGATGTCGTGCCCTCGGTTGGATCGTTCGAGGCGACCGAGATCGCGACATCCGAGCTCGGCTGCGAGGTCAGCACCACATTGAACGTGTCGGTGCCGGAGCTGCCCGTGACGGTCTCGCGCGTGATCAAGCCGGAGGTTGGCGAGACCAGGATGGCGGCGGTGTCGTCGTCGATGTTGGTCACGCTGACGTTTGCCGGATCACGGCCGTTGTAGGTGAGGTCGGCGCTCGCCGCGGCTCCGGTGATGATCGTGTAGACCTGGTTGCCGTCGATGATCGCGTCATCGACGCCGGTGACCGTGACGGTCCGTGGCGCGTTGAAGTTCGCCGGCGTGAACACGAGCTGCGCCGGCGACACCGTGCCTTCGGTGAGATCGGAAGACGTCAGGGTGATCGTCACGTCGGCCGTGGGCTCCGAGAGCAGTCGGATCGTGAAGATCGCACTTCCGTTGTTCGCTTCGGTCGTCGTGATCGAGGTCTCCGACACCACGAAACCCGGGGTGTCGTCATCGAGGTTCGTCACCGTCACGTTGGCGGGATCGAGCCCACTGTAGGTGGTGTCCGTGCTGACCGCCGGCGCCGTCACGATTGTGTAGACCTGGTTGCCGTCGGCGATCGCATCGTTGACGGCGGTCACGGTCACGGTCTGCGGCGCGTTGAAGTTCGCCGGCGTGAAGACGAGCTGCGCTGGAGACACGGTGCCCTCGGTCGTGTCCGTGGATGTGATGCCGATCGTGACGTTCGCGGTGGGCTCGGAGCGCAGCCGCACCGTGAACGTGGCGGTGCCGCCACTCTCGCTCGTGGTGAGGGTCAGCGGCGTGACCTCGTAGCCCGCGGTGTCGTCATCGATGTTGGTGACAGTCACGTTCGGTGCGTCGAGGCCGCTGTAGTTCGAATCTGCGCTGACTGCCGCGCCGGTGATGATCGCGTAGACCTGGTCGCCGTCGACCACCGCATCGTTGACGCCGGTGATGGTCACGGTCTGCGGCGCGGCGAAGTTCGCCGGCGTGAACGTCACCGAAACCGGCGAGACCGTGCCTTCGGTGAGGTCCGAGGAGGACAGCGGGATCGTGACGTTCGCCGCTGGCTGCGACTGCAGCGCGATCGTGAACGTGGCCGTGCCGCCGGCCTCGGTTGTCTGCAGATTTGCCGCGGCAACCACCAGGATCCCGGCGGTGTCGTTATCGAGGTTCGTGACCGTCACGTCCGCGGGATCCTGTCCTACGTAGCCGACGTCGGAGCTGACCGCGACCCCGGTCTGGATCGTGTAGACCTGGTTACCGTCGACGATCGCGTCGTCGACGCCGGTGATCGTCACGGTCTGAGGCGCTGCGAAGTTCGTCGAAGTGAACACGAGCTGGGACGGGGACACCGTGCCCTCGGTCGTGTCGGACGACGAGATCGAGATCGTGACGATCCCGGTTGGCTCGGAGAGCAGTCGCACCGTGAACTGGGCTGTACCACCACCCTCGTCGGTCTGCGCCACGAGCGGCGTGACGGCGAAGCCGGCGGTGTCGTTGTCGAGGTTCGTCACGTTGACGTTCGCGGCGTCCATCCCGGCATAGGTCGTGTCGGTGCTGACCGCGGCGCCCGTGAGGATCGTGTAGGCCTGGTTGCCGTCGGCCAGCGCGTCGTCTACGCCGGTGACGGACACGGTCTGCGGCGCGTTGAAGTTCGCCGGCGTGAACACGAGCTGCGCGGGCGAGACCGTGCCCTCGGTAGTATCGGACGAGGTCAGCGGGATCGTGACGTTTGCGGTCGGCTGCGACTGCAGCACGATCGTGAATTGCACGGTGCCGCCACCCTCCGTCGTCTGCAGATTTGCGGCCGCGGTGACGACGATACCGGCGCTATCGTTATCGAGGTTCGTCAGCGCGACGTCCGCTGGATCGAGCCCGCTGTAGTTGGTATCGGTACTGACCGCAGGCGACAGCACCACGGTGTACTGCTGGTTGCCGTCGGCGATCGCATCGTCGACGCCGGTCACCGTCACGGTCTGCGGCGCGTCCCAGTTAACGGCCGTGAACACGAGGCTCGCCGGCGATGCCGTGCCCTCGTCGGCTGCGTCGGAGGCGACCGCGATCGTCACGTTGGCGGTCGGCTGGGCGTTGAGCCGGAGGGTGAAGGTCGCCGTGCCGCCTGCCTCCGTGGTCTGTAGCGGCACGGTCGCCGGTGTCACGGTGAAGCCCGCGGTGTCGTTGTCGGTGTTCGTCACCGCGACGTCGGCAGCATCACGCCCGAAGTAGCCAGCGTCAGTGCTGGCGGCAGGCGCGGTCACGATCGTGTAGCTCTGCGGGCCATCGGCGAGGTCGTCGTCGACGCCCGTGACGGTCACGACCTGCGGGGCATCCCAGTTCACGGGGGTGAACGTGAGCGTGCCGGGCGATGCGGTTCCTTCACCTGCATCGCTCGAGGTCAGCGCGATCGTGACGTTCGCGGTCGGCTCGGTGGTCAGCACCACGGTGAACGTCGAGCTGGCGCCACTCTCGCTCGTGATCAGGGGGATCGTTGTCGGCGTGACGATGATGCCGGGAGTGTCGTTATCGATGTTCGTCACCGTCACGTTGTCCGAGTCGAAGCCGTCGTACGTGGCGTCGCTGCTGGTCGCGACGCCAACGTTGATCGTGTACACCTGCGGGCCATCGGCGATGTCGTCGTTGACGCCCGTGACGGTCACGGTCTGCGGCGCGTTGTAGTTCGCCGGCGTGAACACGAGCTGGGCCGGCGAGATGGTGCCCTCGGTCGTGTCCATGCTCGAGATCGGGATCGTGACGTTCGAGGTGGGCTGGGTATCGAGCTTCACCGTGAACGTGGCGGTACCGCCGGACTCGGTCGTCATCAGGCCAGAGGTGGGGGTGACGGTGGAACCCGGATCATCATCGTCCTGGTTCGTGGCCATGACGTCGGCCATGCCTACGTCACCGCCATCAACGCGCACCGTGTACGGCTGATCGTTGTCGGCGACGTCGTCATCGACACCGGTCAGCGTGACCGTGACGGGAACGTCGAAGTTGTCCGGTGTCAGCGTGATCGTCGCGGGCGAGACCGTGCCCTCGGCGATCTGGGAGCTCACAAGCGTGATCGTGACGTCCTCGAACGGCCGGCTGCTGAGCGCGACCGTGAACGACGCGGTGCCTCCGGCCTCCGTGGTCACCAGCCCGGACGTTGGCGACACCACGAGCGCGGCGGGCGGAGCGCCCTTCAGGTTATCGCCACACGCCGCGGCGAGCATGGACATCAGAACAACACCGCACACGTGACCAGCTAGGTGAGCACTCATTGCGCTCAACGTACTAACAACCTGGACGACGGATCCACTGTTCGCCGCGTGATCGGAACTACATCACGGTGCCTGAGCGTCGTCTCACGCCCGCCTCGGAGTTAGTCTCACGCGCCGTCACCCTCGGCCGCGCGCTCGAGCATCCCGGACCATCGAAGGTAGAACAGGAGATACGGATCGGGCAGCACGAACACCTGATCGCGCTCCTCCCACTCGAGTGACGCGCCGGTCGTGCCGCCGAAGCCAAGCTCAGCGGATCGCGCGATCTGGCCGAGCGCGACGCACGTCCGGACGACACTCGCGCCATCGGGCGAGTCGTTCTGCGTGCATAGCACCTCGAGCCGGCGGCCGAGCTCGCCGTACTCGAGGGTGAGCCGCGGCGGGTCCATGGCGACGGCACGCATGATGGTCAGGTAGATGTCGCCCTCGCGACCATCGCGGTGCAGGTACTTCTTGCGCTCGCCGGGCCGCGCCTTCGGGCCGGAGATCAGCGCGCGTACGAGCGAGCGGAAGTCCACGGTGCACGACGTCAGGAACAAGATTTCCTTGCGGGCGGCCTCGTCGAGCGTCACCGCGCGTGGCGGCAGGGCGGCCTCGCGGACTCCGAGGTGGTTGCACATCCACAGGCAGATCGACTGCATGAGCTGCGGCGAGCCTGCGGCCTCGGTCGCGAACATCGTCAACGACGGCGTGTCGACATGGATGCCGAGCCGCTCGCAGCCGAGCCGCGGGATCTCGAGGAGATCGCGCCGCGTCCAGTAGTCGATGTCGATCGCGAGCACGCGCCCGCGGAGCTCGGGAAGCGCGCGCACGATGTTGTCGGCGCGGTGGGGTACCGAGGCGACGCAGATCCGCACGCCACGGCTCGCCGC
Source organism: Deltaproteobacteria bacterium (assembly GCA_013812655.1). Classification (GTDB taxonomy): domain Bacteria; phylum Myxococcota_A; class Polyangia; order Haliangiales; family Haliangiaceae; genus JABFXX01. The sequence continues at coordinate 23,006 of JACCTC010000045.1, read as the reverse complement.
ATCCTTGAGCTGCTGCGCGACATCGCTCTGGATCGCAGCGGGGATGTAATGGAAGTCATCGAGGAGCAGCGTGAGCGCGGTGCCCGCGAGCTCGCCGACCACCTGCGGCAGCCCGCGGCGATGAACGGTCGCCTGTGTGGTCTCGGCGGCCGCGCTCGTGCTCGCGGCGGTGGCCCGGCTCGACGCGCCCATCCCGGCGAGTCCGAGCGTGCCCACGCGCTCGTTCGTCTTGCTGTCGGTCGTGGTGTCACCGTGACTCGCCGTTGTCGTGTGCGGCTCGCCGTACCAGTCGAGCACGCGCTCCCACAGCTGGTCGGCCTCGCGGACCGACGCGCCGCTGACCGTGATCAAGTTGCCCTCACCGACGACGCGCTGGACGAGCACGGTCTTGCCGGCCTTCGACGGTCCGGACACCGAAGCGATCTGGGTCGACGACTGCGTCCACTGGCGAAGCAGCCGCTCGTGATGGAGCTCGTCCCGCGGCACGTACGTGTAGGTCGGGTACGAGGTCGGCGTGAAGACCTCGGCGGCGGACAGGCGCGTCATGAGACCGCCATCATCGCCGATCGATCTGATCGCGTCCTGGCTCGCGAGCTGATCGATGGCACTCGACTGCCCGCGGCCTGGCAGACGCAGGTTCAGCGGGATAGCATCACGGCACGTGAAGCTCGCGCTCGTCGATCCGTACTCGCCCGAGACCGAGCGCATCTGGCGTGATCTCGAGGTCGCGTCGCCACCTTCGTACTTCCTGTCGTGGGGCTGGGTCGAGAGCTGGCTCGCGACCTTGCCGCGCGATCAGGCACCGCCGCTGGCTGTGATCGATGCGGGTGGTGCCCCGATCGCCGCCTGCTTCCTCGCGCGCCAGCTCGTGCTCCGGAACCGCGTGATGCCGAGCCGCGCGCTCTACCTCAACGTCACCGGGACGCAGCGCTTCGACGAGCTGTGGATCGAGTACAACGGGCTCGTCGGCGCGAACCTGACGCTGAGCGAGCTCCTCGCGCTGTTGCCGTGGGGCTGGGACGAGCTGTACCTGCCCGCGTTGCACGCCGGCGCGTTCGGCAACATCGAGCAGGCGAGTGACATCCGCGTGCGGATCGATCGCCAGGTGCCGTCGTACTTCGTCGATCTCGAGCGTGCGCGGCCGAAGGGGTATCTCGCGATGCTGTCGAGCCAGACTCGCAGCCAGGTCCGGCGCGCCCAGCGCGAGGCCGGCAAGTACGTCGTCGAGATCGCACGCGACCCGAGCGAGGCGATCGACATCTACAGCGAGCTCGTCGCGCTGCACGGCGCCCAGTGGCGTGCCAAGGGCAAATCCGGCGCGTTTGCCGATCCTTGGTTCGACCGGTTTCATCGCCGGTTGATCACGCAGCGGTTCGCGCACGGCGAGATCCAGCTGCTGCGCGTGCGCGGCGATCAGACCGGCACGATCGGCTGCCTCTACAACCACATCTATCGCGGCCGCGTGCTGCAGTATCAGAGCGGTGTCGCCGCGTTCGACAACGCGCACCTCAAGCCGGGCTTCGTGTGCCACGCCGCGGCGATCGAGCACGCCCTCGCGAACGGCCTCGCGGTCTACGACTTCCTCGGCGGCGACATGCGCTACAAGAAGCAGCTATCGACCGATCAGACCACGCTGACCTGGGCCCGCGTGCAACGCAAGCGCCTGCGGTTCCTCCTCGAGGATCGCCTTCGCGAGTGGCGACACAAGCGCGCGGCCGCGGTCACGCCACCGGCGGATCCCGTGGCGCCTCCCGCCGCCGCGTGACGGTCTCTCGGCCGGTCTCTCGGCTGGTGCTCAGGTGTCGTCGGTGAAGACGATGCCGTGCTGGTCCATCAGCTGGTAGAGCTCGCTGCGGTGCACGCCGAGCGCGCGGGCCGCCACGGTGATCACGTTCTTCGCGCGGGCGAGCGCGACCTCGATTGTCGCCTTGTCGAGTGCCGCAGCGACGGTCGGCTTGCGGTTGACGGCGGTCGCGGGTCCGAGCGCGCCGGTCGTCATCCCCGCGCTGTCGTCGAGATCCTCGGGACGCACGACGTCGCAGTCGTTCGCGAGCGCCCGGTTCGCCGCGTCGCGGACCGCCGCGATCAGCTCGCGGACGTTGCCCGGCCACGGCCGCACCAGACACGCCTCGACCAGCCGCGCGTGCGCCGCGAGCTGCGACCCCATTGCGACGACCTCGCGCTGGACGATTCGCGCGACATCGACCTTGCGATCGCGGAGCGGCGGCAGCTTCACGATGGTCGTGGCGAGCCGGCGGTACAGGCCATCATCGAATCGGCGCTCCGCGACCGCGAGCCGGAGCTCCAGATGCGCGGTCGCGACGACGCCGACGTCGATCGGGATCCCGACCTGCACGCCGAGTGGCTCGAGCTGCCGCCGCTCGAGCAACCGCAGGAGCCGCGACTGCGCCGCGAGCTGGAGCGCGGCGATGTCGTCGAGCACGATCGTCCCGCCCTGCGCCATCTGGAAGTGACCGATCGACTGGATCACGCCCTTCTGCGCGCCGAACAGCAGGCGCTCCGCCACGCCGTCGGGCATCGAGCTGCACGCGACCGTGACCAGCGGTCCGGCCCGACGCGGGCTCGCGTCGTGATAGAGCCGTGCCGCGAGCTCGTGATCGGCACCTGCTTCGCCTTGCAAGAGCAGCGCGGGCTGCGAGCCGGCGTGGCGGACCGCCGCGAACGCGCGCGCGAGCTCGGGCCCGACCGTGCCATCGCCGTCCGCCGGATGCCCGGAGGCGTCGGCGAGCAGCACGCAGATCGTGTGGCCGAGCCGCAGCACGGTGTTGCCCTGCCGGCGCACCTCGCCGGTGATCCGTAGGCCGTTGACGAACGTCCCGTTGCGGCTCGCGAGATCGGTGATGACCCACGCGCCCTTGTCGAACCGCACGGTCGCGTGGTCGCGCGACATCCGGTCGTCGTCGACGTCGAACGATTTGCCGTCCGCCACGACGCGGCGACCGAGCGCGACGTCGACGGGGAGCCGCATCGCGACGGCCTGCGTGCCGCGCGCGACCATGACGATGCCGGGTTCCACGGACGGCACGCCAGCTGCGTCGTGCTGGCTCGGCTGAGGCACACCCGCACACTACCATCTCGACGTGAGAGAGCCGTGCGGACCCTCGGTCGGTCGCTCGGTCCGCGCTACGATGCAGCGTGGCCTTCGATCCATACGGCTCCGCGCTCGGCCGGGTGTTCTACCCGGCGTGGGAGCGGTTTCGCGGACGCCCGACGTTCGAGCTGCTGGCACTGTTGCAGCGAACCGAGCGCGTGAGCCTCGACGAGCTGTCCGCTATGCGGTCAGGTTTTCTGCGCCGGCTCGTCCGCCACGCACACCTCCACACCGCCCATTACCGGGGCCTGCTCGACGATGGCGGGATCGATCCGGACTCGATCCGTTCGCTCGACGATCTCTCCCGGATCCCGGTGCTCGCGCGCGAGGTCGCGCAGACGACCGTCGAGCAGCGCACGGCGTCGCATCCCGACGTCGCGGTGTCGAAGATGACGAGCGGGTCGACCGGGCAGCCGCTCGAGGTCCGGTTCGGTGCGGAGTCGCGGTACTGGCGCGACGCGACCCGGTGGCGAGGGTTCGGCTGGGGCGGCTACAAGATGGGCGACAAGGCGATGCACCTGTGGGGGGTCCCCGCGATCGCGCCGAGCCGCTTCGAGCGCGCGAAGCTCGCGATCGATCATCGGCTGCGGCGCGACATCTACGTCAACTGCATGGTGCGCTCGCCCGAGAACCTCCTCGAGATGGTGAAGACGATCGTCCGCCGGAAGCCGCAGGTGATCGCGGGATACGCCCAGGCGATCGCGGACCTCGCGCGGTTCGTGAACGCCGAGGGGCTGCGCACGTGGGATACGATCCCGGTGATCTACGGCGCCGAGCGGCTCTGGCCACATGATCGCGACGATGTCGCGCAGGCCTTCGGACCCGCGGTGTTCGAGACCTACGGCTGCCGCGAGTTCATGCTGATGGGCTCGGAGTGCGAGGTGCACGACGGCCTGCACGAATCCGTCGAGAACCTCGTCGTCGAGATCCTCGTGCGCGAGGCCAATGGGTCGATGCGCGCGGCGCGGCCCGGCGAGCAAGGCGAGGTCGCGATCACCGACCTCCACAACCTCGCGTGCCCGTTCATTCGCTACCTCACCGGCGATCTCGCGATGGCGCGCACGCAGGCACCCTGCCCGTGCGGCCGCACGTTGCCGCGATTCGGCCCGGTCGAGGGTCGCGTCACCGACACCATGCGCGATGCCGACGGCAACCCCGTCGAGGGCATCCTGTTCAACATCCTGTTCCTCACCATGGCGAAGCACACCAAGCAGTTCCAGGTCGTGCAGCGCGCGGATCGCCGCCTCGTCCTCAAGATCGTGCCGATGGCTGATCACCTGCCGCCGGACGCCGAGCGGGTGATCCGCGAATTCGTCGGCAAGCACGTGCGCGGCGTGCCGCTCGAGATCGAGATCGTGCCCGACATCCCGCTGACCCGCGCCGGCAAGCTCCGTCGGGTGATTGTCGAACCCAACTGATGAGGGTGTCGCGGGCGTGGCTGGTGGTTGCCGCGGCGTGCTCGGGCGGTGATCGCGCATCATCGCCGCCGATCACGGGCAGCGCACCTGCTCCGGTCGCCGACCCGTGGGCGGAGGGAGCCGCGTCGATCCCGGATCCGCCGAAGCTCGAGCTCGTGCACCCCGGGGACGAGCCGCGGCGCATCGCGCGCTACACGCCGATCGCCGTCACCCGGACGATCCGGATCGCGACGAGCCACGTCGGCGGTACGCTCGAGGCCGAGCTCCAGGTCGCGTGGTCGTGCGCGCCGCCGGCGCCCTGCACCTACCAGCTCGCGAAGTTCCACATCGCGGGCGACCCGGATCCGACGACGTTCGCGAAGATCGCCGAGAGCATCCGCGGCACCGTGGAGATCGCGGCAGACGGGACTGCAACGATCCGGCCGGCGACCTTGATGAAGACGATGCCATCGACGACCGAGCTGATGCGTATTGCGATCGCGCGGTTTCCGGCGGAGCCGATCGGCGTCGGTGCGCGGTGGCGGCTCGTCGAACACGACCTGCAGCGGACCTACACGGCCGTCGCGCTGACCGATCGCGGCGCGACGCTCGACGTCGAGCTGATCTATGCGCCCAGCAAGGACTCGACGAGCGACGGCAAGCTTCGGCTCGACATCGACCTCGGCGATCCGTTCGCGAAGGTCACCGGGACCCAGCACACCGTGATCACGTTCGACGCCAAGGTCCGCATGGACCCGATCGAGCAAACGATGGCGATCGCGATCGAGACGCTGCGCTGATCAGTCGACGCTGCAGCCGCCGCGCGCCTTGCGGAGGATCTTGTCGATCCGGCTGTAGAGCGCACCGCCCGGGCAGCTCGTGCCGCCGAACTGGCGGTGCCCCTTCACGTCGGTACGATTCAACGCGATACCGCCGTAGTCCTCGTGGAGCCGGCGCAACAGCCGCGCGGCCTGACACATCTGGTTCTCGGTCGGTGCCGTCGACGTGTACGTACCGATGAACGAGACGCCGACGTTGCCGGTGTTCGCGTTCGAGACGTGCGCGCCGATCCGCCGCGCACCGCGGCCGCGCCACACCCGGCCATCGCGCGAGATCAGGAAGTTGTAGCCGATGTCGCACCAGCCCCGGCTGACCTGGTGGAAGCGCTGGATCTGGCGGAGTCGCTGCGGAACCGTCATCGAGTCGTTCGTCGGCGTCACCGTGTGATGGATCGTCGCGCGGTTCGGGGTATGCGTGCCGGAGGCGCAGCGCGGTGCCCGGGCACCCCAGTCCGCACGCGAGTGGACCTTGACCGTGCCGATCGGCGTCGCGCGGTTGACCGCCGCGATCTCGGTGACCTCGTCAGCGGCATCCTCGGCGGCGAACACCTCGTCGGGCGGTAGCCGCGCAGGGATGTCGGGCAGCGGCTCGATCACGAGGAACGTCGGGGTCGCACGCCCTGCGGGGACGCGGAGCTGATACCAGCGCGCGAGCGGATCGTCTGCCATCGAGCCGGCCTCGGGCACGATCGCGACGGCGTCGACGTGGCCGGCATGCGCCAGCATCTCGACGGAGACGACCTCGGGCGCGGCCCATGCCGTCCATGTCGTCCCGTCGACACTGGATCGCACCTCGAGCACGTGCTCCTCGGTCGCATCCCACAAGAGGCCGAGCCGACGAAAGCCGTCCGTGCTCGGCAGCGCTTCGGTGACGCCATCGGGCCCGAGCAGATCGGTGATCTCGGGACCCTCGAGGACGAGCCGGTCGGCCGGGTGATCATCGACGTCCGGATCCGTCGTGTCCTCTCCACAGGCACAGGCAAAGATCAGCGCGAGCGCGAGCTTCTTCAAGCGACCCCCCTTGTCTCTCATCGGGGCGAGCCCTCATCAGGGACCGTGCCGGACCGAAGCTTGCGCAACACCCGGTAACCTCGTGGGGCCGCTGGGGCGATACTCGCGCACTGCCCACGAGCATGTTCACCTCGGATGAGACGGTGCTCGCCGAGATCGGACCGCGTGCCGTCGCTGGAGTAGGCTCACAAAGGGTGGCCGTGCCAGAGGACAGCGAGCTGTCGGTGCGCACGCTCGGCGTCGGCGCGCTGCTCGGCATGGTGTTCGCGGGCGCGGCCGTGTATGCCGGCACCAAGACCGGCATCGTCGACGGTGGCAACATCCCGGCGGCGCTGCTCGCGTTCGCGATCCTGACCGCGATCACGCGCACCCGCGCCCGGCCGCACGACGGCAACATCGTGCAGACCGTCTCGAGCTCGGCCGCGATGATGGCGATCACCAGCGGCCTGGTTGGCCCGATCGCGGCAATGGCCCTCGACGGCAGCGCGCCCGCGCCGGCGGGCGTCGTCGTGTGGGGTGTCGCGGTCGGCGTGCTCGGCTCGCTGATGGCGATCCCGCTCCGCGCGGCGTTCATCGTTCGCGGCACGCTGCCGTTCCCGAGCGGCGCGGCGACCGCCGAGGTCCTCGACAGCGTCTACTCGGGCGCCGCCGCAGCCGGTGGTCGCATCCGCATGCTCGCGCTCGGCGCGGTGCTCGCCGCGGCGATCGCGTTCGCTCGCTCGTTCGCCGGCTGGATCCCCGAGCTCACCGTGATCCCGCTGACCGTCGGCGCCGTCCCGGCTGCCGCGATCTACATGGGCATCGGCTGGAGCCCGCTCCTCGTCGGCATCGGTTACCTCGCGGGTGCGCGCGTCGCGATCGCCCTGGTGCTCGGCGGCGTCATCGCGTGGTTCGTGATCGCGCCGCAGGTCGTCGCCGCCAACATCGCAGCGCCCGACTACGTCTCGCTCGTGACCTGGCTGTTGTGGCCAGGCGCCGGGCTCATGGTTGGCGGCACCGTCGGCGGGATCGTCTCGGCGTGGCGCGGCTTGCGTGCGGGGTTGCGCGAGGTCCGCGCGTCTCATGCGGCAGCGCAACACGCAGCGCACGACGCAGCGCACGACAAGTTCCGGACCACCCGTGGCCACGTGGTCGCGATGGTGATCGCGGCGCTCGCGATCATCGTGCTCGGCGTGCTCGTGTTCGACGTCCATCCCGCGGTCACCATGCTCGGACTCGGCCTGTCGATCGTGCTGTGCGCCGCGGCGGCTCGCGCGATGGGCGAGACCGATAACACGCCGGCCGGCCCGCTCGGCGGGTTCGCGCAGCTCGTCGTCGGGGCGGTTGCGCCGGGCGGGATCGCGGCGCCACTGTCCGCCGGCGGTGTCGTCAACGGCACGCTGATGCACTCTGCGATGCTGCTGCAGAACTGGAAGACGGGCGTGCTGGTCGGCAGCCGACCGCGGCCGCAGCTCGTCGCCCAGCTCGTCGGCGTCGTCGTTGGTGGCGTGACCTGCGCGCTGGCGTTCGAGCTGATCCGCGGCAGCTACGGCCTCGGCAACGACGTGATGCCCGCGCCTGCGGCGCAGTCGTGGAAGGCGACCGCGGAGCTCGTGCAGCACGGCGTCTCGGCGCTTCCCGCCGGCGCCCCGGTCGCGGCAGCGATCGCGTTCGTCGCCGGGATCGCGCTCGCACTCGCAGGCTCGACGCGCTGGCTCGCATGGGTGCCCTCGCCCGTCGCGCTCGGCATGGCGTTCATCCTGCCTCCTTATCTTTCCCTCACCATCGCGATCGGCGGCTGCGTGCGGTGGCTCGTCGAGCGGCGGCACCGGGCCTGGGCGGCGACGCACGGGATCGCCCTCGTCTCCGGGCTGATCGCCGGCGAAGCCCTCGCCGGGCTCGCGATCGCCGCGCTGATCATCGCCGGCGTCTCCGTCGGCGGACATTAGACGTTGGCCGTCACGACGTACGGCGTGACGTTCTTGCAGGCTCTGCGCGTGCGCGCACGGCCGTCCGGATCCCACGCTGATCTCACGGTGTGTCGATGAAGCCTCGATGGACGCCGACCATCCGCATCGCTAGGGTGAAGTTGTGCCTTCCAGCCGCGTATTGATCGTCGACGACGATGATGACGTGCGGGCCGCGACCCAGGATGCGATGGAGCGCCGTGGGTACGAGGTCGTCGCCGTCGGTAGTGGCGCCGAGGCTCTCGCCTTCCTCGCTCACGACACGCCGCAGATCTTGCTGCTCGATCTGCACATGTACGACATGAACGGATGGGAAGTGCTCGGTGCGATCCGCAACGACCCGAAGTACGCGGGCGTCCAGGTCGTCGTCGTGACGGGCTCGAGCGCGGCGGTCTCGGCACCGGTGCGTGTGCTGCGCAAGCCGTTCAAGATCGATGCGCTGATGCAGCTGCTCGACGACGGCGCGACTGCCGTCGCGTCCTGATCGCGTGCCTCGCTAGCGGACGAAGTCCTTTGCGATCACCGTCCAGTCGTGGCCGCCATAGCCCGCGGCGATCACGGCGTCCATCCGGGTCGCGATCGCCGGCAGCAGCGCGAGCGCGATCCCGGCGTGATCTGCCTCGTGCTGCATCAGCCGCGCGTCCTTGCGGGCCATCGCGAGCTCCCACGACGGCTGCTCGTACGCGCTGTCGAGCATGCGCTTCACGCGCGCGCCGATCGTGACGCCGGGATTGAAGTGATCGAACAGCGTCGCTGCATCCGCCGCCGGCACGCCCATCGCCTTCGCGAGTGCGAGCATGTCCGCGCAGCCGGCGGTCAGCGCCATCAGGAACAAGTTGCCGAGCAGCTTGAACGCGGCGGCCGCGTCGACGCGCTTGCCGAGATCGACGAGCTTGCCGGTCATCGGCGCGAGCAGCGGCGAGACCGCGGCGACCGTGGCGCGATCACCGGACACCAGCATCAGGCCCGTCGAGTCGTTCGCGTTCTGCGGCCCCATGAACACCGGCGCGTGCAGATACGTGATGCCGGCGGCGCGCCACCGATCCGTCCGCTCGATCACGCCCGCGGTCGAGGTCGTCGAGTGGTCGACCACGAGCTGACCCGCGACTGGCGCCGCGGCCGCGAGCACGGCATCGACTGCCGCATCGTCGGATAGCACGACGTGGATCCGGGTCGCGCTGCGCGCGGCGTCGGCAGCGGACGCGAACGCGCGAGCACCATCGGCCTCGAGCAGCTGTGCGCGTGCGGCGGTGCGATTCCACACGTGGACAGCGTTGCCCTGACGCAGCAGGGCGCGCGTGAAGCCGGAACCGAGGAGACCCGTACCGAGGACTGCGATCATCCGCGCGACGATAGCCCAGCCGTCACGACGTGGAGCACGTCGCGGCGCGGTCGAGGAGCAACCGCCGCTCGCGCTCGTTGCGCGTCAGTGACGCTGCCCGCTCGAGCTCGCTACGCGCCTCGGCGAACCGGCCGAGCTTGATCAGCAGATCGCCGCGCACGCCGGGCAGCAGGTGATAGCTCGCGAGCGCGGGCTCGTCGCGCAGGGTGTCGAGGATCGCGAGGCCAGCCGCCGGCCCCTCCGCCATCGCGACCGCGACCGCGCGATTGAGCTCGACGACCGGCGAACCCGTCACCTCGACGAGCACGCCATAGAGCGCCGCGATCTGCGCCCAGTCGGTATCAGCAGCGGTCAGTGCACGGGCGTGGCACGCCGCGATCGCAGCCTGCAGCGTGTACGACCCACGCGCGCCGCCGAGCTCGATCGCCTGCGCCAGGCTCGCGAGCCCGCGGCTGATCGACAGGCGATCCCAGCGCGCGCGGTTCTGCTCGAGCAGCAAGATCGGCGCCCCGGCGGGCTCGACGCGCGCTGCAGCGCGTGACGCCTGGAGCTCCATCAGCGCGACGAGTCCGTGGACCTCGGGGGCGTCCGGCGCGAGCCCGGCGAGCACGCGGCCGAGCCGCAACGCGTCCTCGCAGAGGCCAGGGCGCATCCAGTCATCGCCCGCAGTCGCCGCGTAGCCCTCGTTGAAGATCAGGTAGATCACGCCGAGCACCGAGGCGAGCCGCTCGGCGCGTTCCGGACCGCGCGGCACCTCGAACGGCACCCCGGCATCCGCGAGCGTTCGCTTCGCGCGCACGATGCGCTGGGCGATGGTCGGCTCGGGGACCAGGAACGCACGCGCGATCTCCGCGGTGGTGAGCCCGCCGAGCAGCCGCAAGGTCAGCGCGACGCGCGCCTCGCTCGCGAGTACCGGATGGCATGCGGTGAAGATCAGGCGCAGCAGGTCATCGCCGACATCGTCGTCGATCGCCGCCTCGAGATCGGGCCTCAGCGGTTCACCGATCGCGTGCTCGAGCTCGTCGTGCTTGCGCTCGACGCGCTTGCGGCGCCGGAGGTGGTCGATCGCGCGGTGCTTCGCGGCGGCCATCAACCAGGCCCCTGGGTTGTCGGGGATCCCGGCCTCGGGCCACTTCTCGAGCGCGACGACCATCGCGTCCTGGGCAAGCTCCTCGGCGACGCCGACGTCGCGCACCATCCGCGCGATCCCGGCGTAGAGCTTCGCGGACTCGATGCGAAAGATCGCTTCGATCGTTCGTTGCACCTCGGAGCCTGGCTCGACGACGCCCACGGGCGCCGATCAGAGCATCTCCGCGCGTCGGTGAAAAGCCGCGCGCCGCTACGACTGCTGGGCCTTGAGCTGCTCGGCCAGCGCCTTCTCGCGCGCGATGAGCTCGGGCGACATGTTGGTGAAGTCCGAGGCCTCGAAGACCTGGCGGATCTCGATCTCGGAGTCACCCGGCATCGGGTTCGGGCAGCGTTTGACCCACTCGATCGCCTCCTCGCGCGACTTGGCCTGGATGAGCCAGAAGCCGGCGACCAGCTCCTTGGTCTCGGTGAACGGCCCATCGACAACGGTCCGCTTGGTTCCCGCGAACTGGACGCGGGCGCCCTTCGAGCTCGGGTGCAGGCCCTCGCCCGCGAGCATCACGCCAGCCTTCACCAGCTCTTCGTTGTAACGCGTCATCTCTTCGAGCAGCTTCTCGTCCGGCATCACACCGGCTTCGCTCTCGGGGGTGGCCTTGACGAGGATCATGAAACGCATGGCAAGCTCCTTGGTAGGTGTGGTGACCGGACTTCGTGACCCGGCTCTACCAGGACGACGAACGACCGGACGCCAGATCGACACGGTCGGGTCGGTTTTTTTAGTCCGCACCTTTCGCTGACCTGCGTCGGATCCCGCGACATCCAAGCTCGCTGAGCGCGACCGCTCGCGCTGGATGGGCCGTGACGCTCACCGGCAACCCATTGATCGCGGGTGTTGGCGTACTTGCAGGCTGGCCCGAGGCTTGGATGAGGAAGCCGACGACGAACCCCGCACTCGATCGGCCCTCGCCGATCCCAGAGGTAGCAAATGACTGGATCGGTCCTGCTGGTTGATGACGACGAAGACACCCGCACCCTGCTCTGCGAGGCGCTGCGGCGCCGCGGATTCAACGTCGACGCCGTCGCCTCGGCCCAGGCCTGTCTCGAGAAGGTCCGCGACGCCGTGGTCGACCTCGTGGTCACCGATGTCCAGATGCCCGGGATGACCGGGATCGCGCTCTGCACCGAGCTCCACGAGCGCCACCCCGACGTGCTGTCGATCGTGCTGACCGGGGTCGGCGATCTCGACACCGCGATCGCCGCGATCCGCGCAGGCGCCCATGACTTCCTGACCAAGCCCGTCAAGGTCGACGCCCTCGAGATCGCCGTGCGCCGAGCGCTCGAGCACCTCTCGGTCAAGCGCGAGGTCCGTCGGCTGCGCGCGGCCGTCGATCAGCACGCACCGATCCCCGGCATGGCCGGCGCGAGCGCCGTGCTCCGCGAGACCACGCAGCTCGTGCGCCGGGTCGCCGGCAGCGATGCAACCGTCTTGATCACCGGCGAGAGCGGCACCGGCAAGGAGCTGGTTGCCCGCGCCCTTCACGAGCTGTCGCCGCGTCGCAGCGAGCCGTTCGTCGCGATCAACTGCGGCGCGATGCCGGCTCCGCTTCTCGAGAGCGAGCTGTTCGGCCATGTCCGCGGTGCGTTCACCGACGCCAAGACCTCGCGTCCTGGCCTGTTCCTGCAGGCCGGCGCCGGGACGATCTTCCTCGACGAGGTCGGCGAGATGCCGCTCGAGATGCAGGTCAAGCTGCTGCGCGTCCTCCAGGAGCGCACGGTGCGTCCTGTCGGTGGCGACGAGGAGGTCCCGTTCCACGCCCGCGTCGTGACCGCGACGAACCGCGATCTCGCGACCGAGGTCGAGGAGCTGCGGTTCCGCGAGGACCTGTTCTACCGCGTCAACGTCGTCGCGATCCCGGTCCCACCGCTGCGCGACCGGAGCGGTGACATCCCGCTCCTCGCCCGCCACATGCTCGAGCGGATCGCCGCACGCACGAACAAGCCGGCGATCGAGCTCAGCCCCGAGGCCGCGCGCAAGCTCACCGACTACAACTGGCCGGGCAACGTGCGCGAGCTCGAGAACTGCATCGAGCGCTCGGTCGCGATCTGCGGCCGCGGGCCGATCGTCGTCGAGCATCTGCCGACGAAGGTCCAGCAGTACCAGTCGGCTCGCATCGAGCTGGCGTCGACGAACGCCGCCGAGATGATCACGCTCGACGAGATGGAGCGCCGCTACGTGCGGCAGGTCCTCGAGAGCCTCGGTGGTAACAAGACCCACGCGGCGCGCGTGCTCGGCATCGATCGCCGCTCGCTGTACCGCCGCCTCGAGACGCCACCCCCAACGACCGGCACGCCGTGCTGAACGGGCTGTCGATCCTGATCCTCGAAGACGATCGCGACACCCTGGAGATGTTCGCGGCGTCGCTGTCGAAGCTCGGGGCCGACGTCAAGACCGCGATGAGCGCCGAGGCGGCCCTCGCGATCCTCGAGACCTGGCATCCGAACGCGATCCTCTGCGATCTCCACCTGCCCAACATCGACGGGTATGGGTTCCTCGCGCGCGTCCGCGCGATCCCGAGCCTCGCGGACATCCCGTTGATCGCGATCAGCGCGAGCCATCCCGAGCTCGAGCGCGAACGATCGCTCGAGGCTGGCTTCGCAGGCCACCTGTCGAAGCCGAGCAAGCTGAGCGACATCGTCGGCGCGGTCACACGCATCGTCGCGCGCTGATCGACGCTCGGTCCGCGATCAGAACGACGAGATCCACGCGCGCAGCATCGGCTCGCTGCTCGGGATGTCGCTGCGGACCGCCGCGTGGTGGCGCGGGAAGAAGAAGCGGTAGCGCGCCTCGAGATCGCGAACCAGCGAGCCGATCCGGCGCAGCGGCGGCGCCATCGCGAGCAGGCGGTGCTCGTCGCGGTCGCGCGCGGTGGCGATGTTCGTGACGTGGATCGTCGAGGTCCGGTCGCCGTGCACGAACATGAAGCCCCACGAGTCAGGATTGATCGTGATGTGAAACTTCGTCGGCGCGAACGTGAAGCTCGCCGGCCGATCGTGCGGTTCGAGCGCGATCTGGATGGTCCAGCGCCGCCCCGCCGGTGGATAGATGCCACGATCGCGGAGCCACGCGGCGACGCCGAGCGTGCCGGCCGTCGGGGACAGCCCCAGCGGAGTCCCGATCGGATGGACCGCGGGCGCCGGCACCGCGCCGGTCACGTGGCGTTCGCGCGGTGTGGTCGTGCGTGCCCCCTGGAGGTCGCGTGGTGTGGTCGTGCGTGACCCCTGGAGGTCGCGCGGCGTCGGCGTGCGCGATGGCTTGACCTCGGCAGGCGTCAACGTACGTGGCACGAGCAGCGGCGGACTCGCCGTCCGGGATGGCAATCGATCACGCGGTGTCGGCGTGCGCGAGCTCGGTGGACCGTCGGCGCTCGTGGGCTCCGGCGATTCGATCCCGGGACCCTTCGGTTCAGGTCCAGTGCTGCTCACTCGCCGAACCTAGCCCGCACCTCCGATGCTGACCACTTGCTCGCGCTGTCATCACGCTGCGCCAGATCACTTCACGAGGCAGCCTGTAGATTCGGTCAGCCACGACACACGTCGCTGACGAGCGAGCACCGGCGCGCGGTCCGCCGTGGCAAGCCCGCACACAGTTACTGGTTCGGCAGTCCAGTGCGGCCCGTGAGGCTACCGATCGTGACGACCAGCTCCTGCGGCTCGATCGGCTTTGCCATGTGCACCTGATAGCCGGAGAGCAGCGCGCGCGTGCGATCCTCGGAGCGCGCGAACGCGGTGAGTGCGATCGCCGGAGTCTTGCCGCCCTCGGCGAGCGTGCGCTCGCGAACCGCGCGCATGAACTGGTAGCCGTCGCGGTCGGGCATGCCGATGTCGCTGACGATCACGTCCGGCCGCGACGTCGCGAGCAGCTCGAGCGCCTCGGCGGCGGAGCTCGCGGTGATGACCTCGGCCTTGGCCTCGACGAGCACCCACTTCACGAGCTCGCGAGCGTCCTCCTCGTCGTCGACCACCAGCACGGTGATGCCAGCGAGCTGGATCGCGGGTTGCCCGGCCACGCGCGTTCGCGTCGTGGGGTGCTGGCCGGTGTCCTCGCGCACCGCGCGGAGCGGCAGGCTCACCACGAACGTCGACCCGCCGTCCGCACCGGCGCTGTCCGCGCGCACGGTGCCGCCGTGCAGCTCGACGAGCTGCTTGACGATCGAGAGCCCGAGCCCGAGCCCGCCATGCTCGCGCGTGGTCGACGAGTCCGCCTGGCGGAACCGCTCGAAGATGTGCGGCAGGAAGTCCGGAGCGATGCCGATGCCCGAGTCGACCACCGTGATGTCGACGTGCGAGTTCACCCGCGCGAGCAGCACGTCGATGCGCCCGCCCTTCGGCGTGAACTTCACGGCATTGGACAGCAGGTTCCACACCACCTGCTGGAGCCGGTGCGGATCGCCGAACACCGGCACGACGAGCGGATCGAGCGTCACGCGCAGCTTGATCGAGCGGGCCTGAGCGGACGGCCGCACCGAATCGACCGCGGCCTCGACGATCGCGCTCAGATCGACGCGCTGGACGTCGAGGCGGATCTTGCCAGAGACGATCCGATTCATGTCGAGCAGGTCCTCGATCAGCTGCGCCTGTGCCCGCGCGTTGCGCGCGATCGTCTCGAGGCCGCGCCGGATCTCGGCGTCCGGTGTCGAGCGACCGAGCAGCATCTCCGACCAGCCGAGCACGGCGTTCAGCGGCGTCCGCAGCTCGTGCGACAGCGTCGCGAGGAACTCGTCCTTGATCAGGCTGACCCGCTCGAGCTCGCTGCGCGCCGCGCGCTCGGCCTCGAGCAGCAGCTTGCGTTCGTCGGCCGCGCGCTTCGCTTCCTCGTAGAGTCGCGCGTTGTCGATCGCGATCGCGGCCTGCGCGGCGATCCCGACGACGATGCGTTCCGTTCGCTCGGTGAACACGTCGCAGTCGGGATGCCCGAAGAACAGGCCCCCGATCACCTCACCGGACCGCAGCGCGACGGGCGCGGCGAGGTAGCTACACACCGGCAGGTGTCCGGCTGGCATCCCATGGTGCGGCGCCATCTGCCCGTAGCGGGGGTCCTTCGCGACGTCCGCGATCCGGATGACGCCCTGGCCATGAAACGTCGGCCCGAACAGCGCGGTGGCGCGCGGATGTCCGAACTTGTCGAACGCCTCGCGGGGCGCGCCCGACAGCGTGTAGAGCGTCAGCATCCCGCCAGCGGCGGCCTTCACCGTGTAGAAGAACGCGCCGAACTGCGCGCCGGTGACCTCGGTCGCCGCGTCGGTCACCGCCTGGACGAGCGCCTGGAGGTCGAGCTTCGACGCGAGGATCGCGCCGGTCTTGTTGAGGATGTCGAGGACGCGGGTCTCCTCCTCGAGTGCCTCCTTCGTGTCGCGCAGCTCCTGCTCCGAACGCTGGCGCACCCGGAGGATCGACTGCGCGTTCTGGAGACCGACCGACCGCAGCAGCTTGTCCTCGTCGTCTTCCACGTTGCTCACGTGACCCCGAGGACCTCGGCGGCCAGCGCGGTCCCTCGAACGCGCGCGCGGATCTTCTCGAACGCCTTGTCGCGCGTCGTCGAGAGATCATCACAGAACGGCGAGAACCCACAGTCGTCGGTCGTACCGAGCTGGTCGATCGGGATGTACTTCGCGGCCTCGAGGACCCGATCGCGCACTTCCTCGGCGGTCTCGACGTGCGGATCGATCGGCGCCACGACACCGACGAAGATCCGCTGACCGGGACGCAGATGGTCGCGGATGATCTCGAGCACGCGGATGCGATCCGGCTCGCCGGCGAGCGCGATGTAGAAGTTTCCGACCTCGATCCGCAGCAAGCTCGGCAAGAGCTCGGCGTAGTCGACATCGGCGCTGTGCGTCGAGTCGCGATCGCCGCCCGGGCAGGTGTGGATCCCGATCTTCTTGCGTTCCGCGGCGCTGAACCGCGCGAGCCCCAGGTTGTTGAGCTCGATGAAGCTTGTCAGGAGCTCGCCGGTCGGATCGACCTTGATCGCGAGCCGACCCTCGGTGAAGTCGATCTGCACGGCGTGCGCTCCGAGCTCGAGGCACCGCCTGACCTCGCCCTCGTGCTCGTCGAGCAGGTCGTCGAGGAATTGCTCCCGCGAATATCCGGCGATCCCCTCCGCGGGGTACAGCAGGCTCAGCGCGGACGGCGAGATCACCGCCTGCTTCAGCGGCCTGGTCGCGTACTCCTTGGCGACCACGAGGTAGCGGTCCGCGTGGCGCGCGTACTGAAACGGCCCACGCGTCAGCCGGGGCATGCGACGAACGTGACCGGCGCGGAACGGAATCTTGAAGCCGTCCGGCGTCATGTTCGCCATACCGTGGACGCAGTAGGTCCAGAAGTTGTGATACTTGCGCTGCTCGCCATCGGTGATCACCGGCGAGCCCGTCGCCTCGAAGCGCTCGATGGTGTCCTTGATCGCGGCGTCGTAGAGCGGCTCGAGGTCAGGATGGATACCGTCCCCGGCAGCTTGGACCGCGGCGATCAAGGAGGGCGGCCGGGGGATGCTTCCGATCGGTTCGGTCGGGATGGGCACGTCCAACCGTAGCTTGGACTTCCGATTCCTTTCAGCGACCTCGGTGTTTTTCGTCGTGAGCGATGCGTGAGCGAGCGTTGTCCTTGTAGCTTTGTCGATCTGATCCGAGGTGCGAGTCGTAGCTGCGAAGAGCTTCGATTCGCGGCTCGCACCCCGCCGCGAAGGGCACGCGCGCCCTGGCACGCCGCGCGACCCCGCGCAGGTTTCCACGACCAGTTCTGTAAGCTGGCCCGTCGCCGTGACCGCGTTCGTCACCTCGGTCACGACTTGGGCTCACCATGTGCGTGCGGCTTGGAGGTTGCACCGTCGGGACCCCAGGGGGTAGCGATGAAAAAACTGCAACAGTGGGCGACCGGTACAGGGCAGTGGTGCAGATGGACGACGCTGGTGCTCGCGAGCCCGGACGTCCGCCGCGCCCACCAGGATCGACATGCAGCGGGCGAGCTCGTCGTGTGGACGCCGCTCGATCTGATCCGGATCCTCGACCGGGAAGGTGTGGCGATCTCGACGGTGATCCTCGCGGGTCGCTACGCGACGGATCGCGACCTCGTGAGCTTTCTGCGGGAAACCTATCCGGGGATCGACGTGGTCAGTGATTGCGCCGACGAAGCACCGGTGGCCTACGCCACGCGCGCGCTCGCGACGGCCCGCGCCTGATCATCAGAGAACCCACGGCCATCGATTCTCGCTTCACACCTTCAGCTTCTGCTTCGCTGATCGCGCATCGACGGGGATGTCGCACGTGAACTTCGTGCCCTCCTTGGGATAGCTCTCGGCCTTCACGATGCCGCCGTGGGCCTCGACGATGCCCTTCACCAGGGCAAGCCCGATGCCCCACCCCTGCTGTCCGCTCACCTCCGCGAGGTGCGTGCGATGGAACGGCTGGAACAGCTTCGGCTGGTCCTCGACCGGGATGATCGTGCCGTAGTTATGAACGGTGAGCAGCATCCGGTCGTCGACGCGTCGCATCCGGACGGTGATCGGTTGTTCCTTCTCGCCGTACTTCACGGCGTTCGATAACAAGTTCTCGAGCACGCGGCGCAGGCCGTCCCCGCTCCAGTAACCAGTCGTGTCGCCATCGACCTCGACGTGAAACCGTGGCCCATGGCGGACCGCGAGCTCCTCGCGGAGCTGCTCGGCGAGCGGTCGTAGATCGCATTCGTGACACTGCAGTGCGAGCCCCTGCCCCGCGTGGAGCCGGCTCGCGTCGAGGAGATCCGCGATCATCTTGTCCGCGCGGTGCAGCGCATCCGAGATCCGCGACGCCCACGACCTCACCTTCTCGGGTTGGTCCGGATATTCGACGATCAGATCGGCGCCGGTTCTCGCGGCCGCGAGCGGCGAGCGCAGATCATGTGTGAGTGTGGCGACGAACCGCTCGCGGTACTCGGCATCGGCACGCAGCTGGATCGAATCGCTGCGCGACAGATCGCGCTCCTGGACCAGCGTGTTGCGCTCGGTCAGATCCTGCACGACCTTGGTGAAGCCCGTCAGGACACCCTCCTCGTAGATCGCCGTGATCGACACGTCCGCGAGGAACAGGTCGCCGTTCTTGCGCTGGCGCACGCCCTCGCCGCGATAGCGCCCCTCGATCGCCGCGCTGCGGAGGTGGCCCATCGACTCGTCGCGACGGTTACCTTCCTCTGGATACAGCATCGAGAAGTGCTGACCGATCGCCTCCTCGACGGTGTACTGCTTCATGTCATCGGTTCGTTGGGGCTCGAGCGCGCCTTGCCATCGAACGTGTTGCGCCACCAACGAAAGTTCCGGAACCCCGCCTTCGCGGCCTCGACGATGTTTTCGAGATCTTGAGGTCCGCTGATCGACGCATCGAGGCGTGCGCCGAAGTCGCTCCACCTCTCGGCGATCTCCCCCGCGTAACACTTGAGATAGGACGCGGCGAACGCGGCTTCGCCGGGCAGCGACGATGCGACGTGTCGAAACAACGTGGCGTGCGCGAGCGTGCTGCGCTCGATCGTGTAGGCCCAGCCCAGCGCGACGCGTGCATCGTCGAACCACGGCACCCACATGCACTGGGGCAATGCCTCGACATCGGTGCGCTTGAGCCCGAGCGCCTGGAGGTCATGCTCGAGCAGGATGTGCTTGCGGAACCGCCGGAGATCGATGAGGCGGTCGAGCGCGTGGGTGTCGAGCAGCGACCGTTCGAGTGGCGCGACGAAGCCGTAGATCCGAGCGAGCGATCGGCGGTAGTCGTCCACCATAATCGCGTGCACCAGTCCCTCCACGTCGACGTCCGGATAGAAGGCTTGCGTCTCCTCGTCGAGACGCTCGAGGGTGGCCCAGTAGGCGGTCGTGACGATCACGTAGCGTGATGCGGGCGGGCCGGGGCGGCGGCCTATAGCAGACCGTTGACCTCGTCGACAGTGGTCGGCCCCGGTCTCGAGCGCCAGGACATAGGCATCTACGAATGTGCCGCGCCACGCAAGCCGATGAACGAATGGCGCGCGCAACCGACACGCGGCATTCCTCCGAGGTCGCGCATGGGCGCGCGGTTACGAACGATTGGACGGTGACGTCACGTCGACACGCGGCAAGTCCACAGCTGCGTGCCATACAGTCCTTTTGATTCCGACGAGCCCAGTGTCCACGACGTCCGATACCACGCACCCGAACCCCGACGATCAGGGGGCGCATCTGCGCGAGCAGTTGGAGGAGCTCGCGGATCCGATCGGGCTTCTCGAGGGCATCTTCGCGCACTCGCCGGTGCCGTACATCGTGTTCGACGCGGATGGCCACGCGCTGGTCTGCAACCAGGCCTACCGCGAGATGTTCGGACGTGCGCCGCCAGACGACTACAACCTGTTTCGCGATGAGCCCGGCGACAGGTTCGGGCTCGCGGGTGCGGTCACTCGTGCGTTCGCGGACGAGACCGTCCACACGCCGACGGCCTGGTACGACCCGCGCGACCTCGAGCACGTCCACGTCCTCGACGCCAGGCGCGTCGCGTTCTCGTGCACGTTCTTTCCGCTCCGAGGCGCGCGTGGCGATGTCACGCACGTCGCGATCGCGTTCAAGGACGTGACGACGGAGCTGACCGCACGCGAGGCGGTGGAGGCAGAGCGCGATCGCCTGGCGGCAGTCGTCGAGGACAAGGAACGCCTCGCGACTGCCTTGCGTGCCACCGAGGAGTCTCTGCGCGAGGCCGACCGCCGCAAGGACGAGTTCCTCGCCACGCTCGCGCACGAGCTCCGTAACCCACTCGCACCGATCCGCACCGGCGTCGAGCTGATCAGGATCGCACCGACCAGCGAGGTCGCCGCGAAGGCGTGCGCCGTGATCGAGCGTCAGCTCCAGCACATGGTGCGACTGATCGGTGACCTGTTAGATATCGCGCGCGTCAGCCGTGGCAAGTTCGAGCTCCAGCGCGAGCGGATCGACATCGCGACGATCGTCGAGCACGCGCGCGAGGCCAGCGCGCCGGTGATCGACGCTGCCGGTCACGTGCTCGACATCGAGCGTCTCGACGAGCCGCTCGTGGTCCACGGCGATCTGACGCGGCTCGCGCAGGTGGTCTCCAATCTCCTCGACAACGCCGCGAAGTACACCCCGCGAGGCGGCCGCATCACGCTGGTCGCGACGCGCGACGGTGACGCCGCGGTGATCCGGGTCACCGACACCGGGCCAGGCATCCCGCGCGAGATGCTCGACAAGGTCTTCGATCTGTTCACCCAGCTCGGGCGCGGTCCCGATCGTTCGCAGGGCGGCCTCGGTATCGGGCTGTCGCTGGTAAAAAAGCTCGTCGAGATGCATGGCGGCACGGTCTGGGCGGAGAGCGGCGAGCCCGGCGAAGGCAGCACGTTCTCGATCAAGCTGCCGCTGCTCGACGACGACTAAACGGCGATCGTCTCGATGTCCGCCGCGACCGGCGGTGACCGCGGTAGCCGGACGTCGATCGCGGTACCGGCCGCCTTGTTCGAGGTCACCGAGATCGCGCCGCCGTGGGCGAGCACGATCTGCCGGGTGATGAAGAGACCGAGACCGAGCCCGTTCGTGTTGTGTCGCCTGGCGCCGCCGCGGAATGGGTCGAAGATCACCGGCAACACCTCGTCGGCGATCGCGCCAGCGTTGCGGACGCTGGCGATCACATCGGAGGCATCGCTCCCGTCGGCTTCGATCGTCACCTCGACGCCGCCCGTGCCGTGGGAGACCGCGTTGCCGACGAGGTTCGAGAACACCTGGAGCAGACGATCGCAGTCCCATAACCCGCTGGCGTTGCCCGCGACCTTGAGCGTGATCCGACACGCGGGGTTGCCCGCCTCGATCTCCTCCTTGACGCGCTCGCAGACGTGCCCGAGATCGACGCGTACGCGATTGAGCTTGAGGCCGCCGGCCGCGCGGATCCGCGTGAAGTCGAGCAGCTGATCGATCATCTTCGCCATCCGCTCGGCGCTGTTCATGATGCGGGTCGCCGCGCGGGCCGTCTTCTCGTCCGGGTCGAGCCGCGAGATGAAGTTCGCGCCCATCGTGATCGTGCCGAGCGGGTTGCGGAGGTCGTGCCCGAGCATCCCCGCGAACATGTCGGCACAGTGCACGTGTCGCTCGGCCTGCTCGCGAAGTGCCTGCTCGCGCGCGAGTGACTCGCGCAGTGCCGCCTCGATCTCCTTGCGATGCACGATCTCGTTCTCGAGCGAGCGAGCGCGCTGCTGCAGCAAGCTCTCCGCGTGCAGCCGGCCCTCGGAACCGGTGGTGCTCGGCTCGCCGTCGGCCGTGGTCGCGTGCGTGTGAACGCCGCATTCTGTCGTCCCCATCGCCTTCGCTGCGTCGCTCATGACGTTCCTTGCCAGGTGGTGGCGGCGCTGCACGGCAGCGAAGAAGTTCGCTGTCAATGCACGTGGCATGCACTCCGCTCGTCGCGTCCGGCTGGTCAACCACCGGATCTCTCGCAGGGGTTCCAATTCGGCGAAGCACGCGATCGTGGCGCCAGGGCACACCGGGCGCCTCTGTCACGTTCAATCCGTCGCGGACAGGTCGCGCTCGATCGCGTCGAACGTGGTGTCGACGTCCTTCGTGTACTTGTTCCAGTCCGGGTCGGCGGTGCCGGCCATCGCGTCGAGCATGACGACGAGCTGATCGCGGCGCGCTCGCAGCCCGGCGGCGGCATCCCGTGCCTTCGCGTCGGTCTTGCGGCTCAGAGTCGCGAGCGCCGCATCGAGCTTGGCGAGCCGTTCCTTGACCGCCGCCGCATACGCGACCCGCGCGCCCGCGAGCGTCTGCTGCGCCGAGCCGAGCGCGCGTTGCTGCTCCTCGAGGCGCTTCTGCTTGTCGGCGAGCTCCTGCTGCTCGGTGGCAAGCTCGCGCTTGCGCTTCTCGATGTCCTGCTCGTTCGCGGTCAGGTCCTTGGTGTTGGTGTTCACCTGGTCCTGGGCCTCGCGGAGCTGCTTGCTCGCCTGATCGGTTGCCTCGGAGTTGTCCTGCTTGCCGCAGCCAACCAGGACCATCGCCAGCACCAGCAGGGTCGATCGAATCGTCGCCATGTGAAACGACGTGCCTGCAAGCACCGGCCCACCGATCGGGCGCCGTGCGGCATCGCCCCGTGTTAGAGCGAGGCGATGGTGCGTCGTGACGACGACGGAAGCCGTTTCCCCGAAGGGGAAACGAACCCGGCGTCAGGCTGTGAGGATCCAGCGGGTGAGAGTCCCGTCTCGGTAAGTGGAGACACGCCGAGTAGCAGA
>JACCTC010000029.1 GCA_013812655.1 Deltaproteobacteria bacterium | reverse complement strand
CGTCGAGATCGACCGCGATCACCTCGGCGCGCGGCGCGTAGTGACTGGCGAGCGTGCCCGGCGCCGCCGGTGCCGCGACATCCGCCGCGCCGAGTGGTCCGACGATCGCCTCGATCGCGCCGCGTGGCATCCCGCCGGGTCGCAGCAGCACCGGCACGCCGCGCGACAGATCGACGATCGTCGACTCGACGCCGACCGTGCACGGCCCGCCATCGAGGATGTACGCGACGTCGTCGCCGAGATCGGTGGCCACGTGGTCCGCGGTCGTCGGGCTGACCGCTCCGAACCGGTTCGCGCTCGGCGCCGCGATGCCGCCACCGAACGCTGCGAGCAACGCCTGCGCGATCGGATGCGCGGGTACGCGTAGCCCGACGGTGTTCGAGCCGCCGGTCGTCGCCGCCGCGACGCGAGGACCCTTGCGGAGGATCAGCGTCAGCGGTCCGGGCCACGCGGCGGCCGCGAGCTGGCGCGCGGCGTCGGGGATCTCGATCGCCCAGTCATCGAGGCGGGCGTCCGCGGCGAGGTGCACGATCAGCGGGTGTGCTCGCGGCCGGCCCTTGACCGCGAAGATCCGCGCGACCGCATCATCGCGTGACGCATCGGCGCCGAGGCCGTAGACCGTCTCGGTCGGAAATGCGACGAGGCCACCCGCCGCGATCACGTCGCGTGCGCGTGCGATGTCAGTGCCGCGCTCGGCCACGCGACGCGCTCAGACCGACTCGAGGTGCAACGCGAGGCGAAACGTGGCCTCGCCGGGCGAACCATCGGGCTTGCGCGCCGGCGGAAACGACCAGCGGGCCATCGCGCGCTCGACGCAGCTCTCGATCGTGCGGCCGACACCCTGCGCGCGACGCGAGCTCAGCCGGCCGCGGTGGTTGACCGTGAACGTGACGACGACGCGGCCACGTGCGGAGGCATCATGCTTGAGCCCCGCGCGGTAGCACCGGCGCAGTCCGCCGATGTAGCTCGTCTCGATCGTCGACAGCGCGACGTGCGGAGTCAGCCGCGCGCGTGGCCCGCGCTGGAGCGAGCCGGCGGACGCGGGGGAGCTGGGGCGACCACCGGGCTTGCTTGCCAGCGCAGCGGACCGATCGGCGACAGTCGGCGTGGCCGCAGCGGTGGGCTCGCTCGGCGCCGGTGGCGACGATCGCCAGCACGCCGAGACCAGCGCGAGGACGACGAGGGAAGGCAGCTTGTGCACCACGAGTGCGATACGCTTACCACGTGCAGGTGTTCCTCGTGCGCCACGCGGAGGCCGTCGATGAGACCCTTGTATTACGTGACCCTTACAGGCATCTGACGGCCCACGGACGCGTCCAGGCGCGCTCGCTCGGAGACCGGCTACGCTGGCACGATTGCCATCCGACGCAGATCTGGACGAGCCCGCTGGTGCGTGCCGTGCAGACCGCCGAGCTCGTCGCGGCCGGCCTCGCGTGCGCGGCGACGGTCGAGGTCCTCACCGCGCTCGCTCCCGATGGCGTGGCACGCGAGGTGATCGCCGCGCTGCGCGCGCAGCCCGCCGGCACGGTCATGGTGCTCGTCGGTCACGAGCCCGCGCTGTCCGCGATCGGCACGCTCCTCGTCAACGCGCCCGACTTCGCGGCGCTCGCGAAGGCCGAGGCCGCGCGGATCGATCACGAAACGCTGCGGTGGCGCTTCGCCTGGGACGGCGAGGCACCGAACGTCATCACCCAGGGGAGCTCTCGATGAAGTGGCCGGCCATCGCATGCGTCGTGATCTCGCTGGCCGCCTGCCAGGAATCGAAGTCGAACCAGGCCGCGAAGCAACAGGCACGCGCGCAGGTCACGCCGCAGGTGCAGGCCTGCTCCGCCGCACTCGGCTCGTTCACCCGGTTCGTCGATGTCGGCTCCGGAGGCTCGGACGACGTGCCGTTCGAGCAGATCAAGGAGGCGGTGCTCGCGCGCTGCATCGAGGATGTCTGGGGCGAGCGCGCGCTCACGTGCATGCGCGACGCGAAGACCTCCCACGATACCTTCCAGTGCTGGAACGTCGAGCTCACGGTGCCGCAACGCGAGGCCGTTATCCAGGCACTCGGCCGCCTGAAACAGTAAGCTTGCTTGTGACTATTACCCCCAGTAAGAGTTCTGAATTGGGGGGCTTACACCCCAGTAAGCTTCGACGTCTGCAACTCAAGTACTTTGATTCATTTGCCGACACTGCGGACTGCAGGTTGCAATAGCCGCTGGCGTGGACGACGACGATACGGAGCTAACTCCATTCCTCCAGGTGGAGGACGACGAGTCCGAGTTCGCCGTCGGCACGCTCGACGGGGAGACCGTTCGCGTGATCCATCACCGTCTCGGCACCGAGGGCGACTGGCCACCGCCACCGCGGGAGCCTAGCGAGCCGTGCTTGCCGCCGACCCGCAACGCCGCGTTCCACCAGGTCGTCAAGCGCCCCGATACCGCGTCGTAGCTCAGAGCCCGAGCAGGTCCATCACGCCGAGCGCGCGTTCGGCGCCGAGGATCGAGAACCCGAGCGCGAGGTCGACGGTCGTGATCACGAGGCCGTAGCGCAGGAAGCGCCAGAACCCGATCTCGCCGCGTGGGCCGGCGCCCTCCATCACGATGATGTTCGCGACGCTGCCGAACAGCGTCAGGTTGCCGGCGAGCGTGGACGCGACGGCGAGCATGACGTAGCCCCATGTCGGCTCGGGCATGTGCGGGACCCACGCCACCGCGACGAGCACGAGCGGGACGTTGGACACGATGTTCGACGCGATCACGATAAGCGTGATGAACGCGACGTCGCCCGCGAGATCGCCACGCGCGACGATCGGCTCGACCGCCTCGAAGATCCGCGCGAGCACCCCGGCGTGCGCGATGCCCGCGACGACGACGAACAGCCCCGCGAAGAACACCAGGAGCTGCCAGTCGACCATCGCGAACGCGACCTTCGGCGGCGTGCGCGCGACGAGCATCAGCCCTGCAGCGGCGCACATCGCCGAGCCGGCGAGCGAGAACCCGGCGACCGCGAGGCCCGCGAACACCGCGAGCGCGAGGAGGGCCTTGGTCGCGAGCACGCGATCGATGGCAGGCCGCGGCGGCGAGCGCTCGGCGAGCGGCTCGGTCGGCAGCTCCTTGCGAAACAGCCAGAGCAGGAGCCACGCGTTGACGGCGAGGCAGGCGATGCCGACCGGCAGCGTGAGCAGGAGATACTGCGCGAAGCCGATGGTGTCCTGCGCCGCGGCACCGACGATCATGTTCTGGGGGTTGCCGGAGAAGCTGACGACACCGCCGACGTTCGCGGCCGAGGCGAGCGCGAGCAGGTACGGCAAGGGCGGCAGCCGGGCCTCGACGACGACCGCGACAACGAGCGGCGTCAGCAGCACGCACACGGTGTCGTTGAGCAGCAGCGCGGACAGCGCGCCGACGACGAACGTCAGCCCGAACAGCAGCGAGCGCGCGGTGCGGGCGCGGGTCAGCACGAGATACGTCGTGAGCCGGAAGAACCGCGCCTCGGCGAGGTAGGCCGCGATCACGAGCACCCCGAACAGCAGGGTCACGACGTGGAGGTCGATCGCGCGGAGGGCCGCGTCCATCGGCAGGCCACCGACGACGACCATCGCGACGGCTCCGACGATCGCACCCGCGGGACGATCGAGCCCGATCCAGTGCAGCTGGCGACTGGCGATCACCAGGTAGGTCAGCGTGAAGACGACGAGGGAGCCGACCACTGCGACACCTACGATACGCCCGGTCGGCAGCGGTTAGCGAATGCGAGCCCGCGCCGTAGATCGCGCGTGGTGTCGTGACGTTTGCGACGGGATGTCCCGACGACCATGGCTTGTCTCGTTCTCGATCGCCGCCCACGTCGCCGTCGGCGTCGGCATGTTCGCCAGCGGGGTCTGGCGCCTCGAGCGCCTCGACTCCGACTACCGGCTCGCCGGCATCGCGGTGATGTCACCGCCGGCCCCGTCGGGGAGCCCCGCCGATCTGCCAGCCCAGAAGCTCCGTCCCAAGCTCCAGAAGAAGATCGTCAAGGAGCCGGTACAGCCCACGAAGCCCCTCCCGCAGCAGGTCGCGGCCGCGCCAACGCCGGCCGGCGAGCAGGGCAACGGCAAGGGTGACAGGACCGGCGATGGCGACGATCCCGACGGCAATCCCGACGGCGAGCCCGACGACAAGGGCACCTGCATGACCCCGCCGTGCGGCGAGCGCGAGCAGGCGACCCCGCCCGTGACGCCGCCGAAGCCGCCCGGCGTGCCGAAGACGATCGCGCCGACCGTGCTGCAGTCCCTGCGGATCGCGGGCGAGACCCAGATCCATCCGTCGAACCCGACGAAGAACCGCATGCTGCGCGATGGCAATCCCCAGGTCTCGGGGATCGTCAAGGTCTGCATCTCGAAGGTCGGGACGATCTCCGACGTCTCGCTGATCCGGTCGACGAAGTACGGCGATTTCGATCAGCAGCTGCTCGGTGCGGTCCGCGGCTGGCGCTATCGGCCGCACACGATCGATGGCGAGGCCGTGCCGGTCTGCGCCATGGTGAGCTTCGTGTACAGCATCAAGTAGCGTTATCCTGCGCGGGTTGTGAGCGAGCCCGCGATCGTCGTTCGAGATCTTCGCAAGACCTACCGCACGCCGTTCCGGCGCAAGAAGGTCGAGGCGCTGAGTGGCGTGACGTTCACCGTCGAGCGCGGCCAGATCTTCGGCTTCGTCGGCCCCAACGGTGCCGGCAAGACGACGACGATCCGCACGCTGATGGGCCTGATCCGGCCGACCGCCGGCTCCGCCGCGATCCTCGGGCACGCGATCCCGAGCCGTGACGCCCGCCGCCGCGTCGGGTTTCTGCCCGAGGCGCCCTACTTCTACGATTACCTCACCGTCGGCGAGCTGCTCGATCTCGCGGGCCGGCTGTTCGGGATGTCGGCGGCCGCGCGGACCAAGCGCGCGAACGAGCTGATCGAAAAGGTCGGGCTCGACCGCGCGCGGTCGCAGAGCCTCAAGAAGTTCAGCAAGGGCATGCTGCAGCGTGCGGGCCTGGCGCAGGCGCTGATGAACGATCCCGAGGTCGTCGTACTCGACGAGCCGATGTCGGGGCTCGATCCGATCGGCCGCAAGGAAGTTCGCGACCTCATCCTCGAGCTCCGCGATCAGGGCAAGACGGTGTTCTTCTCGACGCACATCCTCTCGGACGTCGAGGCGATCACCGACGAGGTCGCGATCATCGCGCGCGGCCAGCTCCAGGCGCAGGGCTCGCCGGCCGAGCTCGTTCAGAAGACGTTGCGCGGCGTCGAGGTCACCGTCCGGCTGGCCGCCGACGTCGCGACGGCCGAGCTCGAGACCGGCGCCGAACGAGTTCGCCGCGTCGGCACCGAGCTCGCCGTCGTGCTGCCCGCCGACACCGATGTGGATGCGTGGATCGCGCGCGCCCACACCGCGGGCGCCAAGATCATCTCGGTCTCGCCCCGTCACGAGACGCTCGAGGATCTGTTCCTCCGCGAGGTCGCAAACGCCGACACCACGGTCGAGGCGCGGCCATGATCGGGCGGATCTGGGCGATCGCGCTCAACACGTTCCGCGAGGCGGTGCGCATCCGCGTGCTGTACGGGATCCTCGTCCTCGTCATCGGCGCGAACTTGATGACGCTCGTGCTCGGGCAGCTGGCGACGAACGAGGAGGCCCGCGTGACCCGCGACGTCGGGCTCGCGGGGATCTCGCTGTTCGGCTCGCTGACCGCGCTCTTCCTCGGCGTCTTCCTGCTCTACACCGAGGTCCAGCGCCGTACGATCCACGCGATCGTCAGCAAGCCGATCGAGCGCTGGGAGTTCGTGATCGGCAAGTACCTCGGCATGGCACTCGTGCTCAGCGTGCTCGTCGCGGTGTTCGCGGTCGCGATGACCGGCATGCTCACCTGGCAAGGCTTCGGCGTGTCGAGCGCGATCATCAAGGCGCTCCTCATGTCGTGGATGGAGGTGCTGACGGTCGCGGCGATCGCGATCTTCTTCTCGTCGTTCTCGACGCCGTTTCTGTCCGGCATCTTCGCGCTCGCGCTGTGGGTGATCGGGCGGGTGACGCCGGATCTCGAGGCCGCGGCGCGCGACGCGTCGCCCGCGATCAGCTGGACGACCAAGATCACGTTGCAGATCGTGCCCGACCTCCACCTGTTCGCGGTATCGGGCCGCAGCGTCGAAGGCGTCCACGTCAGCGTGCACGGCGACTTCGTGTCGTGGGGGTACGTCGGGCTCGCGTCGGTGCACGGCCTCGGCTGGATCATCGGTCTGCTCGCGCTGTCCGCGCTGCTGTTCCATCGCCGGGACTTCGTATGAAGCGCATCGTCGCGATCGCGGGCATCGTGATCGCCACGCTGTGCGCGCTCGGCATCCGCGTCGTCGTCGAGGGCAAGCAGGCGCTCGCCGCAGGTGATGCGGCACTGTCCGCCAAGCGGACGACCGAAGCGATCGCGGCGTGGGAGACCGCGGCGCGCTGGTATCTGCCCGCGGCGCCGCACGTCGACGACGCGTACGCGCGGCTGATCTCGATCGCCCGCAGCAACGACGCGCACGCGCTCGCGGCGTGGCGCGCGGTGCGCCGCGCAGCGCTCGCGAGCCGCAGCCTG
>JACCTC010000020.1 GCA_013812655.1 Deltaproteobacteria bacterium | reverse complement strand
CGATGGCGATGGCGCCGTCCGCGATGGCGCCCCTCGCACAGGCGATGTCTCCGGGCGCGGTACGACCGCCGCGGCCGACCGAGTGCGCGCCGATGCCGAGCATGCCGCAGTCGATCAACGTGCCGCCGGGGTATGGACAGGGCACGTACGAGCGGCACGAGACGAGCGACATCCCCGCGGTGGACAGCTCGGCTGCTGCTGGTCACGCCTACCTCGTGCAGCTCGCGACGCTCGCCCGCGAGCTCGTCGCGCAGGCGGGAGGCCGCGCCGATGTCGCCGCGATCCGGGTCCGGCAGCGGCTGACCCAGTGGGTCGAGGACGTGCGATCGGTCGGCGGACTCGACAAGCTCGCGTCCGACGTCGAGCAACTCGTGAACCGGCTGTCGGCCGCGCTCGCGGGCGGCACGCCAGGCCCCGAGGTCACCGCGGTCGCGGCCGAGCTCGCGCGGCTTGCGGCTGGCGCGACGCCAGTCGCCGGTGCTCCGGGCGGCAAGCCGAGACGCTCGTTCTGGAAGTGAGGCGTGTCATGATCGCGGCGTGATCCGCGCGAGCGCCCTCGCCGCCCTCGGCCTGCTTACGGTCGTCGGCGCCGGTTGTTCGCGATCGGCGCGCGAGGTCCCGCCGCGTCCCGACGAGGCGGTGGCAGCGCGGGCCGCTGTCGATGCATTATTGCTCGACGCGGCAACCATGCCGGCCGACGGCAGCATGTCGGTCTTCGACGCGGCAGCACCGACCGCCCCCACGGTCTCGATCATCGACGCACCGATGCGGTGGACCGACGAGCGTGCTCGACTGACGCTCGACTACCGGCGCGCGCACAGCGATGGGGCGGCTGCGGATCTCGTCATCGAGCCCCGCGTGATCGTCTTGCACTACACCGGCGGCGGTTCCGCGAAGGGCACCCGCGGCTACTTCGACAACGTACGCATCGAGGCGAGCCGCAAGGAGCTCGCGCGCGCGGGTGCGGTCAACGTGTCGGCGCACTTCGTCGTCGATCGCGACGGCACGATCTACCGGCTGCAGCCGGAGACCCGGTTCGCGCGGCACTGCATCGGGCTCAACCACCTCGCGATCGGCATCGAGAACGTCGGCGACGAGGCGAAGTGGCCGCTGACCGATGCGCAGGTCGCGGCGAACGTCGCGCTCGTCCGCGACCTCGTCGCGCGCTTTCGCATCACCCACCTCCTCGGTCACCACGAGGTGATGGCGTTCCGCGACCACGCCTATTACGTCGAGCGCGATCCGGGTTACCGCAACAGCAAGTCAGATCCCGGCAATCGCTTCATGGGGCGGGTGCGCGCGGAGCTCGCCGATCTGCAGCTCGCGGGCCTGCCGTAGCTAACTAACTAACTAACGGCGCTTCTTCTTCAGCGCCGTGTGGACGGCCTGGTTGTTCTGCTTGGGCGTGATCGTCTGACTCTCCGGCGTGAAGCCGTCCTTGGTGATGAGAATCGTCGACGCCTCGAACGCCGGCAGCTTCACGGCGGCAGGTGTGACGCCGAGCGACTTGCCGTTCGACGTGATCGTGGCACCCGTTGGAGTCGAGCTGACCTTGACCGAGAACGTCGTCTTCGCCAGCGCGACGCGCAGCTTGATCGGCTTGGCCGACGGAGTCACCACGCGCTGCGCCGCCACGAACCGCGCCTTGCGCAGCGCGAGCTTCGCGGCGACGCCGCAAGGCAAGGTCAGCTTCGCGGGCGTCGTGCCGACGACCGTCCTGTCGTGCACGATCTCGGCGCCAGGCGGCACGCTGGTCAGCTCGACGATGCAATCCGTGCTCGCGATGGCGGTTGCAGCATCGACGAGGGCCGGGGCCTCGGCCGCAGCATCGGTAGCCTTCGTCGTGGCCGT
Source organism: Deltaproteobacteria bacterium (assembly GCA_013812655.1). GTDB lineage: Bacteria > Myxococcota_A > Polyangia > Haliangiales > Haliangiaceae > JABFXX01. Next base: position 27,381 of record JACCTC010000020.1, on the reverse strand, counting down.
CGCGCCGGCATCGAGCACTGGAACGGCCACCGCCGCCGCATCGGGCGTGACCAGGTCCGCCTTCGCCGGTTGCACGAGCTTCGCGGCGCTGCCATCACCTGCGACCTTGTCGGGGTTGCTGCCGAGCGTGAGCACCGCGACGATGCCGGCGATGATCGCGAACGCGCAGCTCGCGATCACGATGATCGTCCGCTTGCGGCGATCGCGATCGAGCATCGCGGTCGACTCGCCCTGGGGCATCGAGCCATCACCGAGGTTGCTGAACATCCCGGCGCCGGCGCCGGTGATGCGATCGCCAAGGTGCGCGGCAGGCGGCAGCGGCGTCACGTAGGAGCTGGCGATCGGCTGGGAGAGCGACGCACCGTGCGGCATCGCCGGCGCGGACATCGCCTGCATGCGGGAGCCGTGTGGTATCGGCGGCGGGTTCAGCACGTCGGGCAGAGGTGCGGTCAGCGTCGCGTCGATCTCGACATTGATGCCCGACTTCGTGGCCTCCTCGATCTCGAACGACCTGGCGGTGCTCGTCACCTCGAGCGGCTTCTCGCCCGATACGGTCGCCAGCATCGAGCCAACGCGCCGGCTGTACGCCGGCTTGTCGACCTTCGACGGCTCGCTCCAGCCATCGGGGGCATCGACGACGCGCGCGATCGTCCAGTCGCCGGTTGGCAGCTTCTTGTCGTCACCGTCTGCACCGACGGGCGCCGGCGCGGGTGCGGCGAGCGCGGGCTCGTCGGTCGGCGACTTCTTGCGAGGCAAGATCGTCGGCGCGTCGGCACCTGGCGTCATCGTCCAGTCTCCGGTCGGCTCCTGGATCTCGGGGCCGAGGACGCCCTCCGGCGGCACGGTCTTCGCGCGCGAATCGACCGACGCCGGCCCGACGATCCCGCCGGTTGGCTCGGGTGTCGCCATCGCCGCGGTGTCGCGACGCCCCTCGTCGTCGGCGCTGCTCATCGGCCGCGGCGAAGCTGCAGGTAGCACCATGACGCCGTCGGGTACGACCGCCACGCCGATCACCGTCTTGCGCGGCTGACGATCGACACGGCCGCTATCGACCAGACTCGGCGCCGCGACGATCGCCGGCTGCGCACCGACGCCCGGCTGGGTTCCACTGGGAACGGCGGCAGGTTGCGTGGCACCCGGAATGACGACGGCCGGCTGCGGACCGACGCCTGGTTCGGTCCCGATCGGTGCGATGACCACCGGCGGGCCGGTTAACGTAAAAACCTCACCGGGGTCGGCGTCGGCGACATGTGGCTCGCTCAGCGTCGAGAACTCGGTGATGTCCGTCGGCTCGCCGACCTCGACCTCGGGCAGTCGCGGACGCTCGGCGGCGACGGTCGGCGGTTGCGGCACGGCGTCGATCGACGTCGGTGTCGGCAACGGCGTCGGCGCGGGCGCCATCGCGGGCGCTGGCGCGGCGGGCGGGGGTGGTGCGATCGCCACGCCAAGCGGCGTCTGCGCGGGATGACGAGTGGCGATCGGCGCAGGACCACTCGGCGTTCGCAGCCGCACAACGACGGGCAGCGCAGCGGACGGTGTCGGGTTGCGGGGAAGCGGCGGGCTCGTGTTCGAGGTGCGGCGCGGCAGCGGCAAGCGTGCGCTGTTCGAACGACTGGTGCTGCCGGACGCTGTACTCGGCGACACCGGCTCGGGAATCGCGGCCTGCACGTCGCCTTCGCCGTCTGGCGGCACGACCGCCATCATCATCATCTCGGTGTCGCGTGCCTGCGAGCCTGGCACCAGCTCGTCGTCGATCTGCGGAACTGGTACCGACGGGGGCTGCGCGACCGGCGCGGACTGCGCGACCGGAATCGCGGCGCTCGCCGGAGGCATCACGACGACCGGCAGCTGGGCAGTCTTCGACGAGCCCTCACGCGACAGCGGCCGCATGCCGCCGGAGTCCTTGCGCTGGGTCAGCGTGGGCGGCGGCCCGAGCGGTGGTGGCGTCGAGCCGGTCGTCGCGCGCGCTGCGGCGTATGGCCCCGACTGTGACGGCGAACGTGGTCGGTCGGGCGACGCATGCCCACCGGACGCCGAAGCAGAGGGCTGGCGGACCACCGGAACGGAGCCCGATGCCGACGCCGGACGAATGATCGGCACACCGCCCGATGCCGATGCCGGACGGTCGAAGAGAGGCGGCGAGCTCGGCGTCCGCGGCCGCTGCGGCACGGCGGCCGGTGGGATCGTCGGCACCACGAAGCGCGGACCTGCCTTGAGCGGTGCGGCGACCGCAGCTTCGAGCGCCTCGACATCGCCGATCGCGACACACTCGGCGAGCGCGGTGTTCGCGTCGATCCGGCCCGACGGCGCGGGGGGCACTGGCCGCGGCTGCGGGGGGACGTCGGCGGGCCGCGGCGGTACGCTCGGCGGGCCGGGCTGGCGCGCGAGTCGAGCAGCCTCGAGCTCGCCGAGCACGGTCTTGGTCTTGATATCGGGATCGAGGAACCGCAGCGTCATGCCGGTGCGACCGTGGAGCACCGATGGAGAAGTTCCCGAGCTCACGATCTCGGCATCGCCCTCGAGCATCACGCCGCCGGTCGTCAGCGTGACGGCGAAGCGCCCGCGCAGCCCGGCCGGAATCGGCTGCGCGATCGGCACGAAGAGGCCGTTGCGGTCCGCGTAACGGCGAAAGGCTGCGACGAACTCCTCGCCAGATACGCAGGCCGACACCAGGTAGATCGGAACCCCAGTCGTCACCTTGCCCCAGTGTAGGCCACTCGCCCGACGCGTGGGAAGTTCCGATGAAGACGTCCGAAAAACCGACAGGCGCCTCAGCAAAAGCCGGGGCGCCTGTTGCGATCGAGTGATCGAGTCGGTCGCGTTAGCGGACCAGATTTCAGCCAACGATGAAGTCGTGCGCGCGAACAGTCTTGCGACCGTTCTCGCCAGCACGCTTCGCCGCCTGCTGGACGAGCCAGCCGACGTAGTTGTTGAGACCGTCGAGCGCGTCGCCGGCGGTGTTGCAGCCAGCGTCCTTGATCAGCTGACGAACCTTCGAGGAAACGAGCAGCATCTCGGTCGGCTTGCTGCTGCCGCCCGACTTACCCTTCTTTGCCTTGGCCATCTTGTTCTCCTGTTACGTGAAATGAAAGCTCGGCTCTTTTACACCGCGCAGCGGAGATGGACAGCCGCGAGCGCCGGTTTTTCGCCGTGAACGGCCTCTGCGGCCTGATCTGACGATCCGTGCTTCAGCGCTCGAGCTTGACGACGAACGTATCTGCCTTGGGAATCCGATCGCCCTCGGCACGCGTCGACTCGAGCGGGGTCGGTCCGAGGTCGAGCCGGAACCGATAGATGCCGCCGACGAATGCGGCGCCCTTCTCGTCGATCGCGACCGCGCGCCCCTGATCGTGATCCTTGTCGCCCCAGCTCTGGGCCCACACGAGCGCGCCTTTGCTGTCGAGCTTCGCGGCGAACACGTCCTTGTTGCCTTTCGTGGCGAGCGCGCCCTTGCCGAAATCGACCGCGCCCTCGAACCAGCCGACCGTCACCGTGTTGCCCGCGCTGTCCGCGGCGATCGACGACGCCGCATCGACGCGATCGGCGCCCCAGGTCCGCACCCAGTCGAGCTTGCCGGCATTCGAGAAGTGCGCGACGAACACGTCGGACTCGCCGAGCGAGGCGTGGTCGTCACCGGGGCCGAACGAGATGTTGCGATCGAACGTGCCGGCCATCGTGATGTTGCCGGCCGGATCGACGGCGATGCCGCTCGCACCCTCCTCGAACGCGTTGCCGTAGCGCGCCGACCACTGGTGATCGCCGTTGAGATCGTACTTCGCGAGGACGATGTCGGTCGCCGCGCCGCCCGCGGTCAGCGGCTTGCCGCCCCACTCGGCGGTGTCGCGGAATGTTCCCTGGACGTAGACGTTGCCCTGGGTGTCGACGGCGAGGTGCCGGATGCTGTCGTTGTGCTTGCCGCCGAACTGCTTGATCCACTCGAGATCACCGGATGCGGCGAGCTTGATCAGCATCGCGTCGGTGCCACCCTTCGACTTCAGGGTCGCCGCGCCGAACGTGCCGACGTCGCTGAACGAGCCGCCAAGGATCCAGCCACCGTCGGGCGTCGCCGCGATCGCGTTCGCTCCGTCGGAGTCGATGCCACCGGCGGTCCAGAGCCAGCGCGGCTCGCCCTGCTGATTGAAGGCCGCCACGAACAGATCATCGGAGCCGCTCGCCTTGTGGCCGAACTCGCCGATCTTGAGCGCGTCGAGGAAGTTGCCGGCGACGACGATCGTGTCGCCCTTGACCGCGACCGCGTTGGCGGTGTCGTCGCGGACATCACCGAACGTGCGGGCCCACGCGACCTTGCCGTCTGCAGCGAGCTTCACGAGGTACGCGTCGGACGTCTTGTCACCGGCGGCCTTCACCTTGGTGCCGGGAGAAAGCTCGGTCTCGCCATCGAAGTAACCGGCGACGTAGACCTCGCCGGTCGGCGCGATCGCGAGGCTGCGCGGCGAATCGGTGCCGAGCCCGCCAAACCCGGCGGCCCAGAGCGGCTTGCCACTCGCGCCGCCAGGATCGGCGGCGAGCGGCGGCGGCGGGCGGGTATCGACCGGCTTCTTGACCTGCTGCGGTTCCCCGATCTTCTTCTCGGTCTTCGCCGCCTCCTTCTTGCACGCGATCGAGCCGACGAGAGCACCGAGGATGAACGCGATCGATGACAGCCGCATGCGGATCACGATGTCACGCGATCGCGACGAACGCGAGAGGGTTGTCGACGGAGATGCACCGAAATCCAGCGCTTCAGTTTTCTCGGAACCGCGGCGCGATCGCGTTGTCTGAGCGCGCTCCGCGAGTACGATGCGGACGATGATGCGCCGTCGCTTCGCGTTCGCCGCAACCGCGATCCAGATGGCGTGTCGCTCCGTCGCCCCGGTCGTCGTCCTGGTCACGCTGCTCGCCGGGTGTCCGGGCGGTAAGCGCGATCCACGCGAGCCAGAGAGTAGCGGATCGGCGCGCATCGACGACACCGCGGTGCGGATCCGGATCGCGAATGCCGAGGCCCGGCGCGGCGGTGGCCTGACCGAGCTCGGCGAGCTCGCGCTCCATGGCGCGAAGCACGAGCGCCTGCTCGCGCTGCGCGGCCTCGGTCGAACCGGCGGTGCTCGCGCGATCGAGATCCTGCGCGCGACGCTCGCCGATCCGGATCGCGAGCTTGTCGCCGCGGCGGCGGCCGGCATCGGGCTCGCGGCCTCGCTCGACGAGGAGGACCTCGCGATCACCGACGCGCTCGTCGCCGCGTTGCCGCGCCCCGGATCGTCAGATGCCGGCGCCCCCGTCGTCGAAGCGCTCGGCCGGGCCGGCGACGCGAGCGCGCAACGCATCTTGCATCCGCTGCTCGCGGGGCTGTCCGCTCGGTCGGCTGCGGCCGCGGCGATCGCGCTCGGTCGTCATGGTCGTCGCAAGATCGCGCTCGCCCACGACGCACGCGATGCGCTCGCGGTCGCCACCGAGCACGCCGATCCCGCGATCCGCTACGCCGCGGTGTGGGCGCTGTCGCGCGAGCACATCGTCAACTTCCAGGAGCCGCGCGTGCTCGGCGTGATGAGCGCGCTGTCGGCGCGGGTCGCCGACGTCGATCCCGAGATCCGCGCCCAGGCGGTCGCCGCGCTCGCCCGGCGCAAGCTCGTCAAGCAGACCGCACCCGCACTCGAGCACGCGCTCCTCGATCGCGACTGGCGCGTCGTCGTCGAGGCGATGCGCGCGCTCGCACCCGAGCGGCCCGCCGCGGTCGCCGCCGCATTCGCTCGCCAGCTCGCCGCGCTCGAGCAGGGCGACGCGACTGCCGCCCACGCGATCGTCGAGGGGCTGCGTGCGCTCGGACCTACCGCGACCGCCGAGGGCGTGCATGCGCCGGTCGCCGCGCTGAGGACGAGCGTGACGACTGCGGCGAAGGTGCCCGCGATCGCGCGCGGTTGGATCGATTGCCTCGCGGCCGTCGTGCTGCTGCGTGCGGGCGTCGGCGCGGCGTCGGGCGCGGAGTCGATCAACCGCTGCGGCAATGACACGCTGCCCGCTCACCTGCGGCTACCGCTCCTCGCCGAGCTCGTCACCGCGAAGGTCGAAACGGTCATGGTGCGCCGCGCCGCGCTGCGCACGCTGCTGGCCCACGATGACCCGCGGGTGCGGGCGGCCGGGCTCGGCGCACTCGCGGCATTGTGGCGTGACGGCGACGATGCCGATCATCGCGCCGCGGTCGCGACGCTCGTCGCTGCGATCGGTTCGGAGGATCCGATCGTCGCGGGTTCGGCGGCAGAGGCCGCGCACGCGATCATCGAGGCGATCGGCGCGCTGGGCGGAGACCGGCGGGTTCTCGACGAGGCGATCGTCGCGCGTGCGCGTGGCGAGCACGACGTCGAGATCGCATCCGCGCTGTTCGGCCTGATCGGCAAGCATGCGATCGCGACCGGCGCCGACGCGTGCCGGCGCGGGCTCGCCGGCCATCCCGTCCTCGTCAAGGCGGCGGCCGAGTGCCTGCGGTTGCTCGGCGAGACGCCGGACGCCCTGCCGCCGCTCGCCGTCGCGACCCCGCCGAGCGTCGACATCACCGAGGTGGTCGGCAAGCTCGTGCGCTGGCGGCTCGCCACGACCCGCGGCGAGATCGTGATCGCGTTGCGCCCCGAGGTCGCACCGTGGGCGGTCGCGACGATCGCCGCGCTGACTCGCAAGCGCTATTACGATGGCCTCGAGCTCCACCGCGTCGTACCCGGGTTCGTGGTCCAGGGCGGGGATCCTACGCAGTCCGGATGGGGCGGCCCGGGCTTCGTGATCCCAGCCGAGCCGAGCAGCGTGCTCGATGGCGCGGGCTTCGTGGCGGGTGGTGTAGGGATCGCGGATGCAGGCCGCGATAGTGGTGGCTCGCAGTGGTTCATCATGCACGCGCGGGCGCCGCATCTGGGCGGCCGCTACACGTGGGTCGGCGCGGTCGAATCCGGTGCCAAGCCCGCGGATGCCCTGCTGATCGGCGACCGCGTGATCACCGCGACCATCGAGATCACGCCGCGTTGATCGAGTTTGCGTGGAACTGCGCCGCGCACGCGGTGTCACGTCCGCATGCGAAATAGACCGTGGCGCCGGGTCGTTCGTTGGAGACCCCACATGCGCCCTCGCAAGCTCGCCCTCGGTCTGCTCGTCGCAACCCTGGTTCCCGCGGGTTACGTGTTCGCGAAGAGCTTCGTCGGCGAGCGCGACTTCGGTCCGCCCGTGTTCGAGCTCGCAGGACGGCCGATCGGCGGTGCCCGCAAGGCCGAGCCGACCGCCGCCCACCTGACCGCCGCCCGGATCGCGGCAGCCGGTGAGGGCGCCCTCGTGATCGACGCCGACAGCGGCGCGCTGCTGCTGACCGACAAGGTCGGCAAGCTCCTCGCGCAGGTCTCGATCGGTCCCGATGCCGGGCTCATGACCTACGACGCGACCTCGCGGATCGCGTACGTCGCGGACCGGCTCGGCGACACGATCAAGATCGTCAGCGTCGGCGACAAGCTCGCGGTCAGCCGCACTATCAAGACGCCCGCCGAACCCTACGGCGTGGCACTGACGCCGGACCGCGCGACGCTGCTCGTCACGACGATCGCGGATCGCACGCTCGTCGCATACGACGCGGCGACCGGTCTCGAGCGCTGGCGAACCCCGCTCGGCCGGGAGCCACGCGGCCTCGCGATCGCACCCGACGGCAAGCGCGCGCTGGTCTCGTACCTGACGACCGGCACCGTCGATCAGGTGGATCTCGTCGAGACCCGACGCGCCGAGCACATCGCGCTCTCGACCACGGCGACCACGAGCCGCCGTGGTCGCAGCAACAGCACGGCCGAGAGCTTCGCGCGCGCGTCGTTCACGGCGCTGTTCCTCGGCTCGCAGCAGGCGATCGTCCCGTTCCAGCGCGAGACCCCGGTCCAGCAACGTGATGGCCGCGAGCGCTCGGGCAGCTACGGCGGTGGCTTCGAGGCGCCCGTCACCCAGCAGCTCGCGTTCCTCGGCTTTGGCAAGGAGACGCCGACGCAGGTGACCGCGGCGATCTCGCAGCACCAGCCCCGCGCGATGGCGTGGGATGCAACGCACGATGCGCTCTACATCGTCGGGCTCGGCAGCGACTCGCTCCTCCAGGTCAAGAACGCCTCGCAGATCGGCATCACACCGGGCGTCACGGCTTCGCTGACCCGCACCAAGGACCGCTGCGGCCCCGATGGCGTGGCCGTCACGTCGACCGGCGACGTCCTCGTGTGGTGCGCATTCTCGCGCAGCGTCGAGCGCGTCGAGCTCGTCGACAGCAAGGGCCAGCTCGCGACGACCGGCAAGGTCACCGCGGGTCCGCAGCTCGTTGCTTCGCGGATGAGCGACCTGCAGCACAAGGGCATGGTGCTGTTCCACAGCGCCGATGCGGCGATGTCGCAGCGTGGCGCGATGGCGTGCTCGACATGTCACCCCGATAACCGCGCCGACGGGCTGTCGTGGCGGATCGACAAGCACGAGCTCCAGACCCCGATACTCGCCGGTCGGGTCGCCGGGACGCATCCGTACAAGTGGGACGGTGGCGACATCGACCTGACGACCAGCCTGACCATGACGATGAAGCGGCTCGGCGGCTTTGGCCTCGACAAGACGCAGACCTCGGCGCTCGGCGCATACATCGAGGCGCTGCCGACGGTTCGCACCCCGACCCGGGACCCCGCCATGGTCGCGCGCGGCCAGAAGGTCTTCGATTCGGCGGACGCCGGCTGCCGCTCGTGCCACGACGGCGCGACCTATACCGATAACGAGCGCCACAAGTTCTCGGGGACGCTCGCCGAGAGCGACACTCCCAGCCTGCGTGGCGTCGGGGCGAGCGCTCCGTACTTTCACGACGGGAGTGCCGCGACCCTCGAGGCGCTGCTCCGCGACCGCGGTGCCGTGCACGGGATGGGTGACGCGAGCAAGCTCACCGACCGCCAGGTCCACGACCTGATCGCGTTCCTCGAGACCCTTTAAAAAGCCTGTCCACCGCCGGATGACCTCGGGGCTCTTGGGCCCGGAGGTCCATTTTCGTCATGCGCCAGACCCTGCTACTCGCCGCCGTCCTGGTCGGCACGAAGTTCCTCGCCGGCAGCCCGGAACCCGCCGCTGCCTGTGATCACCAGGACATCAAGCTCGCCCATCACCACGACGACGGCGACGACGATGACGATGACGTCGACGTCGATGTCGACATCGACGATGACGAGATCCAGGAGGCCGCCCGAGAGCTCGAGGCCCACATCCGCGAGCACGTCCAGCGCAAGCTGGAGCGCCTCCATCACCGGCTCGCGCGGATGCAGCACCGGATCGGTCGCATGCCTGCCGGCCGACATCGCCACCACCATGGCCACCAGATCCACGTCATCGTGCCGCCGGTGCCGCCTATCCCGCCGGTGCCGCCGCTGCACCTTCATGGTCACGACGACCTCGACCTCCAGATCGACGTCGATGTCGATCTCGGCTGGCACCTCGACGACGACGATGACGACGACAGCGACTAGCTCGACGCGCTCGTGTAGCTGCGGATCGCCGTCCGCCACACGAGCCGGCTGAGCACGAGCAGGAGCGCCGAGCCGCCGAGCGTCGCGAGCGCGGTGTCCGAATCGAGCTCGCCGAGTAGCGCCATCGCGGGGAACGTCGTCATCACCGCGATCGGGAAAATGAACGTGAACACGAAGCGCCACACGCCGCGGAATACGTGGACCGGCCACCGCGCGGTGTCGAAGATCGCGCCGATCAGGAACGTCAGGTTGTCGAGTCGCACGACCCAGAACGACGCTGCCGCGAACATGATCCAGATCGAGTACATCGCGAGCACGCCGGCGACGAACAGCAACATCCCGAGCGCGACGTCGGCGAGCGCGGGTGGGCCGAGGCCGCGACGATGGAAGGCATACGCGGCGAGCGCGATCGCGCCGAGGATGTCGAAGATCTTCCACGGCTCGAACCGCGATGCCGAGATCAGCGCCTGCGCGTCGACCGGCTTCAGCAGCACGTAGTCGAAGGCGCCCGTCCGGATCCGCTCGACGAGATCGATCAGGGACGGGCTGATCACGCCTTCGAGCGCGGCCTTCACCGCCATGAAGTACGCCATCACGATCAGCGCGGACTCGACGGTCCAGCCCGCGACCGACGCGCGTCCGTCGTAGAGCACGGCGAGCGGGAGCAGCGTCAGCGCGGCCCACGCGATGGTCATCACGCCCTCGAGCAGGAAGTCCGAGCGATACGCCATGCCGGCCGCCGCGCTGATCCGGAACTGGACGGTGACGAGCCGCAGGTACCGCCTCACCCGCCCACCGCCTCGAAGTGGCGAAGGCCTTTGCGCCACACCCACAGTGCGCCGACGAGCGTCACGATCGCCCAGCCGACCTGCGCGAGCATCAGGACCGCGAGATCACTCGCGTCGATCGGCCGCTTCATCAGCTCGACGGGGAGACTGAACATGAAGCGAAACGGCGAGACCTCGGCAATCTGGCGCAGCCCCGACGGCAGCAGCGGAATCGGCATCAGGTAGCCCGAGAGCAGCGAGTACAGCCCGAAGTACAGGTTGAGCAGCGCCATCGTCTTGGTGAACAGGAACGCGAGCGCTCCGAGCGCGAACAGCATGCTGAAGGTGATGAGCCAGGCGAGCGCGAGGGACGGCACGACGAGCAGCATCTGCACCGGCTCGGTCGCGAGCGCGCTGGCGCCCGAGCTGAACAGCAGCACGACCGCGATCGGCAGCGCGACGATCGTGCGGAACGGTACGGCGGCGAGGTGGCTCATCGTGAACGCGATGAACGGGTGCAGCGGCCGCAGCAGCCGCATCGACATCGTGCCGGTGCGGATCTCCTCGCTGATCTGCCACGCGACCCACGAGCCGGTCAGGTTGCGGACGATCAGCCCGGCGAGGAAGTACGCGACGAAGTCCGCCGACGTGTAGTTGCGAAACGGCGCCTCGGCCGCGACGCTCGTCCACAGCGCGAGCATCACGAGCGGCAGCGTGGTCGTCAGGATCCAGACCAGGAACTCGGCTCGATACGCGACGGTCTCGGCGACCCCGATGCGCAACAGCGTCGGGATCGCGCGGAGCGTGCGCGAGCTCATGGCGGCGGCTCTCCGGCGCGCGCCTCCTTCGACTTGCCAAACATCACGCGCAGGATCTCCTCGAGCGGCGGATCTTCGATCGCGAGATCGGCGGCGTGCAGCGGCCCGAGGAGATGGCCGACCGCCTCCGGAAGCTCGCTCTCCGAGATGCGTAGCGTGATCCGCTTGCCGTCACGCGCGAGCAGCGTGCCGAGCTTCGCGAGCTCGTCGTCGGTGATCCCGTCGGTCAGCGTGAACGACACCCGCTTGTCGGGGTCCATCGTCTTGATCAGACCGCGCAGATCGCCGTCGTGGATCAGCTTGCCGGCATCGATCACGATGATGCGCGGGCACAGCGCGACGACATCGTCCATGTAGTGCGACGTCAAGAGGACGGTTGCCTCGTGGCGCGTGTTGTAGCTGCGCACGAAGTCGCGGATCGCGAGCTGCATCGCGACGTCGAGTCCGATCGTCGGCTCGTCGAGGAACAGCGTGTGCGGCCGGTGCAGCAGGGCCGCGGCGAGCTCGCACTTCATGCGCTCGCCGAGCGAGAGCTGACGCGTCGGCTTGTCGATCAGCGGCCCGAGATCGAGCAGCTCGGTGAGCTCGGCGAGCGTGGTCTTGAACTGATCGTGCGGGACGTCGAACACCGCGCGGTTCATCGCGTAGGTCTCGGAGGGCGGTAGATCCCAGATCAGCTGCGACTTCTGGCCCATCACCAGCGTGATCGCCTCGAGGAACCGGGTCTGGCGGCGGAACGGCGTGAAGCCCTCGACCAGGGCCTCGCCCGATGTCGGATGGAGGAGGCCCGCGAGGACCTTGAGCGTCGTCGTCTTGCCCGCGCCGTTCGGGCCGAGGAAGCCGACGCGCTCGCCGCGCTCGATCGTGAAGCTCACACCGTCGACGGCCTTCACGACCTCGTACTTGCGGCGGACCAGCGACTTCATCGCGGAGACGAAGCCCGGCGGCCGCTTGTGCACCCGGAAGTGCTTCGTCAGATCGCGGGCGCGAATCACGGCGCGGCGACGTTACTACGCGCGGTCACGGCTCGTCGCGGACGGCCTTGGCCAGCTCACCGATCGATTTGATCGGTAACGAGTCGACGGCCTCGCCCTGCAGCATCGACTCGAGCAGGTGCGCGCCGACCTGCGCGAGCTGCACGAGACCGGTGACGCGGGTGGCGATCAGCTGGGCGCGGGGATCGATCCCGCGGTCGAGCCGCGTGCTCGCCGTCTCGAACGCATCGGACGCGGTCTTGATCCACTGCAACTCGCGCTCGCGAAACACCCGCGACACCATCTTCCAGATGTTCGTCTCGGCCTCGTAGTGTTCCTTGCGCTCGCCGACGACCCACGCCTTCTTGATCGCGCCCCACTCCTGGAGCTCGGTCAGCAACATCGAGACGGCGCCGGTCGACAGCCCGAGCCGCTCGACGAGGTCGGTCGCGTTCAGCGGATGATCCTCGAGGTAGAGCACGGTCCACATCCGGCCCATGTTCCGCTTGAAGCCCCACGACTCGATCAGCGCCCCGACCGCATCGGCGACCTGCAGCACCGCGGGATCGACGGCGGAGTCGGCGCGGCGCTCGGTCATTTGTCGGGCTCGGTATCCTCGTCGGGGCGAGCGATCGCGAACTCGCGCGTCGTGACGCGCATGCCGCCACCCTCGAACGGCAGCTGCGTGATCGCGGAGTGCTCCTGGCGGCGGCGGTTGATGATCTCGACGATCTCGCGCTGCGAGAGGCCGCCCGATGGCCGGATCGTCACGCTCGCCTCGCGTCCCGACTTGATCTCGCGCGCGGTGACGCTCAGCATGCCCTCGACGTCGACCGTCATCACCAGCTCGACGCGCACGCTGCCGGCCGGTCCGGGTGGCAGATCGCCGAGCGTGACCTGGCCGAGCTTGCGGTTCTTGGTGACGTCCTGCGACTCGCCCTGGTAGAGCTCGATCGACACGAACTTCTGGTTCTCCGACGTCGTCGCGAACAGCCGGCGTGCACGCACCGGCAGCATCGAGTTGCGCGGCAGCACGACCGCAAAGCCGCCGTCGCCGACCCGGATGCCGATGTCGTGCGGGGTGACGTCGAGCAGCTGTGCCTCGTCGGAGTCGCCGGAGAGAATCCCGGCATATGCGGCGGCGCCGAGCGCTACGACCTCGTCGGGGTTCGCGCCCCTCGAAGGCTTCTTGCCGAACACGCGCTCGACCGTGGCCGCGACCGCGGGCCAGCGCGACATCCCGCCGACGAGCAGGACTTCCTCGAGCTGGTCTCCCGAGAGGCCGGCGTCGGCGAGCGCACGCGTGACGGGTGGCTCGAGGCGATCGAGCAGATCCTTCGTCAGCTCGTCGATGTAGTCGCGCGTGATCGTGCGCTCGTAGTTGATTGGCGCACCGTGCTGATCGTTCGCGAGGAACGGCAGCTCGATCCGGGTCTCGCGATCGACGGACAGCGCCTTCTTCGCGGCCTCGCATGCCTCGCGCAATCGCGACATCGCCATCGGGATCCCCGTCAGATCGATACGGTGCTGATCGAAGACCTCGTCGACGATCCGCTCGAGCACGCGACGGTCCCAGTCCTCGCCGCCGAGCGCGGTGTCACCGCCCGTCGCGATCACTTCGAAGATTCCGTTCTCGACGCTCATGATCGAGATGTCGAACGTGCCGCCGCCGAGGTCGAACACCGCGATCAGACGGCGGCCTTCGCGGACCCGGTGGGCGCCATAGGCGAGCGCGGCGGCGGTGGGCTCGTTGAGGATGCGGATGACGTCGATGCCTGCGATCTGGCCGGCATCGCGGGTGGCCTGGCGCTGCGCGTCGTCGAAGTACGCCGGGACGGTGACGATCGCGCGAGTCACCGGTTCACCGAGCGCTTCCTCCGCGACCTTGCGGACGGCGCGCAGCACGTGCGCCGCGACCTCTTGCGGCGAGATCGGCTGACCTTGCACGCGCACCCACGCATCGCCGTTCGGGGCCGCGACGATGCGGAACGGCGCGGTGTGTGCGAACGACGAGACATCGTCGGCGTTGACCTTGCGGCCGATCAGCCGCTTCGCGCCGTACACGGTCGCCGCGGGGTTCGTCACGGCCTGGCGCCGCGCGCGCGTACCGACCGCGACCTGGCCGCTCGCCGCCCAGCTCACCCACGATGGGATCGTGCGTTCCCCGTCAGCGCCCGCCAGCACGCGTGGCACGCCCTTGTCGTCGAGGACGGCGACGCACGAGTTCGTCGTCCCGAGATCGATGCCGATGATCCGCGACATCGTTATTCCTTCTTCCCCATGAGCCGCGACAACAGGCCCTTGCGCTCGTTGGTTGCCTGTCGCCGCATGTCCGCGAGCTCACGCGCGGCCCGCTCGTTCGAAGGATCGATCTCGAGGGCGGCCTCGAAGCGCTGCGCGGCCTCGAGCCGATCGCGAAGCGCGAGCGCCGCCAGGCCCTCGCACAGCTCGATCCCCGCGCGCAGCGTGCGATCGTTCGGATGCTTCTTCGACTGCGCGCGGTAGGCGGACAGCGCCTCGTCGTAGCGGCCGGCATCGAGTAGCGCATCGAGCGCCGCATGCTCGGCGGTCTCCTGCGGCAACGGTGTCGCTGTCGAGACGCTGAGGCGCTCGGTTGCGGGCGGTGGCGTCGTGCCGGTCGGTCGGGCCTCGGAAACCGGCAGCGGCTGCGGGCGCTTCGTGGTGAGATCGTTGCCCGCGGAGGTCGGCGGCAATGGCTCGGGCTTGCGCGTGACAGCGTCGGTCTGGGGTGACGCACTCGCTTGTGGCGGCGGCGGCGCGGGCCGTGCCGGGATCACGACCGGCATCGGCAAAGGCGGCGTCTGGGCCGGCTTGGCGAGCGGCGGGACCTGCGCCGATCCGTGGCGGATGGCCATCCGCGGCATCCCGGTCGGCGGTGTCGCGATCCGCGCCTGCGGTCCCGGGACGGCGCGTGGCGCGCCCGCGTGGCGTCCGAGCGATGCGAGGACCTGGGCGCGTGATGCTTCGTCGCCGAGCCGGCGGTACGCATCGCGGATCAGGATGAAGATCTCCGCCGCAACCTGCCGCAGCTCTGCAGACTCGTAACGTGCGAACCGATCCGGGTGATAGCGCTTCGTGAGGTCGCCGAACGCGCTCCGGACGTCGGCGTCGTTCGCCTCGTAGCCGATCCCGAGCACGAGGAACGGGTTCAGCTTCTTCAGCGACTCGGCCTCGGCGACCAGCGCGCGCACGAGATCCGACTCGGCGGCCGAGACCTGGTGGACCTCGCCGTCGCGCAGCGACGAGATCGGACCGGACACCGTCGACGCCCCGCTGGCGGTGCTCACGACGACCTGCGGTACGCCCGTGGCCGGCGTGGTCTTCGGGGCAGCTGCCTTGCGATTCGCCTCGGATCCGAGCGCGTTCTCGATCATCCACACCGAGCCCGCCGGGATCGGCGCGAGCTTGAGCTCGACACCGCTGCCGCGTTGCGAGTCGTTGACGTGCTGATCGACGACGCCGGTCAGCGCGATGACCGATCCGCTCGGCAGCGTCAGATCGATGCGAACTGCGGTGCCGAGCGCGGGCGGGCTTGCCGCCTTGAGGAACATCGAGCCGCGTGACAGGTCGCGCTTGTAGATGGTCGCGAGCTGCTGCCACGAGGCGCACCGGAGCTTGATACTGAGCGCACCCGTAGCCATGCGAGATCGAAGCGAT
Source organism: Deltaproteobacteria bacterium (assembly GCA_013812655.1). Classification (GTDB taxonomy): domain Bacteria; phylum Myxococcota_A; class Polyangia; order Haliangiales; family Haliangiaceae; genus JABFXX01. Next base: position 11,653 of record JACCTC010000020.1, on the reverse strand, counting down.
CTTAGGCGCTCACGTCTCCCGAGGCAATGCTCGGTAACGGGCGAGCACGCGATCGTGACGTTCCTTGATGCGCTGGAGATACAGGCTCTCGCGGGTGCGCTGCAGCGACTCGCGGGCAAGTTGCGCAAGTCGTTCGACGATCTGCTCGACGTCCGCGAGCGGCTTGTGCACGTAGCCAACGACCCCGAGGTTCGCGGCGTGGGCGGCAAGGTCCGCGTCGAGCACCGAGGTCACGAGGAACGCTGGCAATCCGGGGATCCGGTCGCGCAGCCGGCGGATGGTCTCGAGCCCATCAATTCCAGGTAGCTGCGCCGCGACGAGCGCGAGATCGAGCCCGGTGGTGCTCGCGAGCGTCTCGGCCTCGCGCAGGGCCTCCTCGCCGGTCACGTAGGCATACGTCGCGACTCCCGCACCCTCGAGCAGATCCGCGAGCTCGTCCGCGACCGTTCGCTCGTGCTCGATCAGCAGCACGGAAGGTGGCCGGATCTCGGCCATCGTGATCTCGCCGGTCCGGCTCCGGGCTGCGAGCCGCTCCTCGGCATCGATCGACCTGCGCTCGGTGCGGATGAGATCCTTCAAGAGATCTTCGATCATGCCGCGCTGCTGTGCGAGCACGTGACGCTCGCGCGCGCGCGTGGCCTGACGCTGACAGATCCGGTGAACGACCGCGCGGGCAGTCGCGGTACCTTCGAGCTGGAGATCGATCACGTCGCCGGCACCTGCGCGCAGGCAGGCGACGATCAACGGAGCTTCGCCCTGCGCGGTGATCACGATCGGCTGCACGTCCGGCATCGCCGCGAGCGTACGGCGAATGATGTCGACGGCCTTCTTCTGATCCTCGACGTCGCCGGGCGCGGCCTCACGCAGATCGAGGAGGATCGCCGGTGCGGTTTCGGGGTCCTGATGAGATGCCAGCTCGAGCGCGGCCCCGATCTCGTCGACGATCGAGACCTCGACGCCGACGCTCGCGAGCCGGTCCATCAGCGCCTGCAAGGCGCCGCTCGAGCCGTGCGGCGCGATCAGGATGGCGCTTGGCTCGCTCATTCGAAGACCCAGCGGTTCTCGCCGAACCGGGTGATCTCCGAGACGCTGAGCGGAATCTCGAACTGCATCTCGGGTAGCTCCTGTCGAGCCGCGGTAGTGAGGGTCCCGCTTGTCGAGCACGATACCGCCTGGCGGCGCGAGCTGCACACCGATCGCGGTACCTGAATCACGTCCGGTGGCCACGAAGCGACGCGCGACGCTCGCCCGTCCACTCGTGACCACCGTTGCCGTCGAGCATCACCCGCGACGATACCGAAAGATCGGCGTCCGCACAGGCGCCGGGACCGACGGAGGGTAGGATCGCGGGCGATGTCCGAGCACCTGTTTCTTCGCGCGTGTCGCCGTCAGCCTGTCGAGCGCACGCCGATCTGGATGATGCGGCAAGCTGGCCGCTACTTGCCGGCTTACCGCGCGGTGCGCGCGCGTGCGTCGTTCCTCGACCTCTGCCGCACGCCCGAGCTCGCGTGCGAGGTCACGCTGCAGCCGATCGACGAGTTCGGCTTCGACGCGGCGATCCTGTTCTCGGACATCCTGATCACGCTGCCCGCGATGGGCCTCGACGTCGCATTTCCCGAGGCCGGCCCGAAGATCGGCACGCCGATTCGCACCGCGGCTGCGATCGACGCCCTGCGCGTGCCCGACCCGGATCTCGAGCTCCCCTCGACGCTGGAGGCGATCCGCCAGATCAAGCGCGGGCTCGCCGGCCGGGTGCCGCTGATCGGGTTCGCGGGCGCGCCGCTCACGATGCTGACGTACGCCGTCGAGGGTGGCGGTTCGAAGGACTACCCGAACACCAAGAAGTTGCTCTACGGCTCGCCGGACCAGGCCCACACGCTCCTCGACAAGCTCGCGCGCACGTGCGCGGTGTTCCTCGAGGCGCAGGTTCGCGCCGGCGTCGAGTGCGTGCAGATCTTCGACAGCTGGGGCGGCATCGTGTCGCCCGGCGACTTCCGCGAGTACCCGCTGCGTTACGCGAAGCGCGTGATCGAGATGTTGCGCGAATCGCCGACCTGGCAGACCTCGCCGGTGCCGATCATCTACTTCGTCAACGGCTGCGCGCCGTACCTCGATGACTACGCGTCGAGCGGCGCCGACGTGCTCGGTGTCGACTGGCGTGTCGGCATCGATCACGTGCGCCGCAGGGTCGGCGACGGCGTCGCGCTCCAGGGCAACCTCGATCCCGGCGCGCTGTTCGCGAGCCCCGCCGAGATTCGCACCCGCGTCGCAGACATCCTCGAGCGCGCCGGTCAGATCGGGCACATCTTCAACCTCGGTCACGGCGTGCTTCCGGAGACCGATCCCGAGCACGTGCGCGCGATGGTCACGGCGGTTCGCGAGCTCTCGGCGCGGACATGAGGATCGCTGTCGTCGGCGGCGGCATCGGCGGGCTGACCGCGGCGCATGCGCTGGTGGCCGCAGGCATCGATGCGCACGTGTTCGAGGCACTGCCGCGCGCCGGTGGCGTCGTCGGCACGAGCACGGCCGACGGCTTCGTGCGCGAGCACGCCGCGAGCTCGTTCCTCGGCGGTCCGCCACGTGGTGCGCTCGCGCTGTGCAAGCAGCTCGGCGTCGCGGTCGAGCAGGCGTCGCCGCGCGCGAGCCGGCGCTGGATCTACCTCGATGGCAAGCTGCGCGCGCTGCCGCGCAACCCACTCGAGCTCGCGCGCTCGGATCTGCTGACCTGGCGCGGCAAGCTCGAGCTGCTGCGCGAACCGCTGCGACGGACCCGCGGCCACGACAATGGCGACGAATCGATGCACGCGTTTGCGGCGCGCCGGCTCGGCGCCGAGGCTGCCCGCGCGATCGTCGCGCCGTTCGTGACCGGCGTGTTCGCCGCCGACGCGCACGACATCAGCCTCGAGGCGGGGTTTCCGCGGCTCGCGGCGCTCGAAGCGCAGGGTGGCCTCGTCCGCGGCCTCGCCCGGCAGGTAGCGCGGACCGCGTTCGCCCGTGTGGTCGGCAAGCGCAGCAGCACGACGCCACGCGGACTGTGGGCGCCGCGCGGTGGGCTCGGCAGCCTCGTCGACGCGCTCGCGCGTGATCTCGGGACGCGGGTCAAGCTCGCGATGCCGATCCGCAAGCTCGCGCCCGACCCGCGCGGGGTCCGCGTCGACGACGAGCTGTGGGATGGCGTGGTGCTCGCGGTTCCTGCCCAGGATGCTGGCGCGCTCGTCGTCGACATTCCCGATCTCACGAGCCGGCTTGCCGTGTTCGAGCGTGCGCCGACCGCGCTCGTCTATCTCGGTTATCCAGCCGCCGCGGCGCCGCGTGCCGCAAACGGCTTCGGCGCACTGGTCGCGGCCGGCGAGGAAGCTCGCGTGCTCGGCATCGTGTTCGAATCGGTCGTGTGGCCGGATCGCGCGCCCGCGGGCCAGGTCCTGCTGCGTTGCATCTTCGGTGGCGCCCGCGATCGCGACGCACTTGCCCTCGACGACGCGGGCCTGATCGCCCAGGCCACGCGCGACGTCGCGGCGGTGCTCGGCATCACCGGCGCGACCGCGCACGCGAGCGTGATCCGGTGGACCCGCGGCGTCGCGCAGTATCCGGTCGGGCATCGCGATCGCGTGCGGGCCGCGGTCACCGCCGCGCGGACGCATCGCATCGTGCTCGCCGGCGCGGACTATCGCGGCCCTGGCATCAACGACCTGTGTGCCGACGCCGATATCGTCGTCGACGAGGTGCGCGCGTGGGGCTGACGCGAGCCAGCACCCTGGCGGCGTGCACCTTTGCGGTCGCGTGCTCGGGCACGAAGCCGCGGCCCGTCGAGGATGCGCGATCCGGTTCAGCCGTCCGCGGGGACGCTGACGCCGCCGTCACGCCCGGCAGCGGCTCGCCCGATGCTGGCGCAGCGCCCGCCGGACCGGCGACGGGCGATGCCCAGATCCGCGTCGAATGGCGCGACGTACCGGTCCCGATGCGCGCATCGCCGGGCAAGACCGCTTGCAACACCGCGCGTGCGCCGGCGATCGCGCCGACCACCACGTGGGGCGTTCCGGATGTGCTCGTGATCGTCGAGGGCATGCCAGCAGATGCGGTCTCGATCCCCGCGACACGCATCGTGCTGGCGGACTGCGCGTTCACGCCGCGGCTCGCGGCGGCGGCGGCGCTCGTCGTCGAGAGCGCCGTCGATCGACCCTCGCAGTTCCAGGTCGCGCGGCGCGGCGCGATCACGAGCCTCGACAAGCTCGAGCCCGGCACGCCGCGCGCCGTGCAGCTCCCGATCGCTGGCCACGGCGTCGCCATCCCACTCGAGCCGGGCGGCGTCTACGAGCTCGCGACCGACGCCAAGCAACCCGAGACCGCATGGATCATCGCCGCGCCCGCTGCGATCACCGAGGCCAGCGGCGCGGTGATCGTCAAGGACCTCCCGCCCGGCGCGCACGCCGTGACCGCCTGGCTACCACCACGCAGCGGCGCTACCGCCCGGATCGCTCGCGGCACCATCACCGTGGTCGCCGGCGATCTCGCGGAGCTGACCCTCGACCTCGCGAAGCCGTAGCTAGCGCGAGCGATCGCGGGCGGGCTCGATGCGCTCGATGGCGCTGTCGGCGTCGAGCTCGACGCGGGTGTCGTCGGCGGTCGCGGTGGTGACGATCACGTCACCGCGATCGGCACGCTCGAAGTCGCGGTTGCCGGCGACCCGGTGTCGGCGCAGCAGCCGGATCGGGATCCGGCCGGCGTCGCTGCAGCCGATCAGCTCGAGCTTGCCCTTCGCCGGGCGCGGCGCGCTGACGATGCGCCACGCAGCGCGAGCGTCGTCGCGGGGCTCGACGAGCGCGCGCGCCTCGCGGCGTAGTACGAGATAGCTGAACTTCATGCCGCTGTCGCGGAGGTGCGTGAGTCGCGCGAGCTCGGCGGTGCGCGGTGGCAGGCGCAGTGCGCGATCCTCGTGGCACCAGTCATCGGGATCGGCGAGCGCGGGGCAGGGCGCACCGCGACGGGTGCATGGCGCAAAGACGTGGCCGGCGCCGCGTGCGATCAGCACATCGCGCAGCGCGTGCAGGGCGCGCGAGGTGTCGCGCAGCGCGGGCTCGATGACGATCACGGCGCCGTCGTCGGCGATCGCGGCGAGTGCACGCTCGACGAGCGCGGTGCTCGCCTCGAGCGGCAGCTCGTTGAGCACGGTGCCGAGCAGCACGAGATCGGCGGCGGGCACGGCGGCGCGGGTCACGTCCTCGCTGCGCGTCGCGAGCGACACGGTGAGGTCACGCCGGCTCGCGAGCGTGCGGATCGCGGCGTTCGCGATACCGAGTGCAGCGGTGTCGCGATCGATCGCCACGACGTCGACGGCTGTCCCGGCCGCGAGCTGCACGAGCAAGCCGAGCGTCATCGCACCGCAACCGGCACCGATGTCGACCACGCGAAGCGGGCGGCGCGCGGGCAGGGCCTCGCGGTTCGCGAGCTCGGCGAGTGGGATCGCGATCTTCATCGCGTCGGCAACGGTGAAGAACACCGCCCGCGCGGCGAGATCGCCCGTGCGATCGGTCGGCGCGGCGAGCTTCGCGCGATCACTAGTGTAGCGTTGCGAGCGGTCGACGATCGCTCGCGTCAGCGCGGCGGTCGCGAGCGCCTGATCACCGACCGCGGCGCGGGTCGCGAGATAGAGCGCATCTTCGAGGTCGAGCGGTACGGACCACGCCACACACAAACCCTAGCTCACGACGCGACTACGAGGCTCCCTTGTCACCCTTCGGAAGCGGAGCACGGCCGGTGTCGGCCGTCGAGATCTCGGCCGGAATGCTGTCCGCGTCGGAGGCCTGCGCTGTGGGCGCACCATCGCTGGACGCCGCGTCTGCGGGCTTGTCAGCAGGGGGCTTGTCAGGATCGAGCGCATTGATCGCCGGGTCGGTCGCGACGTCGACCGAAGGGCCGAACGCTTTCTTGCGCTCCGGTGGCGGCAGCGTGTCGCCGGTCGTCTGGTCGGACACCACGCGCATCGGCGTGGTCTTGACCCCGGGCGGCAAGGTCGGCGCGCCGCCGATCAGCCGCGAGGTGAGCCCGGGCGTCGGGATATATGCGGTCTCGGTCGGCTCGTCGGCGGCGAACGGGTTCGCCGACAGATCGACAGGCTGGGTCGACTCGCCGTCCATCTGCTGCGGGATCGCGTCGACGATGTCGAGGATGTGGACTGCGACGCCGGTGATGTTGTCGTGGCCGCCGCGCGTCTTCGCGAGCTCGACCATCTCCGCGAGCGCCTTGCCGGGGGCGTCCTCGGAGAGCTTCTGCGCGATCTCCTCATCGGACGGGAAGTAGTCGTGCAGGCCGTCGGAGCACAGCAGGATCCGGTCGTTGCGCTTGAGCGTGACGTGCGCCATCTCGACGCCGACGTCCGCGGACACGCCGATCGCGTTGACCAGGATCGTACGAAGCGGCGAGACCTGCGCCTCCTCGATCGTCAGCTTGCCCTCGATCACGAGGACCTCGGCCACCGTGTGATCGGTCGTGACCTGCGAGGAGCGGCCATCGCGGACCAGATACGTGCGGCTGTCGCCGACGTGCGCGACGAACGCTTCCGGGCCGGCGACCAGCACGACGTCGAGCGTGGTCCCCATGCCGGCCTTGTCCGCCTCGGCCTGACCGCGCTGGAACACGGCCTGGTGCGCCGACAGCACGGCGTTCTGGAGCAGCTGCACGAGGCCCCGGCGACCCGCATCGCTCGGCGACTTCTTGAAGGCTTCGATCTCGTTGCGAGCGTTCTCGAGGGTCTGGCGGACGGTGTCGACGGCCATCGCAGACGCGACCTCGCCGGCGGCGTGACCACCCATCCCATCGGCGACGATGAAGAAGCCCTTCGTGGGCTCCATGAACGCGGAGTCCTCCTGGTGCTCGCGCACGACACCCACGTCGGTGACGAGCCACGCTTCGAGCGTCACGCGCGCGGTCTCATCTAGAGGAGCAGTCGCCATTACCTGCCTTGCGTCCGAATCTTCACCCGGCATCACCCGCCTCACAAGTGCTTGAGAGGAAATGTCTCTCAACATGAGGAACGAAGGATTTCGAGCGGCGGCGGTGGCGTTCCGGCGATTGCGAGCGCCCGGCCTTGCGCCGCGAGCCTCACGACACACAGATCCACGGCGGCGCGCTCGCGGTCGCAGACCATGAACCCGCGTCCGAGCCGCTGGGCGACCGCAGCTGTCGTCCCCGAGCCCGCGAACCAGTCCGCGACGCGGTCTCCTGGCCGGGTCACGGCATGGATGATCCGCTCGACGAGCCGCTCCGGTTTCTGCGAAGGCCAGCCGATCCGCTCGCGGTCTGAGTGGTTCAGCGTCTCGATATCGCTCCACCAGTCCTCGGGGACCTTCCCGGCCGCGACCGGGTATCGGTAGACCCGTCCCGTGCGCCGATCGGTCTTCTCCTGAACCGGGCGATCACCGTCGAGCACGACCCGCATGTGCGAGCCGCCGCGTCGCGGCACGCGCACCGCATCCGGGTAAAACGCCCAGTCCGCAGACCGCGCGTACCACAGGATCGTGTCGTGCTTGCGGCCGAACCCGCGCCGGCTCTTGCCGCCGACGGCGTAGCACCACACGAGCTCGTTCACGAACAGGTCTCGTCCAAACAGCCGATCGAGCGCGACCTTCACGTAGTGGACAGTGCGATAGTCGAGGTGGACGAATAGCGAGCCATGAGGTGCGAGGACCCGCTGGCCCTCCTCGAGCAGCGGCAACAGCCACGCGACAAACGCGTCGGGATCGTCGGCGCGATCGGCGTAGCGGTGCCCGCGGCCGAGCCGGGCGACGCCGGTGCCGAATGGTGGATCGATGTAGATCGCGTCGATCGAGCCGGTGCGCCAGCCCGCGACCTCGGTCGCCGCTTCGCTGCACGCGATCCGGTCGGCGACACGGTCGTATGGAGCCGTACCGGCGGGCTCGAAATCGATGCGCTCGATCGTCTCCACGCCGTCCGTCTCCACGCCGTCCGTCTCCACGCCGTCCGTCTCCACGCCGTCCGTCTCCACGCCGTCCGTCTCCACGCCGTCGTTCTCCACGCCGTCGTTCTCCACGCCGTCCGTCTCCACGCCGTCGGTCTCCACGCCGTCCTTCTCCACGCCATCCTTCTCCACGCCATCCTTCTCCACGCCGTCGTCGACGCCGCCGCGGCTCGCAGGCGTCACCGGTTGCGCGATCCGATCCACCGCCTGCCACATTACTATGCGTCGGTGCAGTTTGGTCCCTGGTACCCGCTCGGCGAAGCCGGAGATCACGCGCCACCGACCGAGGGCGTGCTGCAGCTTCGGCTCGCGCACGGCCTCGTCTATTATCCGCGCGGCCGCAGCGCGATGGTGCTCTACGCTCATGCTCCGGACCTGCGCGCTGCCGCACGTACGCTCGCGAGCGCACACCAGGCGCTCGTGGCCCGGCACGCCCTCGAATTGCCCGCAGGGCACGATCTGCTGTGCCGGCACCTGATCGAGATCGACGGGACTACTGACCTCGCCGCGTTCTGTGCGAAGTTACGGACAGAGTTCGAGCGCCGGTTTGGCGCGATTCCCTTGTTCGAGCGCGCGCCATGAAGCTCGTCGAAGCCGAAGCCGAAGGCCCCATCGAAGGCGAAGAAGCGGTCGTCACCGCACCCCGCCCGCCGCATCGGCGAGTCTCGGTCTCGTTCCTGTTCACGCTGACCGTGCTGATCGGGACCGTCGTCGCGATCTACATGACGTTTCCGGCGCGCAACAACGTGCTGATGACCGAGGCGATCGATCGGCACCGTGATGCCGGCCCCGCATGGGACCTCACCAACCCGACCGCGGCCGAGCTACGCGCGTGGTCGATCGGCGTCGTCGGCAAGAATGCACCGCTGCCACCCGCCGATTCGAAGATCATCGGTGCTCGCCAGATCGAGGTGCTCGATCGACGCGCGGCGATCGTTCAGCTCGAGGTCGGTGGCGAGCCGGTGACCTACCTGGTGCAGCACGCGCGCGGCATCAGTCCGCCCACGGACGAGCGCACCGACGAGGAGCTCCGGGCGCTGGCGTGGCGCAACGGGCCGTTCACGTGCGTCGCGGTCGGCCCGGCCGGTACGGTCGAACGCTGGTCGATCGTCGTTCGGCGCTGATCGGCACCCGGCGTTGAGCGTCACCTGGCACGACGCCGTCAATCGTCGTCGGGATCGACGAGATGCACGGCCCGGCGAATCGTCGCCTTGCCGAACTTCGCCGCGAGCTTGTCCATCGTGTCGCCGAGCCGCTCGCCCTTCTCGCGGGTAGCCTCGTCGAAGCCGAGCTGACGGGGCGCGTCGCGAGGCTCGAGGTTCGTCGCCGATAGCCCGCACAGCCGCACACGGGCGCCCTTGCACGGCTCGATCGTCACCTTCGCGAGTAGCTCGATCGCGGTCCGCGCGATCACGCCGCCATCGCTGCTCGCCGAATCGAGCGTCGAGCGCCGGGTGATCTGCCGGAAGTCGTCGTACTTGATGATCAGCACGACCGCGCGCGCGCGCAGGTTCGACTCGCGAAGCCGGTGCGCGACCCGATCGGCCTGCGCGAGCAGGAGCACCGCGAGCTCGCCGCGATCGTCGACGTCGTCGTCGAACGTCTCCTGGTGGCCGACCGAGACCGTCTCGCTCTCGGCGACCACGGTGCGATGGTCCTCGCCGCGCGCGAGGGCCGCGAGGTGATGCCCGGTCGCCGCGCCGAGGCGGTTGACGAGCGCGTTGACCGGATAGCGTGCGACGTCGCCGATCGTCGATAGCCCCATGCTCGCGAGGATCTCGCGCGTCGCCTCGCCGACACCCCATAGCCGGGTCATCGGCAGCGGGTGGAGGAACGCGATGACCTGATCGGGGAGCACGACGCGCAGGCCATCGGGCTTGTCGATGTCCGAGGCGATCTTCGCCGCGAACTTGATCGGCGCGACGCCGACCGATGCCACGAGGCCGAGCTCGTCGCGGACGCGCTGCTTGATCGTGCGCGCGATCGTCGGCCCGTCGCCGAGCAGCCGCTCGCTCGCGGTGACGTCGAGAAACGCCTCGTCGAGCGAGAGCCCCTCGACCTCGGGCGAGAAGTCCCCGAGGATCGTGAAGAACGCGTGGGACAGCTCCGCGTAGCGATCCATGCGGACCGGCATGACCACCGCGCTCGGGCAGCGCCGCATCGCCTCCCACATCGGCATCGCCGAGCGGATCCCGAACTTGCGCGCCTCGTACGAGCACGACGACACCACGCCACGTCGCGCCGCGCCGCCGACGATCACCGGTCGGCCGCGCAGCTCCGGATCGTCCAGCTGCTCGACCGCCGCGTAGAACGCGTCGAGGTCGACGTGCAGGATCGTCGTCACGGTCAGGACATCAGGAAGGCCAGTCGCACGCGGGTCACGAGGATCAGCACCGCGACGACACCGCACAGCAGCAGCGTCCACATCCACTGCGGCACTGGCTTCATGATGCCCATCCCGTACTTCTTGACCTTGGCGCGCAGCATGCCGTGGACAGGCAAGATCATGAGAGCGACGACGGTGAGCTTGATGTGAAACCAGCCCATCTTGGGCTGCGAGAAGACCTTGCCGCCGATGATCATCGCGATGCCCGTGCCGATCGCGAGCGTCGCGGCGATATCCGCCATCAGCGCCATCGAGCGCTCCTGCAGGGTCAGCTTCTCGTGCACCTCTCTGGGCGCGTGCGAGTGAAACCGCAACAGCCAGTAGACGGCCACGAGGCCGCTGATCCAGACGAACAGGCCGATCAGGTGGCCGGCCTTGAGCCACGTATAAGTCTCAACGGACATGGCGGCAGGGTAACACCTACCCCGACATGCCGCGGAGCACAGGCGCGGGGTATGATCGCTCCGCCGTCGTGTCCCGCGTCCTCAAGATCTTTTTCCACGACGCGTGTTTCGATGGGACCACCTCGGCCGCGCTGTTCGCGGCGTTCTACCGGGATCACATCGACAAGCACGTCGATGTCCGGCCCGTCGGCATGGTCCACAAGGACGGCAATCCGTTCGACGGCATCCCGCTCGACGCTGACGATCACGCCTGCGTCGACTTCCGGTTCTGCGCCGATCCGAAGATGCGGTGGTGGTTCGATCACCACCCGACCGCGTTCCAGCCGGCGTCGCTGCGCCAGGTGTTCGAGGATCAGCATCAGCCGACCTGGTTCTTCGATCCGAGCTCGCCGTCATGTGCGGGCCTGATCGGTCGCGCGCTCGGCGCGGGCTGGAGCTGGCAGCCAGCGCCGCACCTGATCGAGGCCGTGCAGTGGGCCGATACGATCGACGCGGCGCAGTTCGCGTCCGCCGAGGCGGCGATCGCGCTCACGAACCCGGCCCAGCGGCTCGCCGCGTGGCTCGCGCACGGACGCTCGCGGCTCGATACCGCGCACTACGTCGACTGGCTGTCGCGGAGCTCGCTCGCCGAGGTCGCGGAGCGGCCCGAGATCGCCATGCAGCTCGCGCAGGTCGAGACCGAGCGGGCGCGCGAGCTCGACGCTGTTCGCCGGCTCGGCGTCTGGCACGACGACGTCATCGTGTTCGACCGCATCGCGGACGTCGGCGCGCGCAGCCCCGGGTTCCTCGGCTACGTGCTGTTCCCGACCTGCCTCTACGGCGTCTCGGCGACGCGCACGCCCGAGACGATCAAGATCTCGGTCGGCCTCAACCCGTGGTCACCCGCGA
>JACCTC010000012.1 GCA_013812655.1 Deltaproteobacteria bacterium | reverse complement strand
CTGGGAGGCCGCGCGCACCGGCGAGCTGCGCTACCCGCCGAGCGTCCTCGGTGACCGCGGCGGCAAGCCCGCCGCCGACGGCAGCTGCAAGCTCTGCCGGAGCCCCGGGCTGTGGGTCGGCGTCGGCGCCGCGATCGTGCTCGGTACGATCATCACGATCGTCGCGACGGCCGGATCGACGCCACCGCCGATCGTCGGCGTCGATCCCGACGACTTCAGCCGCTAACCAAGCCTGTCACGGCTTCGTGAAGTCGGCGTGGACCTGCTCGACCTCGTCCGTCGTCAGCTCGATCGGAAACCGCCGCGTGCGGGGCGGATCGTCGCCGCGATAGATGACCTCGACGACGTGCTTGCCGACGGGGAGCTGGAGCTCGGCAGGCGTGCGGCCGCGCGGCGTCCCGTCGATCACGATCTCGCCCCAGGGCTCGGCACCGATCTTGAGCGTCGCGGTGCCGGTCGCACGCGGCGGGGCGTCTGTGACGATGACGGCGCCGGCGTCGGCGCGGACACGCTGGCCCGCATCGCGAGGTCCGGGATCGATCGCGGCTCCGGCATCGAGCGCGGGCGGCGCGTCGACGGGCGCATCGGCGGCTGCGGCGGGCGCATCAGGCGTGCCGGGTGCTGACGCATCCGGTGACTCGATGACGATGCCCGTCCCGGGAATGACGAACGCGTCGGGCACACCGGCGTCGGGGGTGATGGCGCGATCGCGTGATCGCACGAACGTCACGATCGAGACGGCGCCGAGGACGAAAGTGCCGAGCGCGGCGAGCACGAGCAGTGCGCGCGTCGGCGCGCGACGTCCGGGGATGCCGATCTTCGGCATTGGTGACGGCGGCGCCGTGCTCGCGGCAGGCTCCGCACCGCGGTCGGTGGCGGCGGGCTCGGATCCGGCTTGCGGTCCGGGCTCGGTGGCTGGCCCGTTCGCTGGCTCGTCGGTAATCGCGGGAAACGGGAACAGCGGCGTCCCGCGGCCGAGCATGTGCTCGAGCTCGACGTGGGTTGCGAACGTCTCGGTACGCGGACGTTTTCCCTTCGGCGACGTCGGGGCGTCGCGTGGGATCACGGCCGTGCTCGGACCGGGTAGCGGGGCATCATCGCTCTCGGCGCTCTCGGCGCTCTCGGCGCTCTCGGTGCGCTCGGCGCTCTCGGTGCGCTCGGGGCCCGCGGTGCGCTCGGGGCCCTCGATCGGATCCGCGTGGGTCGGCATCCGCCGCGTCTCGGGCGGGCAGTAGCGCGCGACGAGCGCGGACAGATCGCGTGGGCCGGGCGTCGTATCGAGACCGTAGAGGAAGCGCTGCAGCGCGCCGAGCATCTCGCCCGCCGAGGGCCAGCGCGCGTGCTGATCGCGCTCGAGCGCACGCATGACGATCTCGTCGAGCTTCGCCGGGATGTCCGGCCGCTTCGTCGAAGGCCGCGCGATCGGGTCCGCACTGACCGCCGCGAGCGTGGCGTCCGGATCGGGACGCGCGAACAACCGCTGGCCGACGAGCATCTCCCACATGAGCACGCCGGCCGAGAACAGATCGGTCTGGCCGCTCAGCGGCTCGCGGCGCACCTGCTCGGGGGACATGTACGGGAACGAGCCCGACGGCGCGGCCTGGACGTCCTTGCCGTCGTCGGCGGCGCCGAGCGTGACCGCGATCCCGAAATCGACGAGCTTGACCTCGCCGTCGCGCGACAGCATCACGTTGCGCGGCGATAGATCGCGATGGATCACGCCCTCGCCCTTGCGATGCGCGTAGTCGAGCCCCTCGAGGATCCGCGCGGTGATCCACGCGGCGAGCGCGGGCGCCATCGCCTCGTCGCGGCGCGCCAGCATCTCGGTGAGCCGGTAGAGCGTCGGCCCGTCGATGTACTCCATCGCGATGAAGTACGTGTCGTCGATGACGCCGAGCTCGTAGACCGGGACGATGTTGCCGTGCGCGAGCGTGACGAGAGTCTTCGCCTCGGTCACGAACAGATCGACGAAGTGCCGCTGCCCCGACAGCTTGGGATGGATCTTCTTGATGACGAGCTGCTTCTCGAAGCCGCCCGGCCCGACGAGCTTCGCGAGGTAGATCTCGGCCATTCCGCCGATCGCGAGCTTCTCGGTCAGGAAGTACTTGCCGAACGTCGTCGGCAACTCCGTCATCGCGTCGAGAGTATCATGTGCGTCGTGATCGCTCGGCGTGCGCTACTGACCGTGATGCTGGCGGGGTGCAGCGATCCCGCCGCGCGCGTCACGCTCGAGCCGATCCGACCGATCGCGGACGACCCGTGTGGCCGGCCGGTCGGCGCGACCGAGCTCCGCGTGATCGCGTACTCGACGCGCGGCGAGATCGTGCGCGCGGTGGCGCTCGACGGCGCGCTCGACATCACGGACTTTCCGGCCGACACCGAGCAACTCGGCGTCGAGGTCCGGATCGGCGGTGGCGAGATCGCTGCGGCGGGCAAGACCGCACCACTCGACTTCGGGGCGCTGGCGGACGGCGCCGCGATCCCGGTGTTCATGGCGCCGCCGGACGGGTTCTGCCGCACCGGCGCGCTGCACCACGCGCGGATCGCGCCGCTCGTGGCGCGTGCGGGCGATGGCGTGCTGGTCGTCGGCGGCGTCGACGCGGCTGGCACGCCGCTCGCGACCGCGGAGCGCTACGATCCGGCGACCGGCACGTTCAGCGAGGTCAGCGTTCCGGCGGTGCTCGGCGAGACCGGCTTCGTCGGCGCGACGTTGACCGCGCTCGCCGATGGTCGGGTCGTGCTGAGCGGCGGGCCGCAGCCAGTTGCGACCATCTACGATCCGGTGACCCACACGTTCGGCGAATCGGTGCTGATCGAGGGTCGCGCGTTCCACGCGGCGGTCGCGACCGGCGAGCGCGGGGTGTTGCTCGCGGGAGGTTGCTCGAGCGTCGCGGTCGGCGCGTGCAGCGGCGTGGTCCGCCTGAGCTCGCGCGCCTACGAGGCGACCGCGACGAACACGCTGCGCGAGCGGTTGCCAGGCCCGGCGCTGCGGGTCGGCCGGCTCGGCGCGACGGTGTTCGA
>JACCTC010000485.1 GCA_013812655.1 Deltaproteobacteria bacterium | reverse complement strand
GCGCGGGGCGTCGTCATCGACGTCGACGTCGTCGAACCGGACCACCGGCGGTCGTGGCTCGGGGTGCGCGGTGGCCGGGACCCCGAGGCGCGCGCGTAGCTCGCTCGCCCGCGGCACGAGCGCCGCGATCCACGGGAGGACCTCGTCGCGCTGGGGCGGTGCCAGGCCTGCCGGCGCGGTTGTCTCGCCACGCACGACTGCCTGCACCGCGAGCAGGTACGCGAGCTCGGCCATCGGCACGTAGCCCGCGCGATGGACCTCGTAGACGTGAGGCGCGTACGCGTCGGTGCGGATCCGCGAGCTGTACTGCTGGAACGCCGCGTTGGCCGCGATCACGCCGAGCCCGAGATAGACGGTGGCGATCGAGCCGCGTTCGAGATCGCGCTCGAGGTCGACCGGGATCACGGGCTGCTCGGCGGAGCGATACGGATCGGCGTCATCGGGGCGATGCAGGATCGCGTGCGCGACGCCGACCTCGTGCGCGAGCGTGCCGACCACATCGTCCGTGCCGACAAACGACAGCGTGAAGGCGAGCGCGCGCTGGCGCACCTCGGTGAGCTCGACGCGAGTCTGCGGCTTGTGCTCGGTCGGCGGCGCACCGAGCAGCTCGTCGGCAACGATCACGTGGCGATCGCCGAGCCCACCGGCGTGCCAAACGAGGCGGCGAAGCAGCGCGGTCACGCCGCTGACGGACGGTCGCCACGGCTCCGGAAATGCTGCGACGCCCGGCGCGATCGGCGGCGCGAGCAGCGACGCCACGCCACCACGCGCGACCAGATCTCCCAGCACCGCGAGCAAGGCGTTCCGGCGTTCCGCGTCGGGTGCGCTCGGCTCGACAGTCACACCAGCATCATGTCGCACTCGGATGACTTCTTGCGAACAACCTGCACGAGCGCCTTGCACGCCGTGCACGGGCGGCTCTCACACGTGCAGTGACCCGCGATCGCGCAGTTTTGCGCCGGGCACGCACCTTGCGAGTACCTCAGCGAAACAGGAGGAAATCATGCGTATCAAGAATCTGCTCGGACTTCTCGCTATCGGTGGTGCGGTTGCATATGCCCAGAAGCGTCGCGGAGGCGAGATGTCGCTCGCGGGCATCAAGCAGAGCTTCAACGAGCTCGTCACGAACGCGAAGGCGAAGGTCGGCGACCTCGGCAACAAGGTCGGCGCGATGGGCAATCAGCAGGCCCGCAGCATCGACCCCGTGTCGTCGCAGACCGGGAGCACCGGCTTCGACGAGTACGGCAGCAGCGGCTACACCAGCGGCACGGTCGGCAACAACGGCTCGACCCGGCGCTACTAGACGACCCTGTCGAGTCGACTGCCGACCCGACAGGCGATGCGATCTGGCCGTGTGGCAACCCGCCGCGCGGCCAGTCGCGCGTTTCGGGTGCCTGCGGTCGGTCTCACGGTGCGCGAGCCGTCCTTGCGGGCGGCCCGCGATCGCTCGGCATCAGCAAGCCGTCGACACAGGAGATCGCCCGCATCCCAGCCGTTACCGGAGCGCACGGTTCGCGAACGACGGCCGCGGGCACACGGCCTGCACTTCTCCTCCGCATGCTGAACACGGTCAAGCACCTCTTTCACAACGCTGGAGACACCTCCGGTGACCTCGCGCATCGCATCCGCGGCGTCTCTGGCGACCTCGCGAAGGTCGTCGGTAGCAACGCGGCAGACGTCGCGAAGCTCATCGGCGAGCACTCCGCCGACATCGCGAAGTTGATCGCGTCCAACACGTCGAGTGCCGCCAAGAAGGTCGGCAGCGGTACGGTGGATCTCGCCCACCGCATCGGGCCCAAGCGCGGCATCCTCGGCTTCGTGGCGCTCGTGGCCGCGGTCGGTGGCGGTGTCGTCCTCGTCCGCTACCTGCGAAGCCGCCGGGCCGAGCTGGATCGCGAGGACGAGTCGATGGAGCTGAGCGAGCAAAGCGCCGACGGCGTGATGCCTCGCCGTCGCCGCGGTACGCGCGCGCAGCGCAAAGCATCGAACGCGATCTCGCACTGAAACGGGCACGCTGTTCCCACGGTCGCCCCACGGCATCCCGTTCGCGTGATGCCGAACGGGGTGCTGCGCGGGCGCCTGCGACGAGCGTCGACGCCCGACGCGCGCTGGAGCGCGTGCGCGGTTCAGGCTGGACAGGTCCGTCACAGCAAGGTCGCCCTTCGCTGCGCACCCGGGTCCCGAGACGTGGTACCTCGGCTCCACAATGAAGAATCTGCTCGTCTTTACCGTCGTGATCGCCGCCGCCACCGCCTGTGGCGGTAAGTCCAAGTCCTCGGGAGGCTCGACGGAGCCGATGGGCGTCGGGAGCGGTGAGGGTGAAGTGGCGCTCGATCCGACGATGCCGTCGTGGATGCCCGCGAGCTGCACCGCGTATCACAAGGCCGTCTCCCAGGCGATCACCTGCGAGACCATCGAGCAGGCCAAGCGGGACGAGATCAAGGCGAAGTACGACACCGCAGCCACCAGCTGGAAGGCCGAGCAGGATGCCTCGAAGGAGCGCATCGCCGAGATCGACACCTTCTGCACCAGCGGCGCCGACTCCGTGAAGGCCGATACCGCAGGCAACTGCGTCGGGCCCGCGACGACCACCGGTCAGTAGCTCTCGTCCGAAGCGCCGCGGGACGTGATTGCAGATGTGGGGTCACGCTCGTTCGCGGTGATCCCTCCGGCCTCGGCGCGTGGTGCTGGAACGTGGCCGTCTGCGAGCTCGATCGCGAGCGAGCGGTGGCGCCCGATCGGGCGATCACGACAGCTGGAACGTGGCAGTTCTGCACCGCCGGGCGTTCGATGCCGCTGCGCTAGCCCTCGGGAGGCCACCGCGACGCCAGCGCGCGCGGCGCGCCTCGTGAAGAGGTCAGGCCGGATGAGCGAGCCCGAGCCCACGCTACTGGCGACCGACGATGCCCGACGCAACCAACAACACGACTCCGTGAAGGGGCAGGTCGAGGACGACGTCAACGCCGAGCTCGCAGACCGCGCGAGCGCCGATCCGTCACCTCGTCAGGCGCGCAAGCTCGACCAGGTCGCGGGCTCGATGAAGGAGGACGCGATCGACGAGGTCGTCAGCTCCGAGCGCGAGGTCCACCGCTCGCGCGGCATCGCCCGGGTCTCGCAGTTCATCGATTACGCGTTCTTCCTGCTCTACGCGCTGCTCGCGATCCGCTTCGTGCTGTCGCTGATCGCGGCGCGCAGCGGCGCCGGCTTCGTGAAGTTCATCGTCACGCTGACCGACCCGTTCTTCGCACCGTTCCGCAACATCGTCAGCGGCCCGCAGGACGCACCGGGAAGCGGCGTGACGCTGTCGATCGCCATCGCCTTCCTCGCGTACGGCGTACTCCACATCGTCATCAACCGACTGCTGCGCCTGATCGCGACCCGCCAGAATCACATC
>JACCTC010000472.1 GCA_013812655.1 Deltaproteobacteria bacterium | reverse complement strand
CCCGAAGTCGAGGCCGCCCCACACGCGCCCGACGGTCTTGGTGTCGCCGTCCGCGATCATCACGCGCGCGTCGGCGAACATCTGCAGCCCACGCCTGCCGACGCCGAGCACCGGCGGTAACGCGAGCACCGGTGGCGAGATCCGCAACGACAGGAACTCGGTGACGATCGGATCGGTGTTGAACCGCTTGTCGAGCCCGGCGGCGGCGAGCTGACGATCGAGGAAGCCGGAGCGCCACAGCTCGTAGAGCAACGCGTTCGCGGCATCGAGATCGAGATCGATCGCGACGCTGCCGTTCGATGCGATCGGTGCATGCGCCGCCGGACCGCGACGCGGTGGCAGCACGGGGGACACCGTCTTGCCCGAACCGACGCGTCCGATCTCGATCGAGAATGGCAGCGCGCCCGAGTGGCCGTCGATGATCTCGGGCGGCCCGTCGCAATACCCGAACGTCAGCCGGTGACCGCCGGGAAGATCGAACGGCGGGGGCGGCGCGAGCGCGGTGATCAGCGAGCCGTCGATCTGACGGCGGGCGAGGCGCGTCGCGAGCTTGTCGCCACCGAGCCGATCGGAGATCCACTGCAGCGCGCTGTTGCCGAGCTCGAGCTGGGCGCGCGCGACGATCTTGAAGTCGAGCTTCTCTCGCGTCATCTGCGGGATCAGCGCGACCACGATCGGGATGTCGATGCGATCGAACTTGAGCCGCGCTGTCGCTCGCACGTAACCATGCGGTGCATCTTCGACGGTGCCCCAATCCTCGGGATGACCCGCGACCTGCGCCCATCGCAGCGACACGCCTTCGACGCCTTCGAACTTGCCGATGCCGACGAAGCTCTCGCCTTCCATCTCGGCGGCCAGCGTGCGCTTGACCTCGCCGGCGATCGTGGCGGGACCGGCGGCGCCATCGTCGAGGAGCTTCTGCCCGACGACGACGCGCCCGGTACACGCCGGCTTCGCCGGATCCTGGAACGGCCCGACGAGGCCCGACACGCCGACGCTGCGCGTGAAGCCGCCGCGATAGGTGACGCTGTAGCGCGCGTGACGCAGCCCCGCGGTGCCGGCGAGCTCGTGGATCGCGCGACCTTCGAGCTCCTCGGGCAACGTGCCGGCAGGCTGAGGGCCGACGATCAGCTCCGCGGGAATCTCGAGCGAGAGATCCGCCGTTCGAAACGACGGCACGACGAGGACGAACGCCACCGCGTGTGCGGCGACCAGGCCGATGCCGACGATCGTGGCCGGGCCTCTCACGTCTGGAACACCACGACGACGGTGAGCAGCTCCCACGCGACGACCCACAGCGTGCACGCGACGACGCTCGCGGTCATGCCCTTCGTCACCGCGTCGGCCTCCGGCTTCGGACCTCCGCCCTTGGCGACGACGTCGCTCGCGATCCCCCAGCCGTAGATCCAGACCAGGAACAGCGCGCGCACCAGATAGCGCGCACGCTCCGGCCGCGGATCGAAGATGTCGCCGGTCAGTAGCGCCCACGCATCGGGCACGTCGTACGCGCGGCACACCGCGTAGCCGCCGGCGATCATGCCGAGTGCGAACAGCGCGGCGACCGCGAAGTAGCTCAGCGCGACGGTGAGCCATGCGGGTGCCCACAGATACGCGCGGCGATCGACGCCGAGCGCATCGAGCGCGAGCGTCTGCTTGGTCAGGCTCATCGAGCCCAGCCACGCGTTGGTGGCGCTGCCCGAGGCCGCGACGAACAACAGCGCCGAGAGTGCCGGCGCGAGCGCGATCACGTGGCTGCCGCCGATCTGACGCAGCAGCGCATCGGGGCGCACGCCAGCACCACCGACCTTGCTGACGACGAACAGCACCGTGTAGCCGATCAGCGTCGACACGATGACGTAGAAGATCAGCGGCCGCAGCAGCGTCTGTGCGAGCACGCGACGCGCGACGATCGCGAAGTCGCGGGGATACTTGATCAGCTGGAGCGGCGTCTTGATCGCCGACACCATCGCCACCTTGAACGGCGAGATCAGCGGCTCGCCCGCACGCGCGACGCCGGCGAGCGGATTCCTGTTTGGGATCTTGCCTTGTGGCGGGGGCTTGTCGCCGTGCTCCTCGAGGTGGCTGACGAGCGCGGCTTCGAGCTCGACGAGCCAGCGCCCGCGCTCGGCCGCGTCGTGGCCGGGATCCTCGAGCGCGCCGGGCCAGCGGTCGACGAACAGCTGCTCGAGGCGGCGATTCTCGAGCGACAGCAGGAACAGCCGATCGGCGACGCCGGCCGCCAGTGCGACGTCGTGGGTGACGACGATCGCCGAGATCCCCAGTGCCGAAACCTGTGTCCGGATCAGCCGCGCGAGCATCCGCACGCGGTGCGGATCGAGGCCCACCGACGGCTCGTCGAGGAAGAGCAGCTTGCGCCGGCTCGCGAGCACGCGCGCGACGGCGACGCGCTGGGCCTGGCCTCCCGAGAGCCGACCGACGGCGGTGCCCGGTTCCGCGAGCTTCGGATCGAGGCCGACACGCGCGAGCCAGCCTGGAACCTCGTCGGTCGTCGCGCGCGGGCCCTCGGCGTGGCGAAGCGCGAGCTCGAGGTTGCCGCGGACGTCGAGGTGATCGAAGAGCGCGCCGCGCTGCGGGACGAGGCCGAGCTGACCGCGATCGAGATCGAGCTGTGCAGCGACGATCTCGAAACCAGCCGCGTCGAGCTCGTCGCGCTCGAACAGCACGCGCGCGAACGTCGACTTGCCGGCACCCGAGCCGCCGAGTAGCACGACGACCTCGCCCTCGCCGATCGACAGATCGACGCCGTCGATCAGCACGCGCCCGTCGGGAAGCGAGACGCGCAGTCCGCTTACCGCGAGCGTCTTCGGCGTTGCGGCCACCACCGCGCGCGAACGTATCATTTCGCCGCAGCAGGTCGCGGCGAGTGGTCGCGGCGGGACGCTCGTCTGGCCGGCCCATCGAGCGCGGACAGCGCCTACACCGGTGCGGTTGCAGGCTCGTTGCAAGCGGCCATTCCGCCTCGTCAAGTCGAAACCGAAGAAACCCGGAACCCGTGCCCGAAGCGGGTGTCGGAAGCTTCGATCGCAAGGCACATGGCCGGGCGGTCACGACGGTCGGAGAGACCGCGGCTCGACGCGCACACCCTGCTTCTAGGTGATGCGCGCGCTCCTGCGGTTCGACCATGAGGCGCGGAAACCGCGCCACGCCGGAGGTCCGTGATGGCCACTTCTATGCTTGCGCTCAAGTTCCGCATCTTCAAGGGCAACGAGCTCGTCGGCTTTCGCGAGCTGAACCAGGGCGTCATCAAGATCGGCAAGGTGCCGTCCGCGCACATCTGCCTCGACGACGAGTCGGTGAGCCGCATGCACGCCATCGTCGAGATCCAGCACGACACCGCGTACCTGATCGACCTCGGGTCGACGCGCGGCACGTTCATCAACGGCCAGCGGATCAACAAGGCGAAGCTCGCGGATGGCGATGCGATCCAGATCGGTAACGTCCGCCTCGAGCTCGCGATGACCTCCGCGTCCGCGGCGACCAGCGTGGCCGAGGCCGCCGCCCCCGTCACCACCCCGCCGCCGCCGCCCGTCGCCGCGCTGCGCCCTGCACCGCCTGCACCCCCCGCACCCATGATGACGATCACGCCGGCGCCGCAGCCGATGCTCGCACCCACGATGATGGCGGCGGCACCGCTGTCCCCCGTCGCGTTCGGCGCGGCGATGGCCGATGACGAGCCGGGCGCGCGCGCGGTCGAGGTCGCGACGATGCTCGGCGACTCCGTCGTCGACGTGAAGCACTGCACGGACCCGCGCGGCGGCAAGGTCACCGCGAAGACCTGGGGCTTCCTCGCCGGTGGCCTCGCCTGCCTGCTCACCTCGGCGACCGCGTTCTACGTGTCGGTCGACAACGCCGCCACGAACCGCGCCGCGCTCGAGTACCACACGCGCGTCCTCCACAAGCCGGCGTACTCGTACCGGCCGAAGACCGTCGGGGTCGGCGTCGACTGGGCGGCGTTCGGTGGCCTCGCGCTCGGCCTCCTCGGCATGACTGCCGGTCTCGCCCGCGCCCGCGGCGAGAAGCAGAGCCCGTACTACCGGATCGGCACAGCCCCCGGTGTCGAGCAGCCCGTCGAGCACGCACCGTCGCCGAGCTTCCCGCTCGTCGCGCCGTCCGGCGACGACTTCGTCTTCAACTACGGCGCCGGGATGGACGGCGAGATGATCGTCGATGGCAAGTCGACTCCGTTCTCGGAGCTTGCTGCTACGGGCCGCTCGCGTCCGTCGCTGACGACCGCGGGCGCCATCGAGGTTCCGATCCCGGCATTCGCCCGGATCCGCGCGCGCGCCGGCCAGACGACGTTCATGGTGTCCGCGGTCGGCAAGCCGCGCCAGCAGGCGATGCCGCTGTTTGGCAACGTCGAGCGCCGCACCGTCGCGTACGTCGCGGGCTCGCTCGTGCTGCACCTCGGCATCGTCGCCTTCTTGCAGACGGTTCCCGTCGAGGACGGCACGGTCAACATCGATCTCGCGATGATGGAGACCACGGCGATCGACACCAGCAACACCGCCAAGGAGGACGTCCCCGACGAGATCGTCGAGGACAACAGCGATGGTTTCAGTGGCGATCCCGCGGCGGGCGGCAAGATGGCGCTCGAGGAAGGCGCCGCCGGCAAGCCCGATGCGAAGCAGGACCAAGGTCACATGCGGGTCAAGGACAACCAGACGACCCCGCAGCTGTCGCGCGCCGAAGCGATCCAGGCAGCGACCGAGGCCGGCTTCCTCGGCAGCGCGAGCGTGATCTCCGGTGGCATCAACTCGATCACCGGCACCGCGGACCTGTCGAGCGGCTTCGACACGACGGACGTCTACGGCCCGCTGATCGGCTCCGAGGGTGAGGGCCGCGGCAACTTCGGGTTCGGTCGCAACGGCTTTGGACCGGGCGGCGGCTGCCTCGGTGGCGACTGCGGCATCGTCGGCACCGGTCGTTACGGCACGATCGGCAACGGTGACAAGGTCGGCGACGGCTGGGGCGGTGGCGGCAACGGCAACGGCCGGTTCCGCAAGCGCGACGGGCTCGTGCCGTCGACGACGATCGGCATGCCGCGGCCGACCGACGGTCTCGACAAGGCGATCATCCGCCGCTACGTGAAGCGTAACCTCGCGCGGATCAGCTACTGCTACGAGGCCGAGCTGCTCGCGAAGCCCAGCCTCGAAGGTACGGTCGCGGTGCAGTTCCTGATCACGGCGTCGGGCAGCGTATCGGACGCGAACGGCAATGGCGTCGACCCCAAGGTCTCGAGCTGTGTCGCGAACGTCATCAAGAACATCGACTTCCCGAAGCCGACGAACGGCGGCAGCGTCCAGGTGAACTACCCGTTCACGTTCCGCGCCGCGGGTCGCTGACCACCGACGTCGCGACGATGGTCCCCGCGGTCGGCATCACGCCGGCCGCGGTTTGCGTCGCGCGGCCGCGCGCATACCGCATCGTAGCGAGCGGGCGGTGCGACGGGCATCACGACGCGTCCTCGCTTGACTGACCAGTGGTCAGTGACCTAGGGTCAGCCCGAAGATGGGAACCCGGCAAGACCAGGCCGACGACACGCGCCGTCGGCTGTTCGCGGCGGCGGTCGAGCTGTTCTCGTCGCTCGGCTATCACGGCACTACCGTCGACGCGATCGCGAAGCGGGCCGGCGTCGCGAAGGGTACGTTCTTCGTCCACTTCGCGACCAAGGACGCGGTCATCGTCGAGCTGGTCCGGCGCCAGACCCAGGCGGCGCGTGCTGCCCGACTCGCCGCGCTGCCGGCGGGTCCGATCGCGGCGCTCCGCGCGACGACACTCGCGCTCGGCGAGCAGGCGGGACTCAGCCGCGAGCTCTCGCGTGCCGTGCTCGCTGCCGCGCTGGACAACGCCACGACCGCCGGCGATGCCGACGCGATGTTCGGGCTCGTGCTCGTGGACATGATCGAGGACGCGCGGCGCGCTCGTGCCGAGCTGCGCACCGGCGTCGGTCCCGAGCAGCTCGCGCGCGGCCTCCTCGCGACCTATCTGGGCGCCGCCTTTCACTTCACCTCGAACCGGCGCAGCGCCGCGCTCACCGTCCTGCTCGAACCGGTCGTCGACGCCTTCCTCGAAGGCGCACTGGAGAAGACCCATGCGAAGCCTCGTGCCAGCGTCCGTCGCCCTCGTGTTCCTCGCCGCGTGCGGCATGTCGGGATCCCCGAGCGACCAGCCCGACGCGCCCGCAGCTGACAGCGCCCCCGACGGCACGCCCGCGGTGCGCTGCACCGGCAAGCCAACGCCACCGCGTGATGCGATCTGGACGATCTCGTCGGGCGGCCGCCTGCGCACGGTGAACGTCCACGTGCCGGCGTCGTACGACGTCTCGCGCGGTACGCCGCTCGTGCTCGACTTCCACGGCTTCACGTCCGATGCCGTGCAGGAGCGCGCGCTATCGGGGATGGCGGAGAAGGCCGACGCCGAGGGCTTCGTCGCGATGCAGCCGCTCGGTACCGGGTTTCCGCGATCGTGGAACGCCGGTGCGTGCTGCGGGCACGCCGCCGAGACCGAGGTCGATGACGTCGCGTTCGTCCGCGCGATCCTCGACGAGGCGAGCGAGCGGCTGTGCCTCGACCCCGCACGGGTCTACGCGACCGGGATGTCGAACGGCGGCTTTCTCTCGCACCGCCTCGGCTGCGAGCTCGCCGATCGGATCGCCGCGATCGCGCCCGTCGCCGGCGTCCTCGGGATGCCGGCCTGCGCGCCATCGCGACCGGTGCCGGTGCTCGCGTTCCACGGCACCGCCGACATGCTCGTGCCGTGGGAAGGCAGCACGACGACCGGGTTTCCGTCGGTCGACGCGACGTTCACCGGGTGGGCCGCCCGCAACGACTGCACCGGCGCGCCCGTCGAGACCTACGCGAACGGTGACGCGCGCTGCATGACGTACGACCAGTGCCAGGCGGACGCGCACGTCACGCTCTGCACGATCGAGAACGGCGGCCACACCTGGCCCGGCGGTATCCTGATCCCGCCGTTCGGTCACACGTCGACGGATCTGTCGGCGACCGATCTGATGTGGGAGTTTTTCGAAGCCCACCCGCGGCCGTAGGAGCTGGCGCGATCGCGTCGAGGTCCGCCCGGTCCTGCGGCTGTGCGCGACGTTCGACCACAATCCACGGCGCCGCTGCGGGCCGTTTCTCGTCGCGGCTCGCCGCCCTGTTCGCCGCCCCCGAGCTCCTCGCCTGATGAATCTTCGGGGCGGCGAGCAGACGCCGCTGACAGCCCGCCGGTATCATCGCCGTGGATGATTGGGAGGTCGCTCTGCGTCGTGATCGCGACGGCCCTCGCGTTCCCGACGGTCGCGCACGCGCAGGATCCGACCGTCACCCCGGCCGTCACCCCGGCCGTCACCCCGGCCGTCACCCCGGCCGTCGACCCGGCAGACCTGCCGCCGCTGCCGCCTGCCGACGAGGACATGTCGAGCTCGGCGACCGTGCTGGCCGCGGCCTCCGCGGAGGAGGATGTCGTCGTCGGCGCGGCGAAGCGCGAGCAGAGCCTCGGCAATGTCGCCTCGGCGGTCACCGTGATCAGCGCCGACCGGATCCGGCGCTTCGGCTACCGCACCGTCGGCGAGGCGGTCGCCGGGGTCGCCGGCGTGTATCTCGAGGACAACCGGATCAACGCCTCGCTCGGCATCCGCGGCCTCCAGATCCCGGGTGACTTCAATACCCGGATTCTCGTGCTCGTCGATGGCGCCACGATCAACGAGGCGTGGGGCGCGTCGTCGGGCCTCGGCTTCGAGAACCTGGTGTCGCTCGACGAGATCGCGCGCATCGAGGTGATCCGCGGCCCGGTGTCGTCGGTCTACGGCGCGAACGCGTTCTTCGGCATCATCAACATCGTGACCCGCGCGGCCGCCGAGTCGTCGCGAGCGTGGGGGCGGGTCAGCGTCAACAAGATCGCCGGCGTGATCGCCACGGCCGGGTTCGCGAGCGGCAGCGTCGATCGTCAGCTTCGCGGCGGCGTGCTCGCGATGAGCCGGTTCGGAGAGACGTTGTCGGTGCCCGACATCGGCGGCGGCCTCTCCAGCGATGGCAGCTACGGCATGCTCGCCTCGCTCGTCGGCAGCTACGGCGGCACGTTCGGTCAGGTTCGCGCGTACCGCGTCCGCCGCGACTCGCCGTTCGCGCCTTACGACGGCGATCCAGCAGCCGACACGCCATATATCCAGCTCAACTCGCAGCTGCTCGTCGAGGGCGGGCACACCCGCGAGCTCACGAAGCGGCTCACGCTCGCCGGTCGCGCATACCTCAATGCCTACCGGTTCTTCGACGACATCGACGAGTACGACAGCGATCCGAACTTCATCGACTTCGGCGACGCGCTCACCATCGGCGCCGAGCTCCGCGGTCGCTACGAGGTAATCGAGGACGGCAAGCTCGGCGTCACCGCCGGCGCGGAGGCCAGCCGCAACCAGACGAAGAGCCGCTCGTACTACGAGGGTGACGAGGCGAATGGCGCGGGCGGCCTCGCGGGCGTGCCACTCGACTTCAACCTCGCGGGCATCTACGCCGAGGCCGACACCGCGCCGACGAAGTGGCTCGGCGCTACCGGCGGTCTGCGGTTCGATAGCAACTCGAAGGTCGATCAGCGGCTGTCGCCACGCGCCGCGCTGTTTCTCGCCAAGCCCGAGCACTACGGGATCAAGCTCCTCTACGCCGAGGGCTTCCGGAACCCGAGCGCGTTCGAGGGTGCGTTCTTCGACAACACGACCTTCAAGGCGAATCCCGACATCGGCGCGGAGCGCATCCGCAGCTTCGAGGCCGTCGCGTGGGCCAAGCCGATCCCGGGGCTGTTGACCCGGCTCTCGGGCTTCTACTGGGACGCGCGCGACGTGATCGTGCAGGTGCTCGATCCAGCCGACCTGTTGCTCCAGTTCCAGAACCTCGGCCGGTTCGTCACCCAGGGCGTCGAGGTCGAGGTCAGCTACCGCAACAGCAAGGGCTGGTACGCCTTCGGCGGCGCTGCAGTCGCGAAGGTCGGCAGCAGCGAGGAGGCCGGCGCCGAGCTCGCGTATGGCGACGTGCCAGACTCCGCGCCGGTGACCGCAAATGGTGGCGTGTCGACGCCGCGTCTCCTCGAGCTCGCGCACCTGTCAACCGAGGTCACGTTGATCGGCCGGCGCCCGACGCGCCCGGCGCTCGACGGCAGCGCATCCCCCGACTCGCCGGGCTGGCTCGGCTGGAGCGTCATCGTCTACGCGCCAAACATCCGCGGCTTCGACATCACCGTCGGCGCGCGCAACCTGGTCGGCCGTCGCGACCTGCTGCCGGCCCCCGGCGACTACGATCGCTCGGCGCCCGAAGCCGTCGTGATCCCGCGGATCCCCGGCGAAGGCCGCGAGGTGTTCGCGAAGGTCGGCTACTCGTACTGATCAGCGCGTCGCGAGGTACAGGTCGTCGGTGGTGGTCGTGCGGCTGAACACGATCACGTTGCCATCCGGCGACAGCCACGGTGTTCCGTCGGTGCGCGCGGTGTCGAGCTCGACGTGATGGTGGAGGTACCAGACGTCGTCCTCCAGGTTCGCCTCCCAGATCGCCGTGGTCTGCGTGCGATTGCTCTCGAACACGATCGCCCGGCCGTCGGGCGTCGCCCATGCCGCGCCGTCATTCGAGGACGAGTTGAGCTCGGCGAACGGCGCGCTGGTGAAGCTCTCGCCGACCGCGGCGCGGGTCGCGAGGTAGAGATCGTGGCTACCGCCCACCGAGCTCTCGACGAGGAGTGTCAGGCCGTCCGGCGAGGACCAGCCGGCGAGCTCGTCGGAACCGGGCTGGTTCAGATCGAGCGCGAGCCGGTCAGGAGGGCTCCACGTGGCGGTGCGGCTCGGTCGGGTCGACACGAAGATGTCGCGGTCGCCGAGCGGTCCGCGCGAGAAGTAGATTGTCAGGCCATTCTCCGAGACGCTCGGGCGAAGCTCGGTCCCCGCCGTGTTGAGCTCGACGACCGGCATCGGCGCTGACCACGGCATGCTGGCGTCCGCCCGCGTCGCGCGGAAGAGATCGCCCTGGCGCAGGAAGTAGAGCTCGAGCAGGTCGCCGGTCAGCGACGGATCATCTTCCTCGGTCGCCGGCGAGTTGACGGGACCCTCGTCGAGCAAGATGGGCTCGCTGAACGCGGCGGGCGGCACGCGCTCGCCGAGGAAGGCGCGATCACACCCGGCGAGGCACAGCAGCGTCGCGCACGTTCGCCCCAGCATGCGGGTCGATCGTAACACGCGACGCGGCCGTCAGCGGTTGTCGCCCTGCAGCGCGACGGCCCACTTGCGCCACTTCGGCTCGAACGTCTCGAGCGTCTCGCCGAGGATCGCCTCGAGCGCGGCCTGCCCGGTGAGGTCCTTGGTATCGGCGACGAACGCCGTGTAGAAGTCGCGCAGCTTGCCCTGCTCCTGCAAGTAGAGCAGCAGGTACCGCGCGTACGCGTACGAGTCATACGAGGCCTCGTAGAAGCCATCGTGACTCGTCTTGAGCAGCGTGCGGATCGAGGGCAGCGTCTTCGCGCGGATCTCGCGCTTGAGGTTCGGCAGGCGCCAGTTCGGCAGCCCGATGATGTGGCCCTTCTTCTCGACGGGACGCTCGTACAGCGACGCGAGGCCCTCGTTGAACCACGACGGCCCGGCCGGGAAGTTCGCCTCGATGTAGGGATGCACCAGCTCGTGGGAGAGCGTACCGGCACCAGGGCCGATGTTCATGATCAGCGCGTCGTCCTCCGACGAGTAGTAGCCGTACGGCGTGTCGGGGGTGTCGTCGAAGAACTGCTTCGCACCCTTGCGATAGGTCTTCTCGTTCTTGAACAGCCAGACCTCGATCAGCTTCTCGGGGCGCTTCGTGAAGAAGTCCTTCTCGATCAGCGTGACCGTCCAGCGCAGGAAGCCGGTCGCGCGCTGCTTGACCCGCGCGGGGCCCTCGTCACCGACGACCACGAACGGCGGCTCGACCACGACCGTGAAGCCCTTGCCGAGCTTCTTCTCGAGCGCGGCCTTGCGCTCGGCGAGCGCCTCCGCCTTCGGTTCGGCGGCTGCGGTCGCAGACACGAGGACGCTCAGACACGCGATGACAAGAATTGGTTCCCTCATACCGATCGCGACAGCATGATACGGCCGGCTGTTGCGCGCTCGCGCAGTGTTTTTGCTGGAGTTTCCCTCGACGATTCGACCAAAGCTTGGCGAGGTCATCGGTGTTTCAAGGATCACCATCGACCCCTGCTGGGTCCGGTAACCGCCGCGGCGCGCTATCGTAGGCCCACGGTGAGCGAGTCACGCGAGTTGCGCGCGCTGGTGCCGTTCGAGATCGCGGCGGTGCTCGCGATCGCGTTCGCGCCGATCCCCGAGGCCGTGCCGGTGTCGTTGCCGCTGCTCGTGGTCGCGTCGCTGTCGCGGTGGGTACGCGGGCGCGGGTGGGGCGAGGTGGCCGGCGGCGGTCTCGACCGCTTCGCGATCGGCGCGGTCGTTGGCCTCGTCGCGCTCGGCCTCGCGCTGATCGCCGGGACGCCGGTCGTCGAGACGCTGAGCGGTCGCGGCGTCGAGTGGTCGAGCTACCCGGTCG
>JACCTC010000459.1 GCA_013812655.1 Deltaproteobacteria bacterium | reverse complement strand
GGTGGCAAGGCCGCGGCCGCCGCGATCGCCGGCCGCCTGGTCAGCGATCCTGACGTGCGCGTCCGGCTCGCCGCTGCCCGCGTCCTCGCGTCGACCGGTGCGAAGGCCACCGCGATCCCGGTGTTCGTCGCTGCGCTCGACGGCGAGTCGGCGCTGTCTGCGGCCAGCGATCTCGCGCGGCTCGGCGACGACCGTGGCATCGCCGTGCTCGATGCCGCCGTGCGCGATAGCAAGGCAACGCCCGATCAGCGCGCTGCCGCCGCCCAGGCCCACGCGACCGCGCGCCGCGTGACGCCCGGCCTGGTCGCCGCGCTCGCCGATCCGAACGGCGTCGTCCGCGTCGAGGCTGCTGCGGTGATCATCTCGCTGCGCAAGTACGTCGAGAAGGGGATCATATGATCACCTTCTCGATCGTCGCGCGACCATAGATCGCTCAGTCGCCGACGGTCGACGGACACGCCGCGCCCCCGCCGCCGCCACCACCACCGCCGCCACCGCCGACGTCGACGACCGTGCCGCTGACCGTCGCGCCGGCGAGGCTGGCGCTGCAGCCGCTCGCGACCTTCGCGTGCGTGGCATCGACCTCGGCGAACGTCGCGTTCGTGATCTTCGCGGACATCGTGGTGCCGGCCGCGCCGACCGCGGTCACCTGCACGGTGCCGCCGGTGGCGAAGTAGACCTTCGCGCCGGTCTCACCCTTGTTGCCGGCCGCGCGCAGGCACACGCCGCAGGTGTCGTAGCTAAGCTCGGCGCCCGTGATCTGGTAGGTGCCGGGCTTCACGGTCGTGCCGGCGAATGCGCCGACGCCGTCCCACAGCTCGAGCTGGACGATGTCGGTCGGGGCGCCCGGCAGCTGTGCCGAGAGCCGGTACCACTTGCGGGTGCCCGACGAGCCGGGGACGTTGCAGCGCTGCGACTTCATCGCGCTCAGCGCGCCGGCATCCGCCATGCTCTCGGGCAGCGGGCAGGTCAGCGGCGTCGGCTCGCCGCTGCCATCGGGCGTCACGACCGCGGCGTCGGGTGTCGGCCCGTCATCGCCGCCACCCTCGGGCACGGGCGCCGCACATCCGAGGAATCCCAGCACGATCAGGGAGAAGGCACGGTTCATGGGTCGCTACACGAGCAACCGGCGTGCCTCGCGCAAGTCCTGTCAATCCGATGACAGGCGGGTTACCGGGTCGCGAGATCGGGGAGTCGAGGGCCCACGCACGAACCCACCCCCTATTGCCACATGCCCTGGAACACGACGGTGATCGTGCGTCCCGGCGTGTGGAAGCCGGCGCGAGTCTCGGGCCGAACGTCGGTCGCGTCATCGACCTTGAGCACCGCGAGATAGTCCTTCGCGATCACCGCACGCGCGGTCGCCTCGAGGAGGACGTACTGCTCGGTCACCATCGCGCGATCGATGGCGGGGCCGATGTAGCGCGCACGGACGAGCGCGGAGATGCCGGTCCACGGCGTGATCTGGGCCCACGCGTCGGCGCGGTGGTGCGGCAAGCGATCGAGCGGCTCGTTGCTGTCGGCGCTCTTCGCGCGGATGAAGCCGTACGAGCCGCCGGCCTCGAGCGGCGCGGCGATCGTGATCTTCCCTTGGAGGTCCAACCCGTAGAAGTCAAGCTCGCCGAGGTTGACGAGCAGGTTCATGTCGGCGGGATCCGTCGACGCGCGGACCGTACCGGTGGTGCGCCGATAGAACGGCGCGGCCTCGAGGCGGAGCCCGTCGCGCTGCCCGATCGCGCGAACCTCGGCGTGCAGCGCCTGCTCGGGGCCGAGCTCCGGGTTGCCGTTCACGAGATCGAACCGCTCGCGCAGGCTCGGCACGCGGCCCTTGTAGCCGGTGGTCGCGGTGAGCTCGAGGTGCTGTACGGGACGGTACTTGCCGACGATCTTCGCCTCCGGCCACGGATCGGCGGCGATGCCGGCCGGTACCGCGACGCCGCCGGCGACGTCGATCCGGAAGCGCTTGCGCTCGTATTGCGCGTCGAGCGCGAGGTTCACGAGCGTGACATCGCCGCGCGCGGTCGCGCCATCCATGTTCGAGACGCGCGCGCTCTCGTGATCGACGGTCGTCGACGCGGCCCACCGGAAGTCCTTCCAGAACGGCTGGGTCGCGAGCGCCATGCCGCCGAACCGGTTCGCCGAGAGATCCTCGAGCTGCGCCTGCGAATCGAGCGTGGGATCGGCGAAGTATCGCGAGCGACGATCGAGGGCGTGCGCCCAGGTCTGCGCCTGGAGCTGGAGCTTGCCGATCTTGTCGTCGGCCTTTGCGGACACTCGCATCGTGGTCTCGCGATCGATCATCAGGATCGTGCCGCTCTTGTTGACGTCGCGCGGCGGCGAGATGTAGTGGCGATCGTCGAGGAAGGCGTCGCCGACGATGCGCCGATCGCCGCGCCGGTACTCGAGCCGTGCGGCACCGGTCGCTGCGCGCCGGCCCTCGCCGATGGTCGCGTCCCCGGGAAGCTCGAGATCACGCGCGCCCATCAGGCCCGATGCCGAGATGCGGAGCGCGAGGTGTCGCGCGAGCGCGACGCGCGCGGTGCCCGAGATCCCGAAGCTCGGCAGCGAGTCACCGAGCAGCCGCGCGACCACGACCTGCGGACCGATCGCGTCGCGCGTCAGCACCTCGATCACGCCGGCCGGTCCGCCGAGCCCGTCGATCGGTGACTTCGGCGTGGTCGACACCCGGATCTGGACGATGTCGGTGATCGGGATCGTCGAGACATCGAACGTGCCGTAGTACGGATCGCTGACGCTGACGCCGTCGATCAGGATGCTGACGGCGCCCTTGCGACCACCGCGGATGTCGACGTTGAAGCCGCCGCGGCCGCCATCGCGCACCGTGACCTCGGGAATCAACGCGAGCGCGCTGCCGAGATCGACCGCGCCCCGGGCCGCGAGCTCTTCGCCGGTCAGCCGGACCTCGGTATCGCGGTCGAACGGCTTGTCGGGGCGCTCGTCGAAGATCTCGATCGCCTCGCCCTCGGCGAGCTCGAGTAGCTCGGCATCGGATCGGCTGGTGCCGGTCGTCGTGGTCGTGGTCTCGTCGTTCCCGCCCTGGGACGGCTCTCCCTCGGCCCGGGCATCGGGTCCCCACAGCGCGATCAACCCGACGAGGCCGATCAAGTGCTTGCGGAGGCCGCCCATGCTCGATCCATGGATACAGCAAGACTGCGGCCGCGTGCAGGCAGCTCGACGCTGCAGCTCTAGCGATCACTGCGGATATTCGTTCGTAATATCCCACTTGCCGTTGAACATCGGGCCCGGTGGCCCTGACGTATCGTCGGTGTTGCCGACCTCGCCCCAGCGACCACCGTAGCTCGCCCACCGCTGATCGTTCAGGACCTTGCCGACCTGGCCGAGGTTCTTGAAGTTCGTCCACGTCTGCCACGCGGGACCGTTCGCGTAGGTGTGATCGTCGACGTTGGGAAAGCCGGTCGGGTGGGCGCCGGCGCTGTGATACGTCGCGTGGCTGCCATCCGAGACGTAGCCGACGACGTGGGTGTCGCCAATCCACTCGAGCTCGGCTGGGTCATCGAACCGGTGGCCGATGTTGTGGGACGCGAAGAACGCCGAGACGAACGTGCGATCGGCGGCGATCGAGATCGTGATGTGCTCCCAGTCGGCCTCGTGGTTCGCGAGCGCCACGAAGTCGTTGTACGGGAAGAAGTACCAGACCTGGAGGTCGTAGGCCGCGGCCTTGCCGTCGGCGCGGACATACGTGCTCGGTCGCACCTGCGTGTACGCGCGCCACTCGGCGGACCGCGCCGGCGGGATCCCGGGATGGACCGCGTCGTCGTCGGTCGGTTGCAGGAAGAACTCGAGGTGCTTCTTGTTCGAGAATCGCAGATCCGCTGTGCCGTCGTTGTGCCGGCAGAGGCCGGTACCCGACGCCTTCGTGTAGTGCTGCTGGGTCGCGATGTTGTCGAGCGTGACCTGGCCGAGCTCGATCGCGTTGTCGTCCGGGCAGCCGCCGTGATCGAAGCGCATGTGCACCTTCGGCAGGTACCAGTCGACGTTCGCGGGGCGCGTCCAGTCGATGTCGTCGGGCGCGAGCCGGAGCTCGGGACCAAACACCGTCATCAGGTGATCCTCGAGCTGCTCGGGGATGCCGTCCTCGTCCGCGTCCGTCGGATCGGTGACCTCGAATGGCGGCTCGCCGGAACCCGGTTCCGCCGTGCCTCCGCATGCAGCGATCAGCGCGAGCGCGACAAACCTCATGCCCCTCAGCAGAGCACGCGGCGCGCCACCGACGAAGCCGCGCACATCAATGACTTGACGCGCACGGCCGTGGAGACGCCGGCCCCGCGATGCCCACCTGGTGGGGCATCGGGCTTCACCTATGACCTTCGCGGTCGACCTTCGACTTAGTTAGTTAGTTAGTTAGCGGTGATCGCGGATGACCGGGCCGGTCGGCTGCTGCTGCTGACCGCGCGTGCCCCAGCGACCCTCGATCCACACGTAGTAGTTGCCCTGGAGCTCCCAGCGACCCGGGATCCAGACCGAGTTGGCGCGCTCGCGCTCCCAGTGTCCATCGACCCAGGTCCACTGACCGCCGCGCCAGTCCCAGCGACCGGTGACCCAGACAAAGCCCGAGCGCGCGCTGCCGAAGCTCTCGGTGCGCGGCGGAGGCGGTGCCTGCGTCGGATACATCGGATTCGCGCCGCTGGTGACGACGGTGCCGCCCTGCGAGCCGCTCGTGTCGACCGTGCCGCGAACGCCGCCGGAGACGACGACGCCACCGCCGCCGTGACCATGACCGTGGCCGTGGCCAGTCGAATGCGAGCCACCGGTGACGACGGTGCCGCCCTGCGCGCCACTCGTATCGTACGGCTGGCCGCCGCCCACGTCGACGCGACCACCGGCCGTCCATCGACCCTCGACCCAGTGCCACGAGCTACCGCGGCGCTCCCAGCGACCTTCGCTCCAGGCGTAGCCCGAGCGCTCGCGCTCCCAGTGGCCGTCGACCCACGTCCACTGGTTGCCGCGCCAGTCCCAGCGACCGCGGACCCAGACGTGACCGGGGCGGACCGTGACGGTCTCGACGCGCGGGGCCGGCGGCTCCTGATACACGACGTACGAGCCACTGCTCGTCGCGTGCATCGAGCCGCTACCATGCGCCATACACGCGCTGCCACCGAGGGCGATCGCGAGCGCGAACAGAACACTTCGAGTGCTAGTCATTGGAGTCTCCTTTGTGAGCCGGCAATTGGACGGCCATCTCACCGAATTCCTTCAAGCCGGCAGTATTCCCAACGGCTCCCGACGAGTCAACGCGAGGCGCGGACCTCACGGGGGCGTGATGCCGCGAGGTTACGGCACCGCACCGCGGCTGGCATCACAGAGCGCCACGACCCGCGCCGCCCGGGGATTGACCGCGGAGGTCACAATTGACCGAAGGGGAGCGAGGCGGCCGAGCGACCGCGGAGGTCACAATTGTTAGACGCTCGCAACGCGGAACTGTTTCGCCCGCCCCCCGCCATCGCGTCTCATGCCTCGCATGCGGATCGCCCTGATCCTGGCGGTAGTCGGCTGTAGTGGCGGTGGTGGTGGCGTGCCCGATGCCGCACCCGAGGACGCCGCGATCGATGCCGCGATCGCGCCGCTGCTCCGCAACCCGATCGATCTGCCGGACGACGCGCTCGCGCTGCAGGCGCTCCAGCTGCTCGGTGCGAACGTCGAGGGTGCCAACGCCGAGAGCTGCAACTCGTGTCACGGGCTGACCCGCCAGAATCTGCGGTACTGGCGCGGGCTGTCCGATGCAGCGATGGCGTCCTGCCTCACCGATCTCGCGGTCGGCTCGCCGGAGTCGGCGCGCACGATGATCGACTGCGCGCGCTCGATGCCCGCGGTGCCGGGCTCCGACTACGCGAGCAAGAAGCTCGGCATCTACTCGACCGCGACCGAGCTCCCCTGGTTTCGCTTCGCGTTCTGGCGCGCGTATGGCGCCGATGCGACCACGAAGCTCGCCGAGCTCACGCAGACCGCCGGCATGCCGAAGCAAGGCACGCCGTTCACCCAGCCACAGTTCGACATCGTCGCCGAGTGGTTCGCGCGCGGGCTGCCGCTGCTCGAGGAGACACTGCCGCAGGATCCGCCGCCGCAGACCTGCGATGCCGCGATCTCCGCCGACGTCACCGCGCACGTCGCGACGATGAAGACCACGGGCTGGCGCGCGGTCAACGCGAGCAACCTGATGGCGATGCATGGCTGCGGCGCCGCGACGACGCCGGGGGGGTGCCTCGCCGGTGTCCCGCTCGGGGCCGATCAACCGTACGGTGGTGGCTGGGATCTGCCGGGGCGCGGGACGTTGCGCGTGCTCGCCGATGTCGAGTACGCGTCGTCGTACTGGACGCGGAGCTCGCCGGACGGACGGTTCATCGCGCATGGCGTGAAGGACGTGCCCGGCTCGTATGTGCTCGATCTACAGCGCGGCGCGATGCGGGTGCCGATCAGCGCGGTCTACGATCCGAACTGGTTTCCCGATAACTCCGGGTTCGTGTTCCAGGGCGGCGCGCGCAACGTGTGCGGTCAGAGCGTGCTGACCTCGAACCCGGCCTCGATCACGATGGGCGAAGCGGCGTGCTCGAACATCAACACGATCGGACTCTACGAGCACGTCGGGCGCGCGCTCGCCGGTGACTTCTTCGCGATCGACAGCGAATTCGTCAGTGATGACGGCGGCCACGAGCCCACGCTGCGCGATCCCAACACCAGCTTCGGCACGCAGGCGTACCTGTCGTTCGTCCCGATGCTGTGGACAGGGACCAAGTACCAGGCGAAGCCGCAGGTGACCATCAAGACGCCGTTCGAGGGCGACACCGTGCTGTCACCGTCGGCGCGGCTCGTGATCTCGCGGGTCTCGGGTCCCGGCGATCGCCAGCTTGGCTTCGTGCTGCGCAAGGTCAACGCCATGCTGGCGGGCACGAGCTACACGATCACGGCACCGGAGGTCGCGCGCTACTGCGTGACCGGCGGCAAGCCCGGTTTCTCCTACGACGAACGCTGGCTCGTGTATCACCATTACGTCACTGCGGCGGACGCGGTCGCGCTCGGGTTCACGGGGCCTGCAGATCCGGCATTCCAGCCGTACCTCGCCCTGGGCGCGGCGAACCTCTATCTGATGGAGATCGCGACCGGCGAGATCGTGCGGATCACGAACATGCAGCCGGGCCAGTACGCGCTGTTCCCGCACTTCCGCTCGGATGGCTGGATCTACGCGGCGATCCGCGACCGCAACACCGCGCACGAGTACATGGTCGCCAGCGACGCTGCACTGCTCGCCGAGTAGTCCATGTTACGCTGCCTGTGGGCGGCTCGGGGTGCGCTTCCTTCTACTTCCAAAACGGTAGTGCATCTGCTCTCCGCCCATCTTTTCGTCCTGAAGCTCGCGTGATGGACCCGATCCGGACGCTCCTGCTGGCGCGCACGCACACCGTGGTCCTCGACCCCGATCGTGTCGCGATGGCGGCGACGCGACCCGCGCGCGATACCGACGTCGACAACTTCGAGGACGAGCTGCTGCAGCTCGGCTACGTGATGAGCCTCGACCTGGCGATGACGATCCGGCGGTTCCCGCACCAGGCGATCAGCGAGCTGCGGACGTGGATCGTCGACACCCTCGCGAAGGGTCTCGGCGCGCATCGGCCGCACGTTCCGCTGTTTCGCGGGTTCCCGGCCGCGACTCCGGGCGACACCCTCGCGCTCTACCAGCTCCGCGTGCTGACCTGGCTCCACACGCGCGCCGATCAGCCGTGTCCGTGGTGCGGCGAGACCAAGACCGTCGGCTCGCTCGATCCGTGCGGTCACCTGGTCTGTCGCTCGTGCTGGGACGGCGGCACGTACGCGGGCTGTCCGATCTGTCATCGCCGGGTGGCGCTCAACGAACCGTTCGTGCAGTGGCCGAAGGATGCGCGGGCGACCGCCGATCGCGTGGGCCACCACAGCGGCGAGCTGCGGTTGATCCACCTCGCGCTCGATGTCGTCGGGGTCGCGCGCGCGCGCTTCGAGCGGATCGCGACCCGCGCGACGCCGCTGTCGAAGGAGGATCGCGAGGAGCTCGAGATCGTGATCGACGCGATGGGTCCGAAGGCGGTGGCGTGGCTGCCGAAGCACATCGCGGTGCGCGAGACGATGGCGATCGCGGTCGCGCGGCTGTGGCTGGTATCGCCCGATCGCGCGGCGATGGTGAAGGCCACCGCCGATCACGTGAAGACCGCGACCGATGTCCTGCGGATCGCGGCGGTGCTGATGGGCGCCAGTGCGGCACTGGTCGATTTATCGTCCGGGCCGATGAAGCTCGCATCGATCGGTCGCGGGTTGCGACGCGCCGTGCTCGAGGCGCTCGACCGCTTGCCGTCCGAGCTCGTCGTCGAGGACATGCGCCGGCACGCCGGGCTGTGGAAGCGCGTCGGCGAGCGGCTGCATCCGTTCGAGCACGTGAAGAAGCTGCCAGCCGCGGCCCTCGCGTTCGCGGCGGTGCGCGGGACCGACCTGTCGCCGGCGGGCTTCGCGGAGCTGCGCGCGCGCGCCGCGACGATTACCACGGTGAAGCTCGACGGCGATCGCATCGCGATCACGCCGTGGGCAGGGCCCGCCGAGCATGCACTCCGCACCGGCGATGCGCGCGCCGCGATCGCACGGCTGGCCGGACGCCCCGGCGAGCTGCTCCGGCGCGTCGACCACATCGCCCGCGTCACGATCGCCCACCAGCCCGATGCGCTCGGCGAGGTGCTCGACGCGATCCGCGTCGCAGTGCCTCGTGGTTCGCCGGCGATGCTGCTCGGGCTCGCCGCCCACGTCGCGCGCCGGGACAAGCCATGGCCGCGCCGCGTGTTCTTCCCGAAGGGCGAGGTCCTGCACGCGTGGACCACCGCCGACGCGCGTGCGCCGCTTCGCGCCGACGTGATCGGTGGCGTCGTCACGGCGGTCCGCGGCGAGCTCCTCGCGCGCGCCGCCACCCGCCGCAACTTCGCGCGCGCCGTCCTCGATCGAGGCCTTGGCGATCTGCTCGTGCCGATCGGCGAACGCTCGGCGTCGAAGACGAAGCTCGCGTGGCCGCGCGGCAGCCGCATCGCGATCCCCGACGGTGCGACGCTCCGGCTGTTCCTGCACTGGGAGGAGCCGCCGAACGCGCGCGTCGATCTCGATCTCTCGGTCGCGCTGTTCGATGCCGACTGGCGCCACGTCGGCACCTGCGACTTCCGCAACCTCGTCATCGGCGAGCGTGCCGCCGTTCACTCCGGCGATCTGACCTCCGGCCCGGCGCCGCTCGGGGCCTCCGAGCTCGTCGACCTCGAGCTTCCCGCCCTCGTCGCCGCCCGCGCCCGTCACGCGGTGATGATCGTGTTCAGCTACAACGCGATCTCGTTCGATCGCCTGGTCCACGGCTTCGCGGGCCTCATGGTCGCGCCCACCGGCGATGCCGCCTTCGATCCGCGCGCCGTCACCCAGCGCTTCGATCTCCACGGCCGCTCCGTGATCACCATCCCGCTCACGATCGATCTCGCCGCGCGCCGCCTGACCTGGCTCGACGTCCACATCACCGGCCATCGCCAGCTCCACGAGGTCGGCGGCTACGTCCCTGCCCTCGCCCACCTCGGCAAGGACTTCGCCGACTTCACCGGCACCGACGCGCGCGCCACCCTGTGGGACGTTGCCGCGATCCACGCCGCCGCCCGCGCGAACACGATCTACGTGCGCGACGCCGCCGGCGTCACGATGTTCCGCCGCCGCGACAACGAGACCCCGCCCGCACGCCTCAAACGGCTCCTCGCCGGCGAGCACGACGGCGTCTCGAAGATCCCGCCGACGAATGCCCCGACCTGGTTCGCCCTGCTCCGCGAAGATCTCGTCTTCCCCAAGGGCAGCGAGGGCTACCTCCTCGACCCTCGCGGCTCGGCCGCCGATGGCGTCATCCGGCTCTCCGCCGCCGACCTCGTCGCCCAATTGTCATAAGTGTCCCCGGGATCGACATGAGGGGTGCGTGTGGTGACGCCGTGCGTTAAAGTGTGCGCGTCATGCGGGGAGACGCTTGAGCGTGTCACGACCAACGCTCTATGATCGCAGCTTCGATCGGGACGCGTGTGGCGTCGGCTTCGTCGCCGACATCGCGGGGAATCGATCGCGCGAGATCGTCGACGACGGCCTCGAGGTGTTGCGCCGGTTGTCGCATCGCGCGGCCTGCGGGGCGGATCCGGATACGGGCGATGGCGCCGGCATCCTGATCCAGCTGCCGGACCGGTTCTTTCGCGGCGAGGCAGCGCGCCTCGGGTTTCCGCTCGCGGATGGCCGGCGGTTCGCGGTGGGCCAGGTGTTCCTGCCGCCCGATCCGGCGCAGCGCGCGGCGTGCGAGCAGATCCTCGCGGACGTGATCGCCGAGGAGGGGCAGCGGGTCATCGGCTGGCGCGACGTGCCGACCGATCTCGCGCATGTCGGCCAGGTGGCGCGCGAGGTGATGCCGAGCTTCCGCCAGATCTTCGTGCGGATGCGGCGCGTGCCGCCGAGCGCGTGGGAGCGCACGCTGTTCGTGATCCGCAAGCTCGTGGAGAACCGCATCCGCGAGCGCGGTGCCGATCCGGCGGGCTACTTCCACGTCGCGAGCCTGTCGACCGAGACGATCGTCTACAAGGGCCTGCTGCTGCCGCGCCAGCTGCCGCAGTTCTATCTCGATCTCCGCGCGCCCGAGCTCGCGAGCGCGATCGCGGTCGTTCACTCGCGGTTCTCGACGAACACGTTCCCGACGTGGGACCTCGCGCAGCCGTTCCGCTACATCGCACACAACGGCGAGATCAACACGCTGCGTGGCAACGGCAACTGGATGCAGGCCCGCCGCAGCCAGCTCAAGAGCGCGAAGTTTCACGGCGGCCTCGAGCGGCTCCACCCGATCATCGTGCCGGGCAAGAGCGACTCGGCGCAGTTCGACAACCTCGTCGAGCTGCTGACACTCGGCGGCCGCACGCTGCCGCACTCGATGATGATGATGATCCCCGAGGCGTGGGAGGGGAACACCGCGATGGCCGAGGAGCGCAAGGCGTTCTATCGGTACTCGGCGTCGCTCGTCGAGCCGTGGGATGGCCCCGCCGCGATCGTGTTCTCCGATGGCCAGCTCGTCGGTGCGACGCTCGATCGCAACGGCCTGCGGCCCGCGCGCTGGACGATCACGACCGAGGGCAAGGTGATCCTCGCGTCGGAGACCGGCGTGATCGACATCCCGCCCGAGCGCATCAAGGCGAAGGGCCGGCTGCAGCCCGGCATGATGTTCGTGGTCGACACCGCCGAGGGCCGCATCGTCGACGACGCCGAGCTCAAGCACGACGTCGCCGGCCGCTTCCCGTATCGCAAGTGGCTCGACAAGAACATGTTCGAGTTCGAGGAGCTCGAGGCCGCACCGCCGATCGAGCGAATCGCCGGCGAGACGCTCGCGCGGTTGCAGCGCGCCCACGGCTACACCGACGAGGATCTCGCCACGATCATCGAGCCGATGGCGATGACTGGCAAGGAGCCGATCGGCTCGATGGGCACCGACACGCCGCTCGCGGTGCTCTCGGATCGCGCACCAAACCTGGCGGCGTACTTCCATCAGCTGTTCGCGCAGGTGACGAACCCGCCGATCGATCCGATCCGCGAGGCACTCGTGATGTCGCTCGAGACCACGATGGGTCCCGACGGCAACACGTTCGACGAGACGCCCGAGCAGTGTCACCAGCTGCGCCTGCGCGGCCCGGTCATCGACAACGCCGACCTCGCGCGGATCCGGGCAACGCGCGAGGGCGTGTTCGAGCCGATCGATCTGACGCTCGTGTACCCGATCTCCGACGGTGACGAAGGTCTCGCCGCCGCGATTGCCCGGCTGCGCCGCGCCGCCGAGCTCGCGATCGACGACGGTCACAACGTCCTGATCCTCTCGGATCGCGGCGTCGATGCCGCGCACGTCGCGATCCCCGCGTTGCTCGCGCTGTCCGCCGTCCAGCAGCACCTCGTGCGCGAGGGCACGCGCATGCAGGCCGGCCTGCTCGTCGAGACCGCCGACATCCGCGAGGTCCACGACGTCGCGCTGCTGATCGGCTACGGCGCCGCCGCGGTCAACCCGTACCTCGCACTCGACACCGTCGCCGACCTGGTCACCGCCGGCCGCGTCGACGGCCCCGTCGAGACCGCTACCGCGCGCTACATCCACGCCCTCGAGGAAGGCCTGCTGAAGGTGATGTCCAAGATGGGCATCTCGACGGTGCAGAGCTATCGCGGCGCCCAGCAGTTCGAGGCGGTCGGGCTCGATCGCATGCTCGTCGAGCGCCACTTCACCGGCACGCCGTCCCGGATCGGCGGCGTCGGCCTCTCCGAGCTCGGCCACGAGGCGCTCGCCCGCCACGACCGCGGGTTCGGGATCGCCGCGCAGGCGCTCGGCGGCTCGGACCTCGAGGATCTGCCCGTCGGTGGCCAGTACGCGTGGCGCCGCCAGGGCGAGCCGCACAAGTGGGATCCGGCGACGATCGCGGCGCTGCAGTACGCGGTCCGCCACAACGATCGCGAGAAGTTCATCGAGTTCGAGCGGCTGTGCGACGACGAGGAAGAGGCGCTCGTGACCCTGCGTAGCCTCTTCGAGATCGCCCTGGACGGCACGCCGGTTCCGCTTGCCGAGGTCGAGCCGGTCAGCGCGATCGTCCAGCGGTTCGTGACCGGCGCGATGTCGTTCGGCTCGATCAGCGCCGAGGCCCACGAGACGCTCGCGATCGCGATGAACCGGATCGGCGCGCGGTCGAACTCCGGCGAGGGCGGCGAGGAGCCGCATCGCTTCGAGCCCGACGAGCACGGAGATCTGCGACGGAGCGCGATCAAGCAGGTCGCGTCGGGCCGATTCGGCGTCACCGCCCACTACCTCGTCAACGCCGAGGATCTGCAGATCAAGCTCGCCCAGGGCGCGAAGCCCGGCGAGGGCGGTCAGCTGCCGGGCAACAAGATCGACGAGCGGATCGCACGCGCGCGCAACTCGATGCCGGGCGTCACGCTGATCTCGCCGCCGCCGCACCACGACATCTACTCGATCGAGGATCTCGCGCAGCTCGTCTACGACCTGACCTGCGTCAACCCGACCGCCCGCGTCAGCGTCAAGCTCGTCAGCGAGGTCGGTGTCGGGACGATCGCGGCGGGCGTCGCGAAGACGCGCGCAGGCTGCGTCGTGATCGCGGGCACCGAGGGCGGCACCGGCGCGGCCCCGCTGTCGAGCATCAAGCGCGCCGGGTTGCCGTGGGAGCTCGGGCTCGCGGAGACCCAGCAGGTGCTCGTCGCGAACCGGCTGCGCGATCGCGTCCGCGTCCAGGTCGACGGTGGCCTGCGCACGTCGCGCGACGTCATCGTCGGCGCGCTGCTCGGCGCCGAGGAGTTCGGGATGGCGACCGCGTCGCTCGTCGCGACCGGCTGCGTGATGCTGCGCAAGTGCCACCTCAACACCTGCTCGGTCGGCATCGCCACCCAGGATCCGAAGCTGCGCGAGAAGTTCACGGGCAAGCCCGAGGACGTGATCGCGTACTTCACGTTCGTCGCCGAGGGTGTTCGCGAGATCCTCGCGCGCCTCGGCGTCCGCACGATGGACGAGATCATCGGCGCCGTCGAGCGCCTGCGTCCGCGCAAGACCTCGCATCCCAAGGCCCGGCTCCTCGATCTGTCGCCGATCCTCGCCGCGCCCGAGGCCGGCCCCCGCCGGTTCGCGCAGGCGGTGCCGTGGTCGCTCGCCGATCACGTCGATCACGACCTCTTGCGGCGCGCCGAGCCGGCGTTCGCCGGTCGTCCCGTCGAGCTCGCGCTGCCGATCGACAACTCGAAGCGCGCGGTCGGCACGCTGCTGTCCGGCGAGATCGCGCGGCGGTTTGGCGCGCGTGGCCTCCCCGATAACTCGATCCGCGTGCGGTTCACCGGGGCCGCCGGCCAGAGCTTCGGCGCGTTCCTCGCTCCCGGGGTGACGCTCGAGCTGTGCGGCGACGCGAACGACTACATCGGCAAGGGCCTCTCGGGCGGCCGGATCGTCGTCTACCCGCCGGCGAACGCGCGGTTCACGCCCGAGCACAACGTGATCGTCGGCAACGTCGCGCTCTACGGCGCCACCGCCGGCGACCTGTTCGCGTGCGGCCTCGCGGGCGAGCGCTTCGCGGTCCGCAACTCGGGTGCACGCGCGGTCATCGAGGGCGTCGGCGATCACGGCTGCGAGTACATGACCGGCGGCGTGGTCGTCGTGCTCGGTCCGGTCGGCCGCAACTTCGCAGCCGGCATGAGCGGCGGCACCGCGTTCGTGTTCGATCAGACGCAGACGCTGCGCTCGAAGACGAACCTCGACATGGTCGAGCTCGAGTCGGTCGTCGACGAGAGCGATCTGTGGCTGCTCTACAACCTCGTCGAGGATCACGTGCGGTTCACGGGCAGCCCGCTCGGTCGCCGCGTGCTCGACAACTGGGAGCACCTCGTCGCGCGGTTCGTCAAGGTGATGCCGATCGACTACAAGCGCGTGCTCCAGGCCCGCCGTGCCGCCGCGCGCCCCCGCCCGACCGGCAAGCTCACGATCGTCGGAGGTACCTGATGGGCAAGCCGACGGGCTTCATCGAGTGGTCGCGCCTGCTACCGAAGAAGCGCCCCGTCAGCGAGCGCGTGCATGACTGGCGCGAGGTCGAAGGTGCCGCCGGGCCGCTCGAGGCCGACGCGACGCGCACGCAGGCTGGTCGCTGCATGGACTGCGGCGTGCCGTTCTGCACGCAGGGCTGCCCGCTCGGCAACCCGATCCCCGACTTCGCGGACCTCGTCTATCGCGATCGCTGGCACGACGCGCATCGCCGGCTCGCCGCGACCAATGAC
Source organism: Deltaproteobacteria bacterium (assembly GCA_013812655.1). GTDB lineage: Bacteria > Myxococcota_A > Polyangia > Haliangiales > Haliangiaceae > JABFXX01. Next base: position 8,837 of record JACCTC010000459.1, on the reverse strand, counting down.
TTCCCCGAATTCACGGGCCGCCTGTGCCCGGCGCCGTGCGAGGCCGCGTGCGTGCTCGGCATCGACGGTGCGCCCGTGACGATCGAGTCGATCGAGAAGGCGATCGCGGACCGCGCGTTCGCCGAGGGCTGGATCACGCCGCAACCGCCGCGTTCGCGCAGCGGCAAGCGCATCGCGATCGTCGGCTCGGGGCCGGCGGGCCTCGCTGCGGCGAGCCAGCTCAACCGCGCCGGTCACACCGCGATCGTCTACGAGGCAGCGGCCCGCGCGGGTGGCCTGCTCCGCTATGGCATCCCGGACTTCAAGCTCGAGAAGGCGGTGATCGATCGCCGGCTCGCACTGCTCCAGGCCGAGGGCGTCCAGCTGCGGTTCGGCGTCCAGGTCGGCCGCGATCCGACGTGGCCGCAGCTCCGCGCAGAGCACGACGCCGTGGTCATCGCGATCGGGGCTGCGCGCGCACGTGATCTCGACGTGCCCGGTCGTGACCTCGACGGCGTCGTCATCGCGATGGAGTACCTGACCGAGCAGAACCAGGTCGTCGGCGGGGAGCTGCCGGCCGCGCGATGGGATGTCCGCGGCAAGCGCGTGGTGATCCTCGGCGGCGGCGATACTGGCTCGGACTGCCTCGGCACCGCGCATCGCCAGGGCGCCGCGCACGTCACCCAGATCGAGCTGATGCCAGCACCGCCGGCGGCGCGTTCCGCGGCGAACCCGTGGCCGGCCTGGCCGATGGTGTTCCGGACGTCGAGCTCGCAGGAAGAGGGCGGCGATCGCACGTTCGCGTTCCGGACGACGCACCTGAGTGGCTCCGGCGGCAAGCTCACCACGCTGCACGGCGTCCGCGTCGAGCGCACCGCGCGCGGCCTCGAGGACATCCCCGGCGACTCGATCGCGATGCCCGTCGAGACCCTGATCCTGGCGCTCGGGTTCACCGGGCCCGACACCACGCCCCTCGTCGAGCAGCTCGGTATCACGCTCGATCCGCGCGGCAACATCGCGACCGATGCGCGCGGCGCGACCAGCGTGCCCGGCGTGTACTGCGCCGGCGATGCGCATCGCGGCGCCTCGCTGATCGTCTGGGCGATCGCGGAAGCCCGCGGGGTCGCACGCACGATCGACGCGGAGCTGCGTGGAGGAGCCTCGGTGGTGCCCGCACGCGGCCAGGATCGCTCGTTCGGCTGAGATCGTGCCGCGTTGGGGCGGCAGCAAATCCGGCACTGACCCGGCCGCGCCGTGCTGTACGATGGTGTCGTGGGCTTACGCGCAGCTGTCCGTTGGCCCTGGTGCGTGGTCGCGCTGGCCTGGGCCTCGGGTGCCTGCTACCAGCCCGCGCCGGGTATCGGTGCGCCGTGCGACGAGCGCGCGATCTGCCCGACCGGCCAGACCTGCGTTGCCGGCCGCTGTCAGATCGGTCCGGGCGAGATCGACGCGGCGGAGCCGATCGACAGCGCGGTCGCGGATGCGGCGCGGTTGCCAGACGCCTCGCCGGACGCGCTTCCCACGACGTGGTCGACGCCGGTCGCGATCGTCAGCATCAACACCAACGGGACCGAGAGCGATCCGTCGTTCACCGCCGACCGACTCGTCGTCGTGTTCACGACCGGTGATGACATGTTCATCGGGACCCGCGCGAGCACGACCGCGGCGTTCACGGTGACCGCACTCACCGTGCTCAACAGCACCGCGCGCGAGCGATCGCCCGAGATCAGCCCCGATGGCGCGACGATCTACTTCACGTCGGAGCGGGTCGTCGCGGGCAACGCGGACGTCTACATGGCCACCCGCGGCGTCGCTGGCTTCGAAGCCCCGGTGCTCGTCCCCGAGCTCACGAGCACGAGCAGCGAGGGCGATGTCGCGATCTCGCCGGATGGGTTGACCGCGATCACCTCGCGCAGCACGTTTTACCGCGCGACCCGCGCCAGCACCGCGGCTCCATGGGGCCCGCTGGTCTCGCTCGGCAACATCTTCGGCACGAACCCGGCCGCGCCGTCGCTCACCGCCGCCGGCGATCTGTACTTCCACGCGGGCACCGATCGCGACCTGTTCGTCGCCCGCAAGGATGGTGCGACCTATGCCACGCCGACCCCGGTGACCGAGCTCAACACCGTCGGCAGTCGCGACGCCGCACCGTTCATCGCCGGCGACGAGCGCCACCTGATGTTCGATCGCAACGGCGAGCTCTACGAGTCGACGCGCTGATCAGCTGGGCCCGCGGCGCTGGACCGCGAGCCGCACGCCATCGCGCGGCAACGGCCCGAGGCCGCCGCCGCCGGGCGTCACATCCTGCGCCGGGAACACGACGTCGTAACGCCGCACGAACCAGCCGAGAAAGGCCGGCATGACGAGCTGGAGCAACGTCTCGCCGGGGCAGCGGTGACCCTCCATCGGCCCGCCACCCTGCGGCACGTAGGCGTTCGTCGGTAGCGCGCCGAACGCCGCATCGCCGAGCCGGTCCCCGCGAAACTGCGTCGGATCGCGAAACGTCGTGCCGTCCTGCAGGGTCGCCCAGATCGCGCCGGCGCCCTTCCAGCCGGCCCGGATCGCGTAGCCGTCGTGCTCGAGATCTCGCCTGGCGACGCCGATGAACGTGCTGGGGGCGATCGGATACGCACGCAGTACCTCGCGCGAGACCGCACGCGCCTGTGCGAGCTGCTGGACCTGCGCGAAGGTCGGCGCGGCGTCGGCGCCGAACACATGATCCGCCTCGGCGCGCAGCCGGACCGCGAGCTCGAGTTGCTGGCCGAGCACGACGAGGAGCCACGCGATCGCGGCGGTCAGCCCGCCGTGGGCTGCGAAGAAGAAGTGCAAGATCTCGATCTCGAGCTCCGCAGCAGACAGTTGCTCGCCAGCAGGGCCTCGCGCCGCCTTGAGCACGCCGAGGGCAGTGCCGGCGCCATCCTGCGTGGCCACGCGTTCCTTGATGTACTTGCGGAGCCGGTCGCGTGCACGGATCGCCTTGCCGTACGCCATGAACGGCAGGTTGATCGGCGCCGCGAACGCGCCCTTGTTCATCACCGCGAAGTCCGCCGCACCCTCGAGGTTGCTCGTGCCCGGATCACTCGCCGCGAACAGGAAGTCGGCCACGTCGAAGCCGAGCTGCGAGAGATCGCTCGCGATCGGCTGCGGCGCCGCAACGCACCACCGGTCGACGAAGCGCTGCACGATCTTGAAGATGCCCGGCAGGTAGCTCGCGAGCGCCGGCTCGGTGAACGCCGCCATCAGCAGGCGCTTGCGCGTGCGATGGCGATCGCCATCGAGGAACGGTACCGCATCTGGATGCAGGAGCTCCTGCATGAACCGCGGCGAGGCGTTCTGCCGGGTGAAGTGGTCGGGGTTCATGAAGAACGAGAACGCCTGCGGGCCCGCGAAGAACACCACGGTGTCGCCGAGGATCTTGGTCTTCCACACGTTGCCGTGCTTGCGCGTTCGCGACAGCGTGAACGCGAACGGATCCTCGAGGAAGTGCAGCGCCTCACCGATGTACGGGATCCCCGTCGACCCGGGCGGCTGCCGCAAGCTCGCCGGCCTCGCGGTCTCTTCTGGTTGCGGCTGGGTCATCACCGCGCATGGTACGGCCGAACCCGCGATGCAGATCGCGACGCCGCGTGCTTTCAGCGGCCGCGCCGGCGCCGGATCGCGAGCGCCGCGACCAGCGATGCCAGCGCGAAGCCGAGTGCGCCATCGCCACCGACCGCGCAGCCGCCGCCTCCCTCGAGGCGACTCGACGGCACGCTGTTCGGATCGTTCGGGTCACTCCCGCCCTCGAGCTCCTCGGCATCGGTGAAGCCATCGCCGTCTGTGTCGACGACAGGATCGCCGGTGGTCGGATCGGACACGATGTCATCGAGGTCGGGATCGCCGGTCATCCCGTCGTGGCACGCGAAGTCGCCGTTGAGGCTCGCGCTCGTGCTCGACGACGCCGCCCACACGAAGATCTTGGTGTCGCGATCGAGCCCGAGCGGCACGAGGTCACTCCACGGCACCGCGAACTCGAGGAAGTGATCGGGATCGCCGCCGTACGACGAGCCCGCCGCGACGATCGAGCGCGCGTGCGTGGTGAACGAATACGTCGCGACCGCCGGCGAATCCGCTGGATCGTTTGGATCGTTCGGCAGCGTCGTCGTCGTGTTGCGATAGAGCGTCACGTTGCCGCTGCCGCCGCCGATGCCGTCGACCAGGATCAGGATCTCGTAGGTCGTGAGGTTGCCGTCGAGATCGATCTCGAGCCCCCACGAGAACGGCCGCAGTGCCCCGCCAGGCGCCGGATCCTGATCGAGCCGAACGCGCATGTAGAGGAAGCTGGCGTCGGCAGAGCGCATCCCGGCGGGCGCCGCGACGTCACCGACGATGTCGCGCTCGGCGTTCGCGCCGTTCTCGTCGGCGTAGAGGTCCGTCATCGGGGCGCCCTCGCAGAGCAGCGTCACCCACTCGGCATCGGCGGGGAACACCTGGGCGTGGGCCGTACCCGGCATGGCGAGCAGGCCGAAGCCTGGACCGAAGATCGTGAAGACCGTCACGGCGAGCGATCCGATGCGCTTCATTGGCTACCTCCGACGATGAGGAACTCGACGCGTCGATTCTTCTGGCGGCCACCGGCGGTGTCGTTCGGTGCGACCGGCCGCGCCTCGCCGATGCCGTTGGTCTCGAGCCGGCCGGCCGCGACGCCGCGCTTGACGAGCGCGGTCTTGACCGCCTCGGCGCGCTGCTGGCTGAGCCTCTGGTTCAGCGAGTCGTCGCCGACGTTGTCGGTGTGACCCTCGATGCGCAGCTTCGTCACCTGCGTATTCGCGTCGAGCGCCTGGCCGATCTGATCGAGCAGCGGCTCGCTCGTCGGATCGATGTCCGCCGAGCCGCTGCGGAACTGGACCTTGCCGATGATCACCATCTTGCCGTCCTCGATCGTCACGAACGTGCGGCGCGGGCAGCCCCGGCGGTCTGGATCGCCCGAGAGCTCGGGACATTCGTCGTCACCGTCGAGGATGCCGTCCTTGTCATTGTCGGCCTCGGGGCAGCCGTCGTCGTCGTGAAAGCCGTCCTTGTCCTCGGCGTCGGCGGGGCAGTCATCGTCGTTGTCGACGACGCCATCGCCGTCGCTGTCGCGGTAGCCACGCTGCGGTGGGGTGCCCTTGCGGAACCGCACGCCGACCACGCCACGGACGTCCGGATCGCCGACGCCGTCGGTGACGCCGAGCGCGGCGCCGCCGTAGATCGCGATGTCGCCGATCCGGTAATCCGCGCCGACGAGGACCTCGAACGGGAAGTCCGCGCCATCGACCTCCGCACCGAGCTGCTTGCCGCCGTACGCCTCGAGCCGCAGTGTCAGCGCGTCGGTCGCGCTGTACGTCGCCCACGGTCCGAGCCGGAGCTCGTCGCCGTACGGCAAGGTCGCCGGATGCTCGGCGCGCCACTTGTAACCGACGTCGAAGCCGAGGCCGATCCGGCCGAGGTGTGCCGCGAACAGCAGCCGCGGCTCGACGGTGACGCCACCGGAACCGCGAAACGCCGTCTCGTCGCCGGTCGGGAAGCTGACGGGGAGCGCGAAGCCGAGCAGGAAGTGGCGATCGAGGTTGCCGCTGCGCAGCGCGACGACCTTCGGCACGAACCGCAGATCGCCGAGCCCCGCGCTCGCCGACAGCGTCGTACCGCCGGCCGAGACCGCATCGCCCTCGTAGAGGAACCGCACCGGGACGTGGAGGCCGAGCTCGAGCCGCCCGTACAGGCCGAGCGAGCCGACGAGATCGGCGGAGCCCGCGGTATCGAGCGGCCGCCGCACGACATCGCCCGCGCTGTTGCGCTCGACCACCGGATCGTCGGCGACGTTCACGAACAGGCCGAGGCTCCACCCGAGATGAAGCGGCACGGCCGGATGCTCCTGGACAAAGCCACCCTCGGCGCTGATCGCCGGCACGAAGCGTTCGGCATCGAGCCCGTCGGCAATCGCGGCCCCCGGACCTCCGGCCAGCATGCATGCGACCGCCCATCCCGCGAGTCGTCGGGTCACTCCCATTGGAAAATCATAAGCGGACCCATGTCCGAACCGAAATACCGGGCGACCGCCGGCGTGAGATCGTCACAGTCACGAGGCAGGGAGCCCTCACTCCCCGACCGCGAGCACGACCCGGCCGAACGCGGCCCGGTCCTCGAGGATGCGATGCGCACGCGCCGCCTCGGCCAGCGGCAGGACCTCGTGGATCACCGGCTCGAGGCGCCCCGCGGCGACGTGCCCGAGCACCGCGAGCAGATCGGCCTTGCTCCCCATCGTCGACCCCAGCACCTCGATCTGCCGGAAGAAGATGTGGCGCAGGTCGATCGCGGGATGAAAGCCCGCGGTCGCGCCGCAGGTGACGATGCGGCCGCCATTGCGCACGGCCTTGATGCTCGCGACGAACACCTCACCACCAACGTGCTCGATCACCGCATCGACCCCGCGCTTGCCGGTCAGCGTGCGGCACGCCGCCGCGAAATCGGTGGTCGTGTAGTTGATGACCTCGTCGGCACCGAGCGCCTTCGCGCGGGCGAGCTTGGCATCGGTGCCCGCCGTCGCGATCACGCGTGCGCCGAACAGCTTCGCGATCTGGATCGCCGCGACCCCGATGCCGGATCCTGCTCCCTGTACGAGCACGTCCTCGCCCGGCGCGACGCGCGCCTTGTGGACGACCATCTGCCACGCCGTGAGGAACGGCAGGATCGATGCGGCCGCGTGCGCGAAGTCGAGACGCTCGGGATACGGCGCGAGGTTCTGCTCGGGCACCACGATCGCCTCGGCGTAGCCGCCCTGCGTGTTCTCGCCGAGGATCCTGTAGAACCGGCAGAGGTTGTCGTGACCCCCGAGGCACGCGGCGCACCGCGCGCACGACAGGCCGGGCTGGACGACGACCTTGCTGCCGACCTGCGTCGCCGAGCCAGGGCCGACCGCGTCGACGACACCCGCGATGTCCGAGCCCAGGCGATGCGGGTACTCGAGGTGAAACGCCGGGCCGCCCTTGCGAACCCACAGATCGAGGTGGTTGAGCGCCACCGCGCGAATCCGCACGCGGACCTCGCCTGGCCCCGGCTCCGGGACCGGGAGCGCCTCGGAGCGCAGCACGTCGGGGCCGCCGTGCTCGCGAAGGACGATCGCCTGCATCGTCATGCGCGCACGATAACCGAACGGTCGATCTCGCGCGACCGAGGGCGTACGTTCCCCGCATGCGCGTCGTGACCATCCCGTGCCTCAAGGACAACTTCGCCTACCTCGTCATCGACGGCACGACCGCGGCGGTCGTCGATCCGGGCGAAGCGGCCCCCGTCGAGGCCGCGCTCGCCCGCGAGGGCGTCACGCTTGCTGCGATCTGGGCGACGCATCACCACGCGGACCACGTCGGTGGCGCGGCCGAGCTGATGGCGGCGCGGCCCGGGATCGACTTCGTGATCGGCACGCACGACGCGGCGAAGGTGCCGGCGGCGACCAGACAGCTCGAGGACGGTGGCGAGGTCACGCTCGGGACGCTGCGCGCGCGCGCGATTCATAACCCCGGGCACACCCGCGGCGCGATCAGCTACGTCGTCGACGATGCGGTGTTCACGGGTGACACGCTGTTCGGCGCAGGCTGCGGCCGGCTGTTCGAGGGCGATGCCGCGACGATGCACGCCTCGCTCGCGAAACTCGCGGCGCTACCGCCGGAGACCCGCGTGTACTTCGGCCACGAGTACACCGCGTCGAACCTCGCGTTCGCGGCCGCCGTCGAGCCCGACAACGTCGACGTCGCGGCGCGTGCCGAGGCGCTGGTCCAAGCTGCCGGAACGGCCTCGACGCCATCGACGATCGCGCTCGAGCGCGCGACCAATCCATTTCTCCGCAGCACCGCACCCGACGTCGTGATCGCGGCGATGAACCGCGGTGTCTCCGGCGACGCGATCAGCGTGTTCGGCGCGATCCGCGCGTGGAAAGACGCGTTCCGCGCGTGATCGTCAGCGCGATGACCACCGAGTCGAGCTCGACCAGAAAGATCTCGGCGTGGATGCGAAAGCTCGGCGACACGAAGCTCGGACGAGCTCGCGCGAGAACACGGGACTAGGACTTCGCAAGCTTCAGCACGAACGTCGCGCCACCGCTGGGCGCAGGGCGGTGCTCGAGCTCGCCGCCCATCGCCTCTGCAAGTGATCGCGACAGCGCGAGGCCGAGCCCGAGGCCAGCGGGGCCATCGCTGGTCACACCGCGCGAGAACGGCCGAAACAGCCGGGTCCGCGCCCCGGTAGCGACGCCTGGTCCGTGATCGGACACCGAGACCTCGACCGCATCGCCGACGACGCGCGCGGCGAGCTCGATGGTGCGGTCGTCGGCACCGCGACTGTACTTCTCGGCGTTGTCGAGCAGGTTGCCGACGATGCGGGCGAGCGCATCGCGATCGAAGCGGGCCGCGAGATCGGGCGTGACATCGAGGGCCAGCGTGGCGCCGGCGCGATCGAGGGCCGGTTGCGAGCGCTCGGCGAGCTCGCACAGCACCTCGCCGAGTGGGCCCGGCTTGGCATCGACGCTGAGGTTGCCGCGCTCGAGCTGCGAGAATCCGAGGACGTTCGACACGACGCGGCCGAGCCGCGAGGCCTCCTCGGACATTCGCCGCGCGTAGTCGCGGAGCTTCGCGGGATCGCCGAGCCCGTCGGCGAGCATGTCGCCGTAGAGCTGCAAGCCGGCGAGCGGCGTGCGCAGCTCGTGCGCGGCGGCGGCGGCGAACTGGCTGCGCTCGCGCGCGAGGCGCTCGGCCCGCGAGACCAGCAGCACGACGAAGGCGGCCGCGAGCGCGGCGATCACGCCGACCAGCACGAACCGCACGATGAAGCCGCGCGCGACCTGTGCG
>JACCTC010000049.1 GCA_013812655.1 Deltaproteobacteria bacterium | reverse complement strand
CTCGCACGCCGTGCACGCGCGGCACTGGCCACCGCCACACGCCGACGGCATGCGCGAGGGTGAGCCCGGCGACGAGCCCCGCGATCGTGCACGCGCTGCCGACCCCGACGACGATGCGCCGCGGAGGTGGTAGCTCGCCGGCCGCGATCTGATCGGCGAGCTCGAACACGCCGGATACCGCGCCGGGCGTCCCGATCGGCGTCGCGCCACCCGGTGACATCATCACCGCGTCGCGCTCGCGCCGCGCGATCCGCAGCGCGACCAGCGGCATCAGGGCGATATTCGCGACCCGCACGATCTCGCACCCCGTCGCGAGCAGCGCCGCGCAGTTCTCGACGGCCCACTCGCTGGTCGGCTGCGGGAACACGATCGCCGCGGCCTCGAGCCCGGCGCGCGGTGCGTGCAACGCGGTCGCGATCGCGTGGTTCGAGCCGTACGCGCCGATCGCCCAGATCTTGCGAGCACCGCGCTCGCGCGCGTGACCGAACCACATCTCGAGGCAGCGGATCTTGTTGCCGCCGTAGAGCGGGCTCGACGCGCCCTCGTCCTTGACCCAGATCGTCTCGCCGGCGATTTTGACTGGCCGGATCGGTGTGGGCCACTCGCCGAGCGGCACCCATGGAATGCGCGCGGCCAGGGCTGGCAGGTGATGCCCGAGGGCATGATGGCCCGCGATCACCGCCGGTCGCTCAGTGCGAGTGTTTCTCGGGCACGTACTCGGTCGGCAGCGTGCCGCCGTCGCCGAACAGGAACGCCTCGCACTGCTCCTTGAGGACGTCGTGGGACTTCTTCTGGGTCAGATCGAGCCGGTATTCGTTCACGATCTTCTTCGAGTGCTCGATCCACAGCTTCCACGCGTCGGCCGAGACGGTCTCGTAGATCCGCAGCCCGAGCGCGTCGTTGAACGGCTTGTAAGGCAGACCGGCCAGGGTCTCGTTGAGCTTCACGCACTTCACCATCCGAATCATGCGGCGGATAGGAGCAAGTTTCCCTCGCCACGGCAAGGTGCGCGGTTCCGCACACTTCGACGAGATCGTTCAGCGGCACGGCGGCTTCGACTACCATCGGGACATGGTTTTGCGCCCCGGTGTCCTCGCGTGCGTGCTGTTGACCGCTGCCTGCGGTGACGACAGCGGACTGTCCGACTACTACCCCGAGCTGCCGCCGACCGGTGGTGCGCAAGAGGTGTTCGCCGGCGAGGTCAGCGATCCCGCGCAGCTCGTCGGTGGCCCCGCGGTGAGCGGCCTGGTCGGCGACTTCTACATCAAGAACGATCGGGTGACGTTCATCGTCCAGGCTCCGACGCGCGTGATCGGCGTGATCCCGCAGGGCGGCAACGTCGTCGATGCCGTGCTGACCGAGGGCGGGACCCAGGTCGTCGACGATCACTTCGGCGAGCTCGGCCTGATCTACCTGCTCGGGCGGACCTGCGAGCCGACGCGGATCGAGATCGTCCGCGATGGTTCCAAGGGCGGCGCCGCGGTGCTGCGCTCGATCGGCAAGACCGGCAACGACGACTTCCTGAACCTCAAGGGCATCGGCGTGCTGCGCGTCGACGAGGCGGTCGATCCGGACATCGAGGATGGCGTCGATTGCGCGACGACCTACGTGCTCGCGCCGGGCTCGACGACGCTCGAGGTACACCACTCGCTCTTCAACGGCAGCGACCACGCGATCGACGGACCGCTCGGCACGCTCGCCGACACCGGCGGCCACACCGAGGCGTGGACAAACGCGCGCGGCTTCGAGCGCGCCGACATCTCGGCGATCGCGACGCTCGGCACGCCACAGCCGATCGACTACGTGATCTATCAGGGCCCGGGCGTCGCGTACGGCGTGATCCCGCGACACCCGACGCCGACCGTGCACACCCAGGCGCTGATCGCGGGCGTCTCGATCTTGCTCGACGGCAACGAGTCGCTGCTCGATATCCTGCAGAAGGACAAGTACTTCCTGCGGATGCCGGCCGGCAAAGGCTTCCTGCAGAGCTACGACCTCGTGGTCGGCCGGGACGGCGCGGATGTCGACGAGGTGTTCCGGCGCGGCGAGGAGCTGCAGGCCGTCTCGGGGCGCGTCGACTTCTCCGCCGGAGGCCCGGCCGCCGGCGCGCGGGTCGGCGTGTTCCTCGATGGCAACGGCAACGGTCAGCTCGATCCAGAAATCACCGACAACGACGGCGATGGCCAGCCCGACGACAAGATTCTCTCGTACATGGACGTCGCCGCCGATGGCACGTTCAGCGGCAAGGTCCCGACGACCGCGGGCAACCTCTTGCTGCGGGCCGAGGTCAAGAACGTCGGACGGTCAGCTGCCGCGCCGGTCGCGGACACCGTCTCCTTCACCGTGCCGTCCCCGATCAAAGTCGACTACCAGATTTTGGATGCCGCAACCGACGCGCCGATCCCGGGACGGCTGCTCGTCGTCGGCGATCATCCGTCGTTCCCCGATCAACGCGTGTTCGAGACCTACGATCGCGCGGATGGCGTCGTCGCGAGCATGCACGCGATCCGCGGCACCACCGTCGATGTCGGCGATGGCGTCGACCCGGCGCTCGTGCTGCCCGCGGGTGGCACCTACCGGATCTACGCGTCGCGCGGCACCGAGTGGTCGATCGACTCGCAGCCGGTGACCGCGTCGGGCTCGCTGACGTTCCGGATTCGCCACGTCAACCCGGCGATTGGCTACATCGGCAGCGACTGGCACGTGCACCAGGTCGGGTCGCCGGACTCGAACGTGCTGTCCGAGGAGCGCATCCGGTCCGCGGTGTCCGCCGGCCTCGAGATGTTCGCGGTGACCGACCACGACTACGTGTCGGATCTGCAGCCGATGGTCGAGAGCATGCAGCTCGCCGACCTCGTGCGCGCGATCCCCGGCATCGAGGTCACGCCGTTCGCCTACGGCCACTTCAACACCTGGCCGATCATCCCCGACACCACCTCCGCGAACCACGGCGCGATCGACTGGGCACGCGGTGCGGGCGCCGGCTTCGCGATGACCCCGGCCGAGGTCTACGACGCGATGCGCGCGCGGGGCGGACAGATCGTCCAGGTCAACCATCCGCGGGGCAGCGGCTTCACCGAGTTCCAGGCCGCGTTCTCGCGAGCGAACGTCAAGTACGACTACGCCGCGCGCACGATCTATGGTGACTACGAGGACTCGAGCGTGCCCAACGACTGGCTGCGGTTGCCGGGCGAGTCACTGTGGAGCGATCAGTTCAACGGCCTCGAGGTGTGGAACGGCTTCACGATCGTCGACACCAACACCGACGGACTCCGCGAGAACAAGTCGCTCGATCGGGTGATGCGCGACTGGATCAGCATGCTGTCGCTCGGCCTGTTCGTGACCCCGACCGGTAACAGCGACACCCACACGAGCACCTCCGACCCCGTCGGCATGCCGCGCACGTATGTTCGAGTTCCGGACGATTCGCCGGCCGCGCTCGCGAGCGGTGCTGCGGTCGACGCGGCGCTCGCGACCCAGACCGGCGCGAACAGCACGCCGCGCGACATCGTCGTGACCAACGGCCCGATGATCGACGTCAAGGTCGGTGGCCAGCCCGCGCTCGGCCGCGTGTTCCCGATTCCCACCGGCCAGGCGATCACGATCACGGTTGCGATGACCTCGCCCGACTGGGCCGAGTTCGACACCCTCGAGGTGTTCGCGAACTCGACGCCCGACCCGGTCGGCCGGGATGACATCACGACGCTCGCGCCGCTCGGCTGCTGGACGAGTCGCAACCTCGGTACGCTCGATCCGAAGGATCCGTGCGCAGCCGCGCCGATGCCCGCGCAGGCGATGACGGTGACCCTCGCGACGATCGCAGGCCCGGGCAACGTGCGGCGCTACCAGGCGACGGTCACGGTGACGCTCGACGCGCAGGACATCGTGACCCGTGCGGGAGCGACCGGGAGCGACGCCTGGCTCGTGTTCCGCGTACGTGGTGATCGCGCGATCTTCCCGATCCTCCCGAACAACGCGATCAACGCCACCACGCGACCGGCGATCATGAGCGGCGACTTCGCGACGATCCGCACCGCGCTGACGGGAAAAGGCGTACCGGCAGCTGCCTTTACGACGCCTGTATTTGTCGACTTCGACGGCGGGGGATACCGGGCCCCGTTTGCCCCGTAGTTGCCCCGTAGTTGCCAGGTAGTTGCAAAGACGGGCTAACGACCCTCTCGTGCCCTGCTGTGCTATCAAGGAATTAGCCCATGGAAGAGTCGATCTGGGACTTGATGAGCCACGGCGGCGGGGCGATGTGGATCGTCGTCGCGTTCTCCGTGATCGCGCTGGCGGTCGCCATCGAACGAGGAATCGCGCAGTGGAAGTTCGTTACCCGCGCCCGCAACCTCGGCGACGCGGTGCGGCGGTGCCTCGGTCGCGGTGCCATCGAGGAGGGTCGCTCGGCATGCGAGCGCTCGCCATCGCCGATCGCTGACGTCTTCCTCGTCGGCTACGAGCGGCTCGGCCGTGCCAAGCCCGAGCACGTCGCGACCGCCGTCCACCGCGAGCGGCTGCGCGTCAACCAGGACCTCCGCGCCCGGCTGTGGATGCTCGGCACGATCGGCGCGACCGCGCCGTTCGTCGGTCTGTTCGGCACCGTCGTCGGCATCATCGAGGCTATGGGTGGCTTCAAGGGTGACGACACCGTCAAGTTCAACATGGTGTCCGGCCCGATCTCCGAGGCGCTGATCGTCACCGCCGCCGGTATCCTCGTGGCCGTCGAGGCCGTGATCCTGTTCAACTTCTTCAGCCAGCGCGCGAACCGGATCGCGACCGAGCTGAAGCTCTTGACCGACGAGTTCCTCGAGCTCCTGCTCGACACGCCTGGCGATTCGCAGCCGAGCCGCAAGGTGAAGCGCGAGGACGACAGCGACAAGCCGACGCGCACCGAGTCCACCGATCGCAAGGAAACCAAGCGCACGAAGGGTGACGACGATGGCGATCGGGAAGCAGCCTGACGTAGCCGACGACGTCGGCGACGAGGGCACGGACTCGATCTTCGCCGAGATCAACATCACCCCGCTCACCGACGTCTTCCTGGTGATGGTGATCATCTTCATGGTGAGCGCACTCGCCGTGCAGGTCGAACGCCAGGAAGAGAAGAAGCAGGAGCAGAAGAAGGCGGAGACGGAGGAGGTCGCGCAGCGCTCCGGCATCAAGATCAACCTGCCGTCGGGGCAGGCCCAGGAGATCGATCCGTCGAAGGCGTCGCTCGTCCTCGAGATCCCGATCTCCGGCGACATCGTCATCGGCGGCAAGGCGATGCCCGATGCGACCGTCGACAACGTGTTCCGCGCCGCGTTCGCGCGCGACAAGAACACCCAGGTCGTGCTCAAGGCCGACAAGGGCGTCGCCCACGGCCGCGTCGTCAACTTGATGGAGCGCGCGAAGCAGGTCGGCTTGACCCGCCTCGCGATTGGCACCGCCGGCGGCTGACCACGGCGGCTGACCACGGCGGCTAACCACGCGTCGGTCGTGGCATAGGCGCGATTCACGATCGATTGTGTGCGGCCGGCGCTTTTTTGATAGCTCTACCAGGACGATGAGCGAGAAGAAGCCGAAGAGCACCAAGACCAAGAAGACGGCACCGGTAGCGACCGATCGCCGCGAGGCACTCCTCGCATTTGGCCGGCGCCTGCGCAGGCCGCGGATCGCGCAGGTCGAGGCGGAGATGGTGACGTTCGTGAACGAGTCGGGAGCGTCGCTCAAGAGCGTCGCCGAGGAGCTAGGCACGCTCGAGCTTGCTGCGCGCAACGGGCTCGTCGATCTCGTGGAAGCGCTGCTCGCGATCTGCGTCGATCCAAACGTGATCCCGCCACGGACTCCGGGATCGTCGTCGAAGGGAGCGCTCGCGAGTGCGTTCGAGGCCGAGGACCAGGACGATCCCGCGTTCGAACGGATGCTGCAGTTGCTGTTGAGCGCAGGCGCAGACCCGACGGCGGTGTGCGATTCCTACAACGGACGCGCCGAGGTAGTGCTCGATGCAGCCGTCTATCGGCGCTCGCGCGTTGGCGTGCGGTTGCTTCTCGATAAGGTGAGCGAGACATGCAAGGCGAATGCGTGGTGCACGTTTCTTGCGAGGTTGCCGAGCAATCCCCGCAGCCCCAACGAGCTCGCGTGGCTCGGAGAGCTGCTCGAGCTGATGCCAGTCGATGGCGTCGGACTCGACGGGATGTCTCCTGTTCACGCGGCAGCGGCATGTGGGGACGCGGAGCTGTTTGACCGGATCCGGTACCGTGCAATCGTCAAGGTACCGCAGCTGCCCAAGGCGGTGTCCTGGGAGCTTCGCCTCGCGGCGCCGCCCGGCGGCATCTCGAACACCGTGCTTCTGCCGACAGCTGCGACGCCGCTGTTCGTCGCGCGCGCCGTGCGCAGCAAATGTGAGATGTACTGCGCGCTGTATCGCGCCGCGCCCGAGGCCACGCCCGGGCGCACGGGCTATATCGCCAGCTTCGAACACAGGATCGCGGAGCTCTCGAAGGTGATCGAAGCGCTCGAGCAGCAAGGGGTCATCGACGGCTTGCAAGCGCCCGAGCTGCCCGAGCCTCTGTCGACCGTGCTGTCGGTCAGCACGGCGATCGCGGAGCGCATCGGCGTGGCCGCTTTCACCGACAAAGCGGCCACGATCGATCCGACAGGGAAGGGGCCATTTGGCTACTTCCTCTCGTGCGTCGACCTCATGCGTCCAGCTCTCGACGAGCGTGTCCGCGAGCGCCTCGACGTCACTCTCGTCGGCAAGTTCATCACCGGCTCGCTCCGATGCCAGGTGCTCGTCGACGACGAGGAGGATCCTCTCGAAGATTTCGGCCGCGATCCGAAGGACGTCCGGATCCGCCTCGATGACTATCCCGAAAGCGCACGCACGTTGCTCGAGCAGGGCAAGCACTACGGCCTCAATGGCGACAACATCGTGACGCTCGAGAACTCGACCGGCACGACGAAGCTCTGGGAGATCAACACGGACGAGGTCATCGAGCACGGTGACGTCGTTTCATGGCTGACCCGAAGCGTCGGCGACATCACGACCAGTTGACCTGGCGGGACGTCGCGCTCTCGACGCGACGGTCACCCGCCGGACGCGATCTCCGAGGCGTCACGGACTGCTTCGCTCAGGCATCGGGCAGGGACCTCGGAGAGCGCGAGCAGACCGGCCGCGCCACGGAAGCGAAGCACCTCCAGCTTCACCGAGCTCGGTGGCGCGTCGCCGCAGTCGATGCCGGAGTGAACGAGCTCGGCGGTCACGCCGCCGTCGAAGCGGCGCTCGATCGAGTACATGTGTGCGCTCTCTTCGTCGACCGGACCTTGTCGCCAGCCGCGCAGCAGAGGCCGCCGGAGCCTCAGCCGAGCGCCGGCGATCCGCGTGACGGCGCCGGCCTGCAGCTCCTCGGGCGACGGTCGGAAGACCTCCCGTGCGAGCTGCGCGAACGGCGGCTGCAAGCCAGCCCTTGCCGCGATCTCTCGCAGTCGTGACAGCGTGTCGTCAGTCAGCTCGACCGGATGGAGCAGACCCACGCGGTCGGCTCCGAGCCCACGGTCATCGATGGGCCGAAGCTTGTCCGTCTCGATCAGCGCAGGCGAGACGAGCTCGCCGGCCCCGCTCCACAGTCCCCAGACCAGGTGCCGCGCGAGGTGCCGAAACACCTCGTCCACCCGGAGCCACGTCTCGAGCGTCTCGATGCGCCACTGGCGTCCCTGAACCAGATCATCCTCGAGGAGCGCGAGCGCCACCGGGCCCACGAACCGGACCTCTGCGCGGAGCTGCTGGAGCTGCTGCTTCGCCACGAGGACCGCCGCCTCGTCATCTGACTTCCGTGGTCTCGGCAGCTGCTCGATGTGCGCGCCTTCGTCGTCGACGAGCACCAGCGAGAGGCGGCTGTCCAGCTCGGCCCGGAACGCGCGGGGCCCGAACGACAGCGTGCGAGTCCGTGTCACGCCTCGACCCACGGCCGCCACCGCCTTGCCGACGAGCGCGCGTGGAGTCGTCCCGCGGTCACGCGCCATGGTCGTGAGCGCAGCCTCCGCGGCATCCTGCGCAGGGTTCATGCCCTCGTGAGCGCGGCGCTTGTCGGCGAGCTGCGCGAGCTCGAGGATCGCGCGCGGGGTGCCGATCTCCTGTAGCACCGTGCAGCTCGTCTTCAGCAGCGTCTCGTCCTCGGCCCACTCGCTCACGAGCTTACCGGCGAGCGCTTCCACGGCTGCGTCGCCGCCGTAGCGCCCGAGAACCTCCGGCCAGAGCTCGGTGGTCCGCGACTTCGGGCGCCAGATCGCCGCATCGAAGATCTCCATCGCGAAGCGCTCGAGCGACTCGCGAGTGAACGCGGGCACGAGCTCGGTCAGCTGCTCGGCGGCGCGGACGTCGCGTGAAGCGTGCAGCCGCACGAACGCCTCCAGGGAAGCCGTCGGCAGTCGCTTGCCATTCACGAGGACAGGCCCCGCGATCCGGTCCGGTTGCCAGAAGCGCGGGAGCTCCTTGGTTTCACGCACCACGAGCAACAGCTCGGGATCGACGCCGAACTCGCGCGCGGCCTCCTCGATGGCGGCGCGGTGTCCGCGTGTCGCGAGCTCGTGGAGCCCGAGCCTGGCGGCCTTCGCCTTGCCACCGCCGCCTTCCTCGTTCAGCGCGGACGCAGTCAGTGCCCACGCGGCGTGTTCGGGATTCGCGAGGAGCCATCCGAGCGCGGCCTCCCCCAGCTTCACGCCTGCGCCGACCTGGAGCAGCCGGTGCGCCGCGAGCTCGGCGATGCGGATGTCCGCGATGGGCGAGAGCGCCGACAGCAGATCGTCGACGAGCGAGGGTGGGAAAGCCCGCACGATGCGCGCGACCTCGAGCTCGTGCGCCGCCACGAACCCGCGCAGCGCCTCGGGCGTCGTTCGCCAGCTACCGCCGCCGATTCCAAACAGCCGCGAGATCGCAGCTGGCCCATATCCCAGCACCAAATCCAGCCACGGCTTCGATCGCCAGACTCCGATGCGCGGGCCACGCGGCCGTTCGATGCCGGCCGCCGCGCTCGCTGCGTCTCCCACGCCGTCGAGCACATAGCGCTTCGCCGCATCGGAGAGGCCGAGCGTGGCTGCTGCTTCGTCCCAGGCGGGCGCAGGCAACTCGGCGTGCCAGGCCTCGCGCTGCCCGGGCAGCCAGTGCGCACACGGAGCGGGCGCCGGCGGGTTCGCGGTTGCCGGAGGCGCCTCGTCCCTCACCGAGCGGAGTGCGGCGGGTACCTCTTCAAGGGAGGCCTCCATGATGGTGAGGTCTCGGCTCATACATCACGTCGGCTGATCATGCCGGTCGCGATGCCGCACCCGCGGGCGCGCGACGCAGATCGAGCTCGCCGGCAACCCTCGCGCCGTGGCCATATACCAGTCCATACCAGATCCCACGCGCTGGGGTCCTGGGTCTGCTCTCGAGCTCGCGGCGCCACTCTCCGACGTCGTCGATCACACCGGCATCCTCGACCGCCTGCAGATCGGCGTAGATCGCGTCGATCGCGCCGATGTCGCCATGCGCGTCGATCACGACCTCGCCAAGGCCGAACTTCGGCCGCCGCGGTGTCCGTGACAACGCTCTCGCGCGCGCCGCATCCGAACCGCGAAACTTGTAGCTACTTGCCATGATCGCGACGATACCGCTGACCTTCCACCGTCGGCTTGGCCCACGTGGGCCATCGTGCGGACGCGCGTGACCACGAGGTCGTGTTGCCATGGATCGTGAGCTGGCATGATCACCTACGAACAGTCCTGGCCCGGCAGTCCTTCGATCATCGTCATCAGCGCCGCGGCATCGATTCGCCGGCAGAACCTCAGCACGGCGCTCGTGACCTCGTTCTTACCCTTGGCCCCGCCGTCGGATGCGCTGCTCGGCGCGGCACGGGTGCTGTCGACGCAGAGCACGACCGGCTGGCCGACCGCGGCATAGCGCGCGCGCTTCTCGGCGAGGTACGCGTGGGTCGAGAACCCGATGACCTCGACAAGCATGCGCACGCCGCGGTGGACCACGGCGGCGTCCGGATAGAGCACGTGCGCGCCGCACGCGATCGGTGGCGGCTCGCGCTCGACGCCGCAACCGGCGCGTTCGAGATCGCGCGCGAGGCGCTCGATGAGGCTGGGTGACTTGCTCCGCGGCAGCGGCACCGGCGGCAGCAGCACGGGTGGCTCGACCCGCAGCGTGCGCGGCCCGCCGGGAAAGTCACCGTGAATGTCGAGCGTGAACCGCGCGTGGTCGGCGAGCAGCGGGACCAGCGCACCGAGCGCCCGGCCATACACCGTCGTCGCGTGAAACAGCGCGAGTGGCCCGGTCACCTGGAGCAGGGTCGGGCCATCGCCGTCGTGCGAGCCGGCACGCGAGACCACCACGATCAAGCCGCAGCGCGCACCGGTGCGAACCAGGGCAGTCGACTCGCTCCACACCCGTAGCTCGATCGAGCTCGCGCGCCGCATGCAGCGCTGGATCCGGTCGACGTTCGCGAAGCCGACCAGCGTGCGGGCCGCCGGCCGACCGCGTGGCAGCACCACCGGCCGCTCGCGCGCGAGATCTGCCCACAGCAGGCCCTCGACATCGGCGGGCTCGAGCCCGAGCTCGGCGGCGGCACACGCGATCCGAGCATCCCGCGCGTCGCGATCGAGCGCCGGATGGCCGAGCACCTTGCCGCGCAGCTTGCGCGCGACGCGTGCGCGTTCATCGCGACCACCGGTGACCCGCCGCAGCGCGCCGAGGATCGCCGCGACCTGGGTGGGAGAGCGCCGGAGCGCGGCGTCCTCGATGCGCTCGAGCAGGACCCGCCACGGCTCGCCGAGCGACTGCTCCACGAGATCGAGCAGCTCGTCGATCCACGGCTCGTCCTCCGGCCCAAAGAGCCGCAGGCTCGTGATCGGAGCCGTCGGCGGGCGACTCGCCGCCGGTTGCAGGGCGGCGATCACGCGAACCCTCCGGCCACGAGCTGCGCGTCTGCGAGGCCCGCGCGCCGCCGCCGCACGTACTCGACCTCGGTGGTCTCGCCGACCGCGAGCTCGTAGATCACTGCGCGCTTGCCGTCGCGAGGCCGCAGCACGCGCCCGATCCGCTGGACCTGGCGGCGCGCGCTCGCGCTGCCACCGACGATGATCGCGACGTCGGCATCGGGCACGTCGAGGCCCTCGTCGAGGACCTGCGAGGACACCAGCGCGGAGATCTCGCCGGTGCGAAACCGCTCGAGGACGGCCGCGCGCTCGAGCTTGCCGATCTCGTGGGTCACCGGCATCACGAGGAGCTCGCGCGCGATCGTGTACGCGGTCGCGTTGTCCGCGGTGAACACGAGCGTGCGCTGGCCGGCGTGGCGCGCCAGCAGCTCGCGCAAGGCCGCGCGCTTGCCGGCGGGATATCCGAGCAGCGCGCGGTAGGCCCGCCAGGCCTCGAGCGCACGCCGGCCCTCGACGGTGCGTGAGGCGGCGCGCACGAACTCGTACCAGGTCGCGCCGCCGAGCGCACGGATCAGCTCGGAGTACACCGCGGAGAACCGCCCACGCAGCTCGCGGTAGCGCAGCCGCTCGTCGCGCGTCAGCTCGATCGGCACGGTGTGGAGCACGTACGGCGCGAGCGCATCACCGGCGAGGTCGTCGATGCCGAGCGCGTACACGACCGGGCCGACCCGACGTCCGAGCACGCCGAGCTCCGGCGGTGGCGTCGCGGTCAGCCCGAGGCGTGCCGGCGCGACGAGCATCTCGAGCACCTCGGCGGGACACCACGCCCCGACGTGATGCGCCTCGTCGATCACGACGAGCCCGAACTGATCGCCGATCCGCGGCGCCCACATCGTGGCGCTCGCATACGTCGCGACCGTGATCGGCGCGACCCGGTGGTCGCCATCGCCGAGCCGGCCGATCGGATATGGCCAGCACGCCGCGAGCGCGCGTGCCCATTGATCGAGCAGCACGCGCGTCGGCACCAGGACGAGCGCCGCGACGCCGAGGCGCGCGATCGCCGCGAGCGCGACGAGCGTCTTGCCCGAGCCGGTCGGCAACGCCACGACGCCGCGTGAACCGGCAGCGTGCCAGCTCGCGAGTGCAGCTTCCTGGTACCAGCGGAGCGCCGGCAGCTGCCACCCGCCATCGATGCGCCGCGGCACGACCGCGTCCGAGATCCGGACAGCGCTGTCCGCGAGCCGGACGGCAAGCTCGCGATGCGCCTCCGCCGGCACGCGCCACGCGCGCACCTCGTCATCCCACGCAGCTCCTGGAATCTGCGCGGGATCTTCGCCGCCCGCATCCGCCTCGAGCACCAACGTTCCCCGGTCGAATCGAATCCGCATGCCGCTGCAAGAGGCAACCGGCGTGCCGCGCCGAGAGCGGGGATCGCTACTGCGCGATCTGTCCGTTGCCGCCCTGTTTCAGCACCAGATCCCAGCGGCCGCCATCTTGATCGCTGCTGGCGGTGCCCCACGTCCCCGAGAGCTGGCCGCCGGGCTCGATCTTCCACACGCCGAGCCCCGATGCGGACGGCTGCTGCCAGCGATACCGGATGATCCGGCCTTCGATGATGCGGCCGTCGATCGTGCCGCCGCCGCAGCACACGTAGGTGCCGCGCACGCGATCGCCATCCTGCGTCAACCGCACCTTGTCCCAGTTGCTGTCATACGTTCCGCTCACGTTGACCTGCGACCCGGCGGCGGCAGCGACCAGCGGGGCGGCGACGAGCAGGGCGACGATGGCGCGGGGGGCGAGCATGCAGGTTCAACGCGCGAGCCAGCGCGGCTGGTCTATCTACGTCAGACCGCTGCGGGACCTCCTGCCGCCGCGTCGACGGTCATCGTTTCGTCAAACCGACCGTTCCTTGTTTCCGGCTGCGAGGAACCATGCTCGACTGCCGAAATCATGGAGTTACGGACTGTTGCTTCGTATGCTCGGGAGTTGCGGCCGACGCTGCCCGATGCGGTCTTCGCGCCGGCGACCTCGCGCGTGCTGTGGTTGCCGGTCCATGTGGCGATCATCGCCGGCTGCGCCTGGGCCCTCGCGACCGGCCAGGTGCCGGCGCCGCTGTGGCCCGTGCTGTCGATCGTGATCGGGATCTGCTTCTCGGGCGTCACGTTCCTCGCCCACGAGACCTTGCACGGCGGCGTCGTGCGCGGCCGCTTCGCGATCCGCGTCATCGGCTGGATCGGGCTCCTGCCGTTCACGGTCTCACCGCAGCTCTGGGTCGCCTGGCACAACCGCGTCCACCACAACCACACCGGCAAGCAGGGCGTCGATCCGGACATGTACCCGACGATGGAGGAGTACCGGACGCAGCGTGCCGCGCGGATCATGGCGGACCACTTCGGGATCGGTCGTCAGCGGCTGCTCGGCTTCGCGAGCATGCTGTTCGGCTACACCGGCCAGAGCACGCAGATGCTGTTCACGGCGCGCAAGCGGGGCTTCCTGACGCCGAACCTCCACCGCCGCGCGATCGCCGAGTCTGCGCTCGGCTGGGCCTTCTGGGCGGCAGTGGCGATCGCCGTCGGCTTCGTGCCGTTCATCTTCGTGTACCTGCTGCCGCTCGTCGTCGCGAACACGATCGTCATGGCGTTCATCATGACGAACCACAACCTGAGCCCGCTCACCGACGTCAACGATCCGCTCGTCAACTCGCTCAGCGTCACGCTGCCGCGCCCGCTCGAGTGGCTCACGCTGAACTTCGGCTATCACACCGAGCACCACCTGTTCCCGACCGCGAGCACGCGCCACGGCGCCGCGATCCGCGACGCGATCCTCGCGCGCTATCCCGAGCGCTACCAGACGCTGCCGCTCGGCACCGCGCTCGGCCAGCTCTACGGCACGGCGCGCGTCTACGCCGACCACACGACGCTGATCGATCCGCCGAGCGGCAAGACCTGGCCGACGCTCGTGCCGCGGCCGCGAACCGCTGCGACGCCAATGGTGATGTCCGCGGTGTCGTCGTCGTCGGAAACCGCGAATGAGCGGACGTCTCCTCAGGCGGCGCAGGGCGTCGCGTAGGACATCCGAAGCCGATCGCACATCGCGTAGCGTAGTTGCGCCGCAGATCGGCTACACATCCCGCATGGAGCAGGAAGCCGTTCAGCGTGCACGCGGGGCCGCCGAGGTGATCCAGCCGCTCGTCGAGGCGATCGAGCGCGACCGCGGGCTGCCGCGCGAGGCCGTCGACGCGCTCGTCGGTGCTGGCGTGTTCAAGCTGTGCGTGCCGCGGGTGTACGGCGGTGCGCAGGCCGAGCCGACCACGGTGCTCGCGGTGATCGAGGAGCTCGCAAAGCTCGACGGCAGCGTCGGGTGGTGCGCGATGATCGGCGTGACGTCGGGGCTGATGAGCGGCTACCTCGATGACTCGATCGCGCGCGAGGTCTATGGCCCGCCCGACGCGGTCACCTCCGGCGTGTTTGCCCCGATGGGCCGCGCGGTGGCGACGCCCGGGGGCTACCGCGTGAGCGGCCGATGGTCGTTCGCCAGCGGCTGCGAGCACGCGCGCTGGCGCATGGGAGGGACCATGGTCGGTGGCGATGCGCCGGAGGTGTTGCCGAGCGGGGCGCCTGACGTCCGGTGCGTCCTGTTCCGTGCCGACGAGACCACGATCCACGACACCTGGGACACCATGGGGCTGCGCGGCACGGGCAGCCATGACCTCGAGGTTCGCGACGTGGTGGTGCCACGCGAGCGGACGTTCTCGCTGCTGTCCGACAAGCCGAAGCACGCCGGCTATGCGCTGCCGTTCTTCGGCTTGCTCGCGTCCGGTGTCGCGGCGGTCGGGCTCGGCATCGCGCGCGCCGCGCTCGACGGGTTCGTCGCGCTGGCCGGCCACAAGAACCTGCCGGGCGGCAAGAAGACGATCGCGCATCGCGAGGTCGTGCAGATCGAGGTCGCTCGCGCCGAGGCCCGGCTGCGCGCCGCACGCGGCCTGCTGTTCGAGGCGATGGCCGAGGCGACCATCGAGGCCGGCAACGCCGTCGCCGATGCGGATCCACGGCGGTCGGTGCCGGCACGTGCGCGGCTGCGGCTCGCTGCCTGTCATGCCGCGACCGAGGCTGCGGCGGTCACCGCGATCGCCTACGAGCTCGGCGGCGGAGCGGCCGTGTACCGCACGAGCCCGTTGCAGCGACAGTTTCGCGATGCCCACGTGGTGACCCATCACCTGATGGTCAGCTCGGTGGCGATGACGACGGCTGGCCGCATCCTCCTCGGTGTCGAGACGGACACGTCCACGCTATGAAGCTCGCAGGACAGATCGCGGTCGTGACCGGCGCGAGCCGTGGGGTCGGCAGGGGCATCGCGCTCGGGCTCGCGGAGGCAGGGGCGACGGTCTACGTCACCGGCCGCACGGTATCCGCCGGAGGCGCCGGTGGCCTGCCAGGCACGATCGGCGAGACGGCCGCGGAGGCGACGGCGCTCGGTGGCCGAGGTATCGCGATCGCCTGCGATCACGCCGACGACGCGGCAGTCGCGACGGCGTTCGCGCGCATCGTCTCCGAGGCCGGCCACATCGACATCCTCGTCAACAATGCCTTCGCGGTGCCCGAGGGGGTGATGATCGGGACGTTCTGGGAGCTCCCGATCGATCAGTGGGACACCATGCATCGCGTCGGGCTGCGGTCGCATTACGTGGCGGCGTGGCACGCGGCGCCCCGGATGATCGCGCGCCGGCAAGGCCTGATCGTCAACGTGTCGTCGTTCGGCGCGAAGCTCCAGGCCGTCAGCGTCGCGTACGGCGTCGGCAAGGCGGGCGTCGATCGCATGAGCCGCGACATGGGGCGCGAGCTCAGGCCGCATGGCGTGACCGCAGTCTCGATCTGGCCGGGCATCGTCAAGACCGAGCGACAGCTCGCGGAGCAGCTCGGGCTCGATCCGTCGGTCATCGGCGAGTCGCCGCGGTTCAGCGGACGCGCGGTCGCGGCGCTCGCAACCGACCCCGAGCGGCTCGCGAAGACCGGGCAAGCGCTCGTCGTCGCAGAGCTGGCGCGCGAGTACGGCTTCACGGATCTGGACGGTAGCCAGCCGCCCTCGCTACGCCGCTGACAAGTCTCGCGCGGACTGAAGCGCGTCGGAGACACTCGTCCCGTGCACGAGGGATCACGCACATCGACAACCACCACACGCGCATGAACTACGCGGCGGTCCGCGCAGCGGGACTCCCGATTGGAAGCGGCCATCAACAAGCGGCAACGTCGAGGCGGCCTGTAAGACGCGGGTGCAGGTGAGCGTGTGGTCGAGCGCACAACGGTTACTGGACGCTGGACTTCTCCTCGAGTGCAGCTATCCCGCCTTCTGGTTCGCCTTTACGCGTATTCTCGCCATTTCAACCAGTTCTCGATAATTCGCACGAAATGGCTCGGCCAAAACCTTCTCGAGCTGGCCATGCAACAACCACAGCACCTGTTCCTCGGCCTCATCTTCACAGGGGAAAGCGTCTCGCTCGTCCAATCGTGCAAGCCATTCAAACAACACCAGTGCTTGATCGTCAGTGAGTTCGAGCGTCATGGCGGTATTCCTTCAAAAAAGGTGCCCTGTCGTCAGTACGTCTTGAAGTTGCCCAGCGCCTAATCGGTACCCCGTGACGAAGTCGCCGGATGGAGTCTGAGGGATCCCCTCGTTTCGGCAGCGTAGGCGATTGGAATCGCTCCGGAATTTGACCGGGAATTTCGGCCTTCTCGCGCTGGTTGCGGCGGCATGATGAATCGCCGCGCGATGACGAGCTTCGTGAAGAACCCGTTGAGGGTCGCCGAGACGATCAATCAGATCTTCGAAGACGACCTGCATGCCCGCCGTGTGTTGTCCTTGGCCAACGGGGTGGTCGGCGTGCTGGATGCCGCGGTGCTGTCGATCCACGCGATCGGGCGCGGCTATGCGCACGCGACGAACCACAGCGAGAAGCACGGCGTGAAGCAGACCGATCGAATGCTCGGCAACCCCGGGATCGACGTGTGGTCGCTGTTCCGTCCGTGGGCCGAGTTCGTCGTGGGTGAACGCAAGGAGATCGTCCTCGCCCTCGACTGGACCGAGTTCGATGCCGACGACCACGCGACGCTCGCGGGATACCTGATCACGAGCCATGGTCGGGCCACGCCGCTGATCTGGATGACCGTGCGCAAGTCGACGCTGGAGGGCAAGCGCAATGACTACGAGTACCGGTTGATCGAGCGGATGCACGAGTGCGTCGCGTCCGACGTGAAGATCACGGTGCTCGCCGACCGCGGGTTCGGAGATCAGAAGCTCTACGCCTTGCTCCAGACCCTCGGCTGGGACTTCGTGATCCGCTTCCGCGGTGCCATCCAGGTTGAGGACGCCAGCGGCGAGCGAAAGCCCGCCGCGAAGTGGCTCCCGCCGACGGGGCGCGCGACGATCATCCGCGGCGCGCGGGTCACGCGCACGCGTGCCGCGGTTCCAGCGGTCGTCGTCGTGCACGCACCACGCATGAAGGAGGCGTGGTGCCTCGCAACGACGCTGGCGGAGCGCAAGGCGGCCGACGTCGTGAAGCTCTATGGGCGCCGCTTCACTATCGAAGAGACGTTCCGCGACCAGAAGAATTTGCGCTTCGGCCTCGGCCTCTCCGCGACGCACATCGGCAAGACGGACCGTCGTGACCGCCTGCTGCTTCTCGCGGCCATCGCCCAAGCGTTGTTGACCCTGCTCGGTGCCGCCGGCGAGGCGTGTGGTCTCGACCGCTTGATGAAGACCAACACGTCGAAGAAGCGGACGATGTCCCTGCTGAACCAAGGCATCAACCTCTACGCGGCGATTCCGATGATGGGCGACGACAGGCTCGCGCCGCTCATGAAGGCCTACGATGAGGTGGTCCGTCGTCACGAAATCTTTCGCGCGGTATTCGGTCTGATTTGAGGGGATGGCTCAG
>JACCTC010000428.1 GCA_013812655.1 Deltaproteobacteria bacterium | reverse complement strand
ACCCCACATCGCGGCACGCCGCTTCTGGCCGACGAGAATCAGCACGAAGAACGGTCCGCCGAGCACCGCGGTGACCGCGCCGGTCGGCAGCTGGAACGGCGCCGTGATCGTGCGCGCCAGCGTGTCGCACACGGTCAGCAGGATCGCACCGCCGAGCACCGACGCCGGCACCAGCACCCGATGGTCGGGCCCGAGAATCGCGCGCAGCGCATGCGGCACGATCAGGCCGACGAAGCCGATCGGGCCCGCGAGCGCGATCGCCGCGCCGACCAGCAGCGATGACACCGCGAACACGATCACCTGGGTCCGCCCGACCGCGACGCCGACCGACGCCGCCGCCTCGGACCCCGCGGCGAGCGCGTTGAGCTCGCGGGTGTACGCGATCAGCACGCCGAGCCCGCCGAGGATCGGCAGCGCGGCGTAGCCGACCGGCGACAGCCGCATCGAGTCCAGGCCACCGAGCATCCACCGCAGCATCCGGCTGACCTCGGCGAAGTCGCTGGTGACCTGGATCAGCACCGACGCCGACGAGCACCACATCGAGACCGTGACGCCGGCGAGCACGAGCGTCGCGGGCGGCAGCTTCGTGCCGATCCGCGCGAGCCGCCACACCAGCAGCAACGTACCGATCGCGCCGAGCAGCGCCGCGCCACCGACCCCGACGCCACCGAGCGCATCCTCGAGGCCGATCCGGATCGCGAGCACCGCGGCGAGCGAGCTGCCGGACGAGATCCCGAGCGTGTAGGGCTCGGCGAGCGGGTTGCGGAGCAAGGCCTGGAGCGCGCAGCCGGCGCCAGCGAGGGCGCCACCGACCAGCATCGCCGCGAGCACGCGCGGGATCCGGATCCACAGGATCGTATTGGCCTCGGTGCCGGCGGTGAACGCGCCCTCGCCGAGCAGCTCGAGGTGGCGGCCGTCGCGATCGAACGAGATGCCGACGAGCGGCGCGACGATCGCGATCAACGCGCACAGGACGAGGCACGCGACGAGCGCGCCCACAAGCCGCGCCGGGGTCAGGCGTGCCCCGCGCCCGCTGACGAAGCCGCTCACGATGGCACCGCGAAGCGCTCGCCCGACGGCAGCGCACCGACGTGGATCGCGAGCCCGAACGCGTCGCGGGTCGCCGCGGTCGCGAGCACGTCCGCCGGCTTGCCACGCGCGACGATGCGGCCCTCGGCGACGAGCCACATCGCGCCGCCGTAGCGCAGCGCGAGATCGAGATCGTGAGTCACGACGACCGCCGCGGTGCCGGCCTCGCACTGCGTGCGCAGCATCGCGAACACCGCGCGCGCGTGCGCCGGATCGAGCCCGGCCGTCGGCTCGTCGAGCAGGAGACACTTCGCGCCCTGACACAGCGCCTGCGCGATGATCACGCGCCGCGCCTCGCCACCGGAGAGCTCGTCGAAGCGGCGCGCCCCGAGGTCGGCGACATCGCAGGCCGCCATCGCCGCGTGCGCTGCCGCGAGATCCGCCGGGCTCGCCATTCCGAGCCCGCGCTGCGACGCGTAGCGCCCGAGCAGCACGACCTCCTCGACGGCGAACGGGAACGCGAGCTCGTACTGTTGCGGAAGGTACGCGAGCTCGCGCGCGATCACCCGACGCGGCGCGCGCGCGGGATCGTGGCCAAGCACGCGGACCTTGCCGGTGTGCGGCGTCACGAGCCCGGCGATCGCACGGAGCAGCGTGGTCTTGCCCGCACCGTTGGGCCCGACGATCACCACGAGCTCGCCAGCGTCGACCTGACAGCTCGCGCCGCTGACGACGTCGCGCCCACCGAGGGCAACGCTCGCACAGGTCAGCTCGAGCAAGGCCATGGCCGTGCCTACCACGGCGCGCGGGGCAGTAAGCCCCAGGGAGGGCTTCGCGGTCGCGATCGCGCGTGAAACGCGGTACGTCTGCCCGCGATGCGGCGCCGTAATAACCGCGTGGCGATGAACCTGCCGGTCGAGCTGATCGCGGGGGGCAAGAAGCTGCGCGCGGTGTCGCAAGATCTCTCGCCGTACGGGATGTTCATCCGGCTGTCGCCGCCGCTGCCGGTCGGCACGGTCGTCCAGCTCGTGCTGTCGCCCAACGGCCAGCGCCTGGTCACGACCGGGCAGGTCACGCACAGCCTCACCGAGGTCGAGGCCAAGACGCTCGGGCGGTTTCCCGGCGTCGGCGTCGTGTTCCGCGATCCGGTGCGGCCGGCGGACGAGCAGTTCGCGGACGCCGTGGTGCGGCTCCTCGAGAGCCACGCCTCGAACCAGCCGAATGCGCGGCTGCGGATCGTGGTCGCTGATCCCGAGACCCGCGTCCTCGAGCGACTGTCGACCGCGCTCGATCACGCCGGCTTCAACGTCGCGACCGCGACCAACGGCATGGAGGCGATCGGGGCGTGCCTGTCGAAGACGCCGGACGTCGTGCTGGTCGAGCGCGACATGCCGGTCGTCGACGGCCTCCACGTGCTGCAGGAGATGGGGCGTCACCCCGAGCTCGCGGCGGTGCCGGTGATGATGATGTCCGTCGAGTCGACCGATCTCGTCAGGCTGCAGGCGTTTCAGCTCGGCGCGATGGACTTCATCCCCAAGCCGTTCACCGTGCTCGAGGTGATCCTGCGAGCCCGCCGGTGGGCGCGCGCGAGCCAGCGTGACACCGAGCGCGTGCTGCTGCGCGGGACGCTCCAGGAGCTCGCGCTGTCGTCACTGCTCACGATGTTCGAGCAGGAGCGCAAGAGCGGCCAGCTCGCGCTGACCCGCAACCACACCGTCGTGTGGATCGACTTCGTCGCCGGCAAGATCGTCCGCGCGCGCTCGTCGGATCACGAGGCGGACTCGCGTTCGATCCTGATGATCGTGCTCGACTGGAAGGAGGGCTTCTTCGAGCTCTCTGCCGGCATCCCGAACATCGAGGTCGCCGAGCTCGACACCTCGGTCACCCACCTGCTACTCGAGCACGCGCGTCGGGCCGACGAAGCCGCCCGCTGACCCTGATCGATGACCGTGGTCAGGGCGTGTACGGTGGGTTCATCTGCTGCGAGATCTGCGTCGGCGAGGGGGTGGCCACGATGAACCCAGCAGCACCGCCACCGCCGCCACCGCCGTTCGAGCCAGCGTCACCTGGCTCGCCCGGTCTTCCAGGAAACGGAAACCCGCCAGCGCCGCCATCGCCGGCACTGCCTGGAGCGAGGCCGCCAGCGCCGTCGTCCGCCGGACCTTGCGACTCCTGGCCGGCCATGCCGCCCCCCGAGCTAGCGCCACTTCCACCGCCGCCCCCGAGTGCGAACACGGTGGCGTTGGCGCCGAGCACGATCGAGGTCTTCGCGGCCAGCAGGATCATGCCGCCCGAACCCCCGCCGGGCCCGCCCGTGATCAGCGGTGCACTGCCGCCCGCCGCGCCCGATGCGTTGATCGCGCCGTCGAGCTGCATCGTGGTGCCGGCGATCAGGTAGACGGCGCCACCGGACGCGGCGCCGGGCGTCCCAGCCACGCCTGGGTAGCCGCCGCCGCGCCCCCCCGGGACAGCCGCCGCGGATGCTGGCCGGTCGGGTGATGGCGGGAGAGGCGACCCCGCCGGAGATCCCGCCGGCGCTGCCGCCCCCGCCGTTACCGCCGAGGCCCTGGAACGAGCCGCCGGCACCGCCCCCGCCGCCGAAGCTTGCACTGGGCGAGCTCGTACCGGGCCGCGACACGCAAGCCAAATCGTTGGCAGCCGGCCCGAGCTGACCGGTCTGCGTACTCGCGACGACGATCGACGCGCCGGGTTCGAGCTGCAGGGTGGTGGTCGAGAGCAGCACGAGGGGCCTGTTCCCGATGGCGACGAGCCGCCCCGCGACGGTGATCTTCTCGTGCGCGATCACGCACAGCTTCGGCGCGTCGAGAGCTGGCTGGGCGATCTCGAACGCGCACTGGGTCCGGGTGTCGATCGTCGTCGTGCCGTCATAGGTGATCGCGCCACCGACGGTTGACGGGCAGATCTCGACGAACGGGCTCACGGCGGCGCCGAAGCACGGGGCCACGCTGTCCGGGCCGCCATCCACCGGCCGCTGGGAGCACTGCGGCTCGCCCGGCGCATGGCACCGCTGGTCATCGGCGCCGCAGATCAAGCTGCCGGGGCACGCGCCCTCGGCGCAGCTCACCTCGCACGCTTGCTCGAGGACTGGTCGATAACAGCTCGCGACCCCCAACAACATCGCGAGCCAGCGCCCGCCACAGTGTGCCCCACGCCGCGCCGAAGTCGCGTTGATCACACGAGCGAACACGCTGATCACGGCGGGGAAGGCAACGGCGCGAAGCGCGCCGCCACCGGCGGGAAGCTCGGCGAGAAGTACAGAAAGCCGCCGCCGCCGCCGCCGCCGCCGCCGCCCGACCCGCCGGTGACGTTGGAGGGGGACGATACTCCGCCACCTTCGCCCTCGAGTGGCG
>JACCTC010000427.1 GCA_013812655.1 Deltaproteobacteria bacterium | reverse complement strand
GGGCTGGACCTCGGGGCGCACGGTCGCAGCGGGAGCGGTCGGCGGCGCGGCCGGTCCCGCGTCGTCGTCGCTCTTGCAGGCTGCAGCCGCGAGGCACCCGACCAGGACCATCCATCGCATCCATCTGGTGTAAACGAGCGCGCGCGCCCGGCGCAAGCTCAGGCCGGCGTCGTCGACCGGCGCGACCCGAGCTTCGCCCGGGTGTACGCGGCGAGCAGCTGCCCGGTGCCGCGCACGACCGCGAGCTTCGACATCGGAGCGCCGGCGAAGTCCTGCACGCCGACGCGAAACAGCTGGTGCATGCTCGGCATCAGCGGCTCGATGCGCGGGCGGCGGTGGCTGTAGAAGGTCCGGTACAGCGCGTGGCGGAGCGCGAGCTGCCAGCCGAGGTGGTGCTTCGTGACGGTGCGGCGCCAGTCGGTGAAGCCGAGGTCATCGTGGGCGAGCGCGTCCGCGAGGTAGCGCCCGGCGAGCGCCCCGTACTCGATCGCCTGGCCGATGCCCTCGCCGGTGGCGATGTCGATGCCGGCCGCCTCGCCGACGAGCAGCACGCGCGGGGCCGCGAGCTCGGCGCCGGGCTCGAAGCCGCGCTCGGCGAACTGCTTGGTCCGGTAGTCGGCGATCGCGAGGCCGCGCTCGGCGAGGTAGCTCGCGAGGCGGGTGCGCGGCTCGGCGGATGGCGATGCGAGCTCGCGGGACCGCGGGTCGCGCAGCACGTAGACACCACGACAGACAAGCGGCTCGCCGGCGACCTGGGTCGGGAAGTCCCACGCGTAGCCGCGCAGCTCGGTGGTCGAGAAGTCGAACACCACGGTGTCGCGCGGCAGATCGCCGGGCGCGGCGCCGGTGTCGAGCTCGACCGCCTGGGCGCGCAGCTCGCCGCGCGGGAACCCGATCTGGCGGCGGACGATGCCGCCGACGCCATCGGCGCCGACGACGGCCCGCGCGGTCAGCGCCTCGCCATCGACCTCGACGGTCACGCCGTGCGCGGTGGTGCGGATCGCCGTGACCTCGGCGCCGTCGCGGACCTCGATGCCGCGCTCGATCGCGATCTTGGCGAACGCGTGATCGAACTCGATCCGGCGGACGACGACGCCGGCCCACGGCTCGCGCGCCACCACGGTCTCGCCGGCGACCCGCATCGCGACGGCGTCGAATCGCACGCACGGGCAGTCGACGATGACGTCGATCTTCTCCAGTAGCTTGAACGCGCGCGCGCCGATGCCGCCGGCGCAGATCTTCTCGCGCGGATAGCGCTCCTTCTCGAGCACGACGATCCGCAGCGCCGGCGCCACCGCCTGGAGGTGCAGCGCGGTCGAGATGCCGGCGGGACCACCGCCGACGATCACGACATCGTGGTCGCGCTGCATGCCGCGACGTATATCACCCGATCGCGGGCGGGCGCCGGATCACGTGAACCGACTCACGCGAACCGGCGTGCGAACCGTGCCGCGAGTGCGCCGCCGGCGAGCACGAGCGCCGCGGCGACGCAGACCATCGCGATCAGCGAGAGCAGCAGGACCGGACCGTCCGTCGCGAGCGCGAGGATGCCGAGCGCGATCGCCGCGACCCCGGCCATCACCATCACGCCGCTCGAGGTCCGGACGGCATCGCGCGTGACATGCCAGCGGCGCGGCGACCTCGCAGGCGCGACCTCGGCGATCTGCGGCTGCGCAGGACCGCCGAGGAGCAGTGCGACGCCGAGCACGAGCGCGGCGACCGGCAGCAGCGTCAGCGGGCTCACGCCGAACAGCGCCAGCACGCCGAGCGCGATGCCGGCGAGCCCGCCGAACACCTCGGTGCCGATGCCGACGGCCTCGGTCCGCTCGCTGCCGGCGATATGCACGGCGTTCTGCCAGCGTGCCGCCATCGTGCCGCCCTGGGCGAGCAGCGCGAACCCGACGGCGATCGTCGCGGTCGACGCGAGGTAGATCGGCGCGTAACCGGCGATGCCGGCGACGCCCACGGCCACCGCGATCACGCCGGCGAACAGCTCGAACGACGACCCCGACGCGATCGCGATCTGGGTCCCGCGGTCGGCAGCTGCGGTGATCTGGTCGTAGTCACGGTCGGAGTAGATGGTCTCGCCTCGCATCTCGAGGCTCTTGAGGTCCTGGTTCCCGAGGTCTGGTGCGTGCCCCATGGTGCCCTCCTGGGTTGTATGGCGGTGCATCGGCCATGCCCCGGACGTCGCGGCAGGGCGGGGCCTGACAAGTTGCGCTACTTGCGTCTGACCCTCGCAGCCTCGCGATCTTGCGTGGTTGCAGATCGCAAGTTGCGCAAGTTGCGTCTGACCCCGAGCCGGAGCGCACGAGCGGAGGGGCCGTCGCGACGGTCGCGCGCAACGAAAAATCCCGAAGTCTTGGACCGTTGCCGGTCGCTCTCCACAGGCTTGGCCGGCGCGCGGCGAACGATGCTATGACAGCAGAACGGCAGCCAACGAGCGCGTAGTCGCATGGTGCGACGCGTGACCCGAAGACGGCATGCCGATCAGAAGAAGAAAGGTCGGGCGGAATGAAGACCACGAAGGTCACCATCCACACCCTCCGGCAGATGAAGGAGCGCGGCGAGAAGATCGCGATGCTCACTGCCTATGACGCGACGTTCGCGCGGCTGCTCGACGAAGCCGGCGCCGATGTCCTGCTCGTCGGCGATTCACTCGGCATGGTCGTGCAAGGTCACGACACCACGCTGCCGGTGACGCTCGACGAGATCGCGTATCACTGCCGCGCCGTCGGGCGAGGCGCACGCCGCGCGCACGTCGTGGGCGACATGCCGTTCATGTCGTACCAGGCGTCGCACGAGCAAGGTGTCAGCAACGCCGGCAAGCTGATGAAGGACGGCGCCTGTCACGCGGTCAAGCTCGAGGGCGGGGCGGTCCACGCCGAGCTCGTCCAGAAGCTCGTCAATGCCGGCATCCCGGTGATGGGCCACATCGGGCTGACGCCGCAGAGCTACCACCAGCTCGGTGGGTTCAAGGTGCAGGGCCGCGACGTCGGCGGCCGCGAGCGCCTGCTGTCCGACGCGCGGACACTCGAGGAGGCCGGGGTTTACTCGATCGTCCTCGAGGCGATCCCGGCCGACATCGCGCGCGATATCACCGCGGCGGTCGCGGTCCCGACAATCGGGATCGGCGCGGGCACCGGGTGCGATGGCCAGGTGCTGGTCTCGTACGACATGCTCGGCTTGGACGAGACGTTCAAGCCGCGGTTCGTGCGGCGCTACGAGACCATGGGACAGCGGATCAAGGACGCGGTCCAGCACTACGTCGCGGACGTCCGCGCCGGCGCGTTTCCATCGGATGCCGAGTCGTTCTCGATCGCCGAGAACAAGGCCACGCCGACCGCGATGGACAATCCGTACTCGAGCGCCGGCAAGAAGTAGAAGTAGCGGGTCGCCGCCCGCGCCGGGTCGCCGGCTCCGCGTATGCTGCGCCCGATGGCAGCGCTCGAATTTCCGAAACCCAGCCTCCGGTTGCTCCAGGAGCTCGCGGCCCGGCTCCTCGATAGCCGCAAGCCCGGCACGCCGAACGCCTCGTTTGCGCGCGCGGTGCTCGTCGGGTTCTTCGACACCTGCATGCACGCGGGACTCGACCGCCTGCTCTCCGAGCTCGAGCAGGCGCACGCGCCACTGGATCTCTCGGACCGGGCCACGCTCGCCGACCATCCGACCGTGAGCGCGGCGCTCGTCACCCAGCTCGACGCGGCGAACCTCGACGGGGGTGGACCGCGGGTCGCCAAGCCGCGGCAGGTGGTCGACTGCGTGATTGCCGCTCTCGGGCTGACGCTGGTCGACGAGCCGGATCGGACGATCACGCTCGATCACGCGGTCAAGACCGCGATGGTGGCCGCGCTGGCCAGCGTGATCGATGACGCGCTCGCCGTGCCGCAGCTCCGCGACACCATCGTCGCGGAGGCGCGCAAGCGCTGCGACCCGAGCCAGCTCGGGACGTTCGACAAGATCGCCCTGCAGCTCGATGACCGCGCGATGCGCATGATCAAGCAGCCGAAGGTTCCGCTCGACGCGAGCCATGCGGTGCAACGGGCGCTGCACGAGGCGAGGACCGCGGTGTTCGACCGGATCTCGCGCGTCGCGATCGATCGCGCGAAGGCCAAGCTCGAGCAGGCGAGTCCCGAGGCCGCGGCGCGGATCGATCAGCCGGTCACGTTGAAGCTGACGCCGCGTGATGTCGCGATCCTCCGGGCGAGCGACGCCCGCGTGCCGAAGATGCCGGAGCCGTTTGCGGCGTCGTTGCTCGAGAGCTTGACCGAGCTGTCGCGGATCGCGTGGCGCGCGTTCGAGCAGCCGGTGCGTCCCTACGCCGCCAGCCAGACCTTCGCGGTCGGCGAGCTCGTCGAGCATCCCAAGTTCGGTCGCGGCACCGTGCTGTCGTGCATGGCCCAGCGCATCGACGTCGAGTTCCCCGACGGCAAGCACACGCTCGTGCACGTCGCGCCGCGCAAGTAGCTGCTACGCGTCCGGGCGGATGATCGTGCCGACGCCGGTGTCGGTGAACAGCTCGGCGACCATCGTGTGCGGCGCGCGGCCGTCGATCAGGTGCACCGCGCGGACGCCGCCACCGAGCGCGTGCAGGATCGCGGCGGCCTTGAGTGCCATGCCACCGGTCATCACGCCAGCCTCGAGCTTGGTGCGGAGCTCACTCGCGGTCAGCTCGCTGACGAGATCTCCGGCATCCATCACGCCGGCAACGTTCGACAGGTAGATCAGCTTGTCCGCCTTGACGCCCCGAGCGACCTCGGCCGCGACCGCGTCTGAATCGAGATCGTAGGTCTCGCCGTCGGGGCCGATACCGATCGGCGAGAGCACGGGGATGTAGCCCTGCGAGACCAGCGACTCGAGGAACACGTGGTTGACAGCGACCAGCTCGCCGACCTGGCCGAGATCGCGGCCGTCCCCGCGCACCAGCTTCTTCGCGCGCAACAGGCCCGCGTCCTTGCCCGAGAGCCCGACCGCATGCGGGCCGCGGCGGTTGAGCTGCGAGACCAGCTCGGCATTGATCTGATCGGTGACGCGCTCGACGACGAGCAGCTCGTCTGCCGACGTGACCGGGAACATGCCGTCGACGAGCTCGCGCGCGCCGTACTTCTCGAACGCCTTCGCCAGCTCGGGGCCGCCACCGTGGACGACGATCGGCGCGAGCCCGACCGAGTGCAGCAGCAGCACGTCGTCGCAGAACGATCGCTTCAGCGAGTCACGCACCATCGCCGCGCCGCCGTATTTGATCACGCAGCGCTTGCCCCGGAACCGCGAGATGTACGACAGCGCCTCGACGAGTAGCGCGCGCTTGAACGCCGGGCTGTAGTTGCCAAGCCGGTCGTCCTTCGCGATGCCGCCCCCGGGTGCCTCGACGAGCAGCGACGTGTAATCGGCGTTGAGCTTGACGTAGTCGTAGGACAGATCGCAGCCATACGCGCGCGCCGAGAGCTCGCCGGAGCGGAGCTCGACGTCGATCACCACCTCGGGCTCGCGCAGCTTCGCGCGCAGCGCGGCACGATCGAATGGCTGCGGCGCGCCGTCGTAGACCACGATGTTCTGGATCGTGACCTCGGCGTTCGCCGGATCGATGTCGTAGCCCTGCGAGCCGGCACGCGAGCCGACCGTCGACAGCACGCGTCCCCAGTTCGGATCGCCGCCGAACATCGCGGCCTTGACCAGCGGCGAGCCGGTGATGCTCTTCGCGATGTCGCGCGCGATGTCCTCGCTCGGCGCGCCGGTCACGAGCGTCAGGATGCGCTTCGTGGCGCCCTCACCGTCGGCGGCGATCGCCTGCGCGAGCTCGTCGAGCAGATCGACGAGGCACGCCGCGAGCGTCGCGTAGTCCTCGTCGTGCGAGTCGATGCAGCGGTTGCCGGCGAGCCCGTTCGCGAGGACGAACACGCTGTCGTTCGTGCTCATGTCGCCGTCGATCGTGAGCTGGTCGAACGTCTGTCGGGTCGCGGCCTCGAGTGCATCGTCGAGCACCTCGGCGGTGATCGCACAGTCGGTCACGATCAACGCGATCGTCGTCGCGAGCTGCGGCGCGATCATCCCGGAACCCTTGCAGAGCGCGGCGACGGTCACGTCCTTGCCACCGACGGTGATCGACCGCGACGCCAGCTTGCGCGTGGTGTCGGTCGTCATGATCGCCTCGGCGGCGCGGTCCGGTTCGCCGCTCAGCCCCTCGATGCACTTCGGCAGCGCGACGACGATCTTGTGGGCCGGCAGCTTCATGCCGATCACACCGGTCGACGCGCTGAGGACCTGTGCGGCCGCGACACCGAGGCCGGCGGCGGTCGCGGCGAGCACCTCGGACACCGCCTGCAAGCCCTCGGAGCCGGTCAGCGCGTTCGCGTTGCCGCTGTTGATGACGATCGCGCGCATGCCCTCCGCGGGCAGCCGATGCTCGGCGTCGACGACGGGCGCGGCCTTCGCGCGGTTCACGGTGAACGCGCCCGCACACGCGGCATCGACATCGGACACGACGAGCGCGAGATCGGGGCGGTGCGGCTTGATCCCGCAGGCGACGCCCGCGAACCGAAACCCCGGCGGCCACTTCATGCGTGCCTCGCGAGGTGCTCGAGGCCGGCGGTCCGCGACACCCCGAGCATGACGTTGAGGTTCTCGATCGCCTGGCTCGCCGCGCCCTTCAGTAGATTATCGAGCGCGACCGTGACGACCAGCGCGCCGCGCTCGTCGGTGGCGACCCCGAGCATGCAGGCGTACGTGCCGACCACCCGGCGCAGCGAGACCTCCTCGGGCGTCCGCGCGATGACAACCGTCGGGTCGCCGGAGTAGTCGGCGCGGAAGCGCTGGACCAGCGCATCGCTCGCGATCGGGCTCGCGAGCTGCGCGGTCACCGTCGCGAAGATGCCGCGGGCGACCGGCAACAGGTGCGTGGTCAGCACGACGCGCGAGACCGTACCGCAGCGGGCGAGTGAGGTCTCGATCTCGGGGACGTGCTGGTGACGCAGCACCTTGTAAGCGCGAACCTCGCCGTACATCTCGCCGAGGCTCATGTCGTCGGCGCCGGTGCGACCCGCGCCGGTCACGCCCGAGCCCGCGGACACCGCGAACAGCCCATCGACCAGGCCATAGCGCACGAGCGGCGCGCACGCGATGATCACCGCGGTCGCGTAGCACCCGGGATTCGCGATCAGCGAGGCGTTGCGAATCTCGTCGCTGAACAGCGACGTCAGGCCGTAGACCGCGCCGGGTGCGCCGCGGTGCGCGTGCGACAGATCGATGACCTTGCAGCCGGCCTCGCGGAGCGGCGCCGCGAGCAGCTTGGCCGGCTCGGGCGGCACCGCGAGCAGCGCGAGCCCGCAGCGCGCGGCGATCGTGCGGGCCTCGTCGGTGGTGACGAACGTCAGCGGCCCGTGATCGCGGCCGGTCAGCTCGCCGACCGGCTTGCCGGCGTGGGTATCGCTCGCCACGCAGGCGAGCTTCACGTGCGGGTGCGTTGCGAGCAGCTTGGCCAGCTCGAGGCCGGCATAGCCGGCTGCCCCGAACAGTGCGACTTCCATGTGCATAGGTTGCATGTCGGCGGCGCCGCGTGAAGGTCTCGTGGCGTCTACGGTAGCCACTGGTCAGCGGTGGCCTGGCTGCCGTAGCCTGCGGGCATGCGTCGCGTGATCTCGCTCGTCGTGCTAGCGGCCTGTGGATCGTCGGGCAGCGAGCCCGCGATCGACGGCTCGTTGGCTGCGGACGCGGCGCCCGATGTCGCGACCGAAGGCAGCGTCGGGTTCGGCGAGCTCGCGGGCATGTGCGGCGTGCTGAACGATCCCGAGCTCACCGGGCCGACGCCCGGGTTCGTGACCGTCTCGATGACGTTCGCGCGCCGCTACAACGATCCCGCCGACCGCCCACTGCTCACGCTGGGTGGCCAGCGCCTCGCCGCGTCCCCGAACGCCGGCGGTAGCTCGGCGTTCTCGGAGCTCTTCGCATTCGAGCAGCTCGCGCGCTGCGAGCTGGCTGGCCTGCTCAAGACCGAGACCGAGATCGTCTACGACACCCAGGGCAAGATCACCGACATCCTGGTCACCGTCGACGACCACAAGATCGGGGTCAGCGTGGTTCGCGCGGTCGCGTTCCCGTTCGGCTCGACGTACACGCTCGAGGCCGCGACGACGATCATCCAGCGCAAGCTCGAGGACATCCAGGCGTCGTCGATGAACGTCTCGGCGCAGGATCAGTGGGTCAAGCAGATCCTCGCGGTGATCGCTTATGACGACGCGCACGTCGACACCGTCGAGCAGGCCTGGCTAGGCATCGATGCCGCGATCCGCGCCGACACCGTGCTCGTCGTCACCGCGACCCACGGCGACGACACGTTCCTCTACACGAACCAGTAGTCAGGCGCCGACGCTGTCAGGGAACACACCCAGGATGGTCATCTTCCGTTGGATAGTCTGGGTTGAGCGGAGCCACCGCCGTCACCACCCGTTCATCGCTCGCGTATCCGCGGTTGGCGTCGTAGATCTCGAGCGTGATCCGGATCTGACGTCCGAACAGGTGCCCGGACCTCCAGCACGTGTCGAAGATGAGCGGCACGCCGTCGGTCATCTCGTAGGTCGTGGCGTCGACCGGCTTGTACCCGAGGTTGAACGCACACACGGAGGTTCGAAGCGGCACACCGGTGTCAGCGAAGTACGCAGAAATGCGACTGTACGGGTTCGACGGCTCGAAGATGTCGTCGGGGTTCCCCGGTATGAGGCCCCGCATCTGGACGTTGGCGACGAGGTTGAAGCCGGCCTGGGGACCGTACTCGAGCGGCAATTCGGTCGGCATGGCCTCGAACTGATCGTAGCCAGTGCCGAGGATGCCCACCCCCATCGGGATGGGATCGACGGGATTCCAGCAATCTCGCCGACCCGAACCATCCGGGATCGATCCGTCGACGGTCGTCGCGGTCCCCGCGTTGTCGCCGCACGCACATAGTGCAGCGAGCGTCAGGGCCCCGGCGAAGCGCATCGCTCGAATGGTAGGGCAGGACAGCTGGCGTCGCAAGCGCGGGGGAGATTGCGGATCACGCGCAACGAGCTGCGACGTGTCGGTGATCGCGGGCCGACCTTCTCGTCAGAGAACGCCCCAGCTCAGACCCAGTCCGAACATGTGCGCGTTGCGGGTGTTGTACCCCCACGTGAAGAACCGAGCCTGCAAGCTCACCTGGATCGTGTCGGTGATCGAGTAGCCTGCGCCGCCGCCGATCAGAAGGAACTGCTCGCGGAGGAGGGGATCGTGGTAGGTGAACACGTCCTCGGGCAGCTCGTTGAGGTCGGTGAAGTTGACGCCGTTGCCGTGCGCGAGCCGCAGGTTGCCACCGAGGTTCAGGTTGAGCTTCCCCTCGAGGAGGAAATAGCCGAACTGGAGGCTCGTGTCGCTGCGGTTCTGGCCGAACACCTCGGTGATTGGCGTCTTGTCGTAGCGCTCGCCGAAGGTGAACTCGAAGCCGCCGTGAACGTAGAGCTCGGGGACCCACGGATTGAGTGTACGCGCGACGCTCGCCCCTACATGGAGCTGCTTGAGTCCGCGCCCGGCCGTGGCGAAGCCAACCGTCTCGTAGTCGGCGACCGGAATGGAGAAGCCGAGGTGTGGTGTGAAGAGGACGTAGGGCTCCCGCAGGAGGTTGTAGCGGGCGGTCAGCCGGAGATCGGTAAACGTCGTGTGGAGGTCACCGTCGTCGTAACGTCCATGCGCCGGAAAGCTCATCACCGGTGTGCGATCGTATTTGACCATGAGCAGTGGAAGCTGCGCGGTGATCGCAAGGTTCTCGATCGGAACGTACTCGGCGGAGAGTGCGATAGTGTGGGCAACGATCGGTTGATCGTCCTCGAACGACAGGTCAGGTGTCTGCACGACCTCGGTCGATGGGGTGTAGCTGTAGTCGAGGCCAACGGTGAGGGCACCGGCGCTGTCGATCCACGCCTGGGCTCGAGACTCTCGCTCGGAGAGAATCAACAACGCGACGATCAAGAGTAGTGATTTCGACCACGCGCTCATCATCGAGGCCACAGTGCCATGGCGTTTCGAAGGTGGTCAACATCGTGCCCGATGGGATTCGATTGACCCGACATACTGGCTGGTCCATACTGCCGGCGGGGAGACAAGATGATTCGTCGTACATTGACTGCGATCTTGGTTGCCGCTACGTGGAGCGTGTCTGCTCCGGTGGCTCCAGCTGAGGCTTGCGGCGTCAAGCTTCTTCTCCGAACCGGAGCGATCAAGCCGCACGAGGGCGTCCGCCGCTCGTCGAATCCATCCCGCATCCTCGTGATCGGCGATCCGCCGCGAAAGTTCGTCCGCGAGTTGAAGGAGGCTGGTCACCAGGTCGACGTTGCGGAGAGCGCAAACGCGTCGAAGTCGAAGGACTACAAGCTTGTCGTGACGAGCTCGGCGCAGGTCGCCGACGCGCGTGGCAAGTTTCCGAACGCGACGGTTGTCGCCTCGACGACCGTGTCACAGGTCGAGGCCAACGTGGCGCGCGAGCGCGTGGGCTATGCCGCTGCACGTACGCCGGTCGCGAGCCGCGCGGACCGGACTCCGGTCGCCGCAGGTCCCGTCGCGAAGAACGCGGACTATGGGCGACTCGTTGGCTCCAAGCCGGTCGACGAGACGACCACCGCGGAGCCAAAGCCAGTCGTAGCCGAGCCGGTCGCTCCGAAGCCCAAGACAGTTGCGGCGACGGAGTCAAACGTACCGAAGGAACCCAAGCCGGTGGTCGCGACGGAGCCGGTCGCTCCGAAGCCCAAGCCGGTCGTCGTACCGGAGCCGGTCGTTGCCAAAGACCCCAAGCCGGTCGTCGCAACCGAGCCGGTCGCTCCGAAAGATCCAAAGCCGGTCGCAGCGACCAGGCCTGCCAGGGATCCAGCACCGGAGATCACCTTCGGGTTCAACGGAGCCGCGCTGACGTCTGATGGTCACGTAGGTGCGTGGGTCAAGTGGCTCAATGCGAATCCCGGCTCCTCGATCGTCATCGAGGGCCACACGGATTCGAGCGGCGACGACGCCTACAATACGTTCCTGTCACAGAAGCGCGCCGAGGCCGTACGCGACTACCTCGTACGCGAAGGCATCGACGCCTCTCGCATGGAGATCGTCGCGCACGGAGAGAGTCAACCGAAGTACGGTGACGGGGCAGATCCCCGGAATCGTCGTGTAGCTATCGTCAAGAAGTAGCTTGCAGGCAGACAACTAAACATGGGGATCAAAATGACTTCTAAAGTATGGTTTATTGGCGTCGCTCTCGTAGCAGGCGCGTGCGGTGATGATGCGTCGACGCCGATCGATGCGCCGAAGGCCGTGGATGCGGCACCGGATGCTCTCGAAGAGGAACCCGTCAACTTCATGTCCGACGAGGGCGGCGAAGTTCGCTTCGAGTACGTCCGGTTCGGTGTCGGCACGGGCACCCGCGAGGGCACCGCATCGACTCGCGTGATCTCGTACTTCGAGGCCGACGATGACGTCGACTTCCACGCCTACCCGACGATCCCCGGCTGTACGCTGATGACGGATGACACGAAGTGGCCCACCAGCCAGCCGGTCAACCGTAAGTACGTCGATATCGGCCAGCAGCTGACCCTCACCAACGGCACCAAGATTCTCAACGTCCCGAAGGCAACGGTCCCCGGGGATCCGCTCGCCCGCATGCACGGCGTTGGTAACCACTACTTCTTCGCGCCGTTCCCGGACGCCACCAGCAATCCGCCACAGCCGAATGGCGATTCGGCGACGTACATTCAGGAGAAGACGTCCTATGACGTCATCTTCAGCGGGTCGGACACCTGGCCCGCACAGGTTCACAAGGACGCGATCTTCATGCCCGCCGCGTTCGATCTGATCTCGCCGTCGGCGACGACTCCGGTCGCGCTCCAGGCGGGTACCGCGATGACCTTCACCTGGCAGGTCGTTCCCTCCGGCCAGCCTGCTGGCGTGCCCGACGCCTGGTTCCTCGTCGGCTTCGTGATCCCGAACACCGGCATGGTGGTGGCCTGTGTCGAGCCGATGAACGATGGCTCGATGACGGTCCCGGCCGAGTACGTGGATATGATCCGTACCGCTGCTCCGAACGGCGGCACCCTGGTTCGCCAGAGCTTCATCCATCAGGTCGTCGAGCTGACGAATGGTACGACGGTCAAGAACCGCCGCATCGACACGATCGGCACCTGGTGCCACGCGACTGGCTTCTCGATCGCGCCCGCGATCTAGTAACCAACACGGGCAGCACACAACCGCCCGGAGCTGACATCTTGACCGAGAGCACGACCTGCCTTTTCCGAGGCAGGTCGTTTTCATTTGCGACCTTCGCGGTCGCTCGGCCAGACGGCCTCTCTCCCCTACGGTCAATTGTGCTCGTTGTTGGACTGTTGTCGGTCGTCGGCTGCGAGCCGCCAGCCGAGCCATCGAGCTGTGACCCGCCGCGCGGGCCGAGCGTGAGCTGGTTCGTGCCCTCCGCGAACGGACTCGACTTCAGCTACGAAGCGTCAGAGGACGAGTTCAAGGGGGCAGGGCTTGCGGTCGCCGATCTCACGGGCGACGGGCTTGCGGACGTGGTCGCGGGGCGGCGCGGTGGCGGGCTCGCGTTGTTCGAGAACCTCGGGGGCCTGCGGTTCCAGGAGGTGACGGTGGCGGCGGGGCTCGACCCGACCGCTTCGGCATTCGCTCTCGCAGTTGCCGACCTCGACGGCGATGGCGATCGCGAGATCGTCGTAGCCGCGGACGAAGTGACCCGCATCTTCGATAACGTGGGTAATGGGCGGTTCGTCGAGGCCAAAGCATTGTCGACACCGGGCAGCACCGAGCACGTCCTCCCCGTGGATCTCGACGGCGACGGCCTGCTCGACCTCTACCTGTCCAACTACGATATCTACGTCGAAGCGCGCTCCGAGAATCAGCTGTACAGGAATCGTGGTGGGCTGGTGTTCGACGCGCCGGTCGCTGCGGGTGCCGGAGCGTCGTGGGCAGCCTCGGCACTCGACGTCGACGGCGACGGGGATCTGGACCTGTACGTCGCGAATGACACGTTACTTGCGGATCTCGGCGGCGAGCCGCCGTCGTCGAGCCGGCTACCTGCCGATCTGCTGCTACGTAACGACGGGATCGACGAGACGGGCGCGCTACGGCTGACCGACATCGCGACCGAGATGGGGCTCGCGACGCCCCGGAGCTCGATGGGCGGACTTGTGGCTGACTTCGATCGCGATGGCGTGCTCGATCTGTATGTATCGGACTTCGGTCCCAACAAACTGTTTCTCGGCAGCATCGGCCAACGCTTCGTCGAGGCGGCCGTGCCCGCTGGGATTGCGGCGGGACGGCGGTTTCATGCTGATTGCACGACAAACGTGCGCGGGTGCTTGCTCCTCTCGTGGAGCGCCACGAAGGCGGACTTCGATCTCG
Organism: Deltaproteobacteria bacterium; assembly: GCA_013812655.1. Taxonomy (GTDB): domain Bacteria; phylum Myxococcota_A; class Polyangia; order Haliangiales; family Haliangiaceae; genus JABFXX01. The sequence continues at coordinate 29,463 of JACCTC010000427.1, read as the reverse complement.
ACGGGCGAGATGAGCTCCTGATCACGACCGGCGAGGCCCGGCAGGGCGACACGCCTCCCGTCCTGCTCTTCTCGCAGACCGACGACGGGGGGTGGCTCGAGCGCGATCCCGGCATCCCGTGCATCAACGCACGTGCCGGCGTCGCCAGTGATCTCGATGATGACGGCGACCTCGATCTCGTCCTTGCTCCGAAGGACGGGCCGCTCGCCCTGTACGAGAATCGCGCGGCCCGCCAAGGCGGGTGGCTACGAGTGGCCCTCTCGGGCACCGCCGGTCGCGACGGGATCGGCGCCCGGGTGATCGCGCGATTCGCAGACGGACACTCGGTCGTTCGTGCCGTCGGAGCCGGCGGTGTCGTGCACGCGAGCACGCCAACGGACGTACACTTCGGGCTGGGCACTGTCGCGCTCGAGGCGATCGAGGTGGAGTGGCCGTCGGGCCGACGGAGCATCGTGCCTGATCCACCAGTGGGCACGATTCTTCGCGTGAACGAGCCGTAGCTCCAGTGGCTTTCGGCGAGCGTCGATCCACTCACTTCGGCGGTGGCGACTCGACGATCTCTTTCGCCAGCGCGTCGAAGCGCGCGTCGACCGCACTGTTCTCCGCCTGGGCGGCCGCGCTGATGTACGCGCTCTGGACCCCGGCCACGGTTCCATCACGGCGAACGAAGATCGTGAGTGGAAACCCGAGGGCATTGTCGATCTCGGGAGGGATGTCGGCGAGCAGGTCCTCGGCGAACCGCACGTCGATGTCCCACTTGATGCCGTACTTGGTGCGGAGCTCCTCGATCCGTCGCATCCCTTCGGCCTCGTCTCCGGCCGGCTCGAGCGCGATCATCAGGACCTTCAGGCCCTGATCGCGGTACTGCTTCTCGAGCGCGATGAGCTTGGGCATCAGATCCATGCAGGCCGAGCACCACGTTCCGAAGAATTCGACCACCACGGGCTGCCCCACGTACGGTGGCTGCGTGAGCGCGGGGACCGTGACGCGCTTCTTGCCCTTCTTCATTCGGGCGGTCACGAGGCTGATGGCCTTTGGGCCCTCGGCGCGGGTTGCGGTGAATGTCCACTCGCCAAACCCTGCCGCGATCCAGCGTCCACGAAGCTGCTTGCCGCCATCCTCGATGGTGCCGTCCAGCAGGTGGGCGTGCATGCCGTCGAACGTCGACAGCGAGAAGCGGTCGCCGATGACCCGGCCGCTCAGGTAGCGTGTGTCTCCCACGTCGGGGGGAAGCACGCTTCCGCTGAGATTGCCGGCTGCATCCTGCTTGAACATCGCGCGCCCGGTGCCGAAGTCCTTGATCTCGATCCGCCAGCCGCCGTCGAGCGAGGAGGTCGGCGGCGCGTCGCCTGGGAAGCGGAGCTGCGGTGAAGGGGCATCGACGCGGCTGGCCTCGACGCGAAACGGCTCCTTGATCAGGGTCTTGGCCGTCCATTCGCCCTTGAATTTCCCGGTCGTTCCGTCGGGGACGAGCGTCACCTCTCCACCGAGCACGGCAACGCGAACGCGCACCGGATCACGGCTGAGGAGAAGCGCCTCGAGCTGCTCCTCCTCCCCATTGTCGATGACGGCGCGGTCGGCCTTCGGGTCAACGCCCAGAAAGAACGGCACGCTGGAGGCCACGTCGGCGATCACCTCCACGCGGTACCAGCTCAGGGGCGGCGGGCCCGTCGGCGTCTCCACCTTGGGCGGTGTAGCGGTGGTGGTGGCGGGTGGCTTCTCCTTCTCCTTCTCCTTCTCGCTACGCGAACATGCCAACCCGGCAACCGCGAGCACGGCGACGAAGCCGACGGTTTTCAACATCTGCCGCGATCCGCGGTCGTATGAATTTGTCACCTGGAACCATGCTGCACCCAGCTCGCACAGCGATCAAGGGCAGGGCGCCGAGGCCACCGGTGTGGAGGCGAGACCGGTCATCCAAGCGCCACGCGATTCTCCGACGTACTCTCCACGCGATTTGCGGGAGGCTGGTCCGTCGTGTCGGGCTTCGTCCCGACCATGATCACGTAGCCGAAGTTGCCTTCGTAGCGGTGGAGGAACGCCATGATCGACATCATCTTCTTCGCCGCGGCAGGACGACTCATGATCCGGCCGAACATCTTGAGGACATTCCACGTGCCCTCGTCGTCGACCATGCCGCTCCAGCTGAAGAACGCGAACGGGTGCTCCTGGGCATAGCCGAGCTCGAAGCCACCGCTGCGGATCTGGTCGGCCCATTCGTCCTTCTGGAAGAACTTCACCTCATCGACGTTGCAGGAGCAGGCAATGAGGTTCGTGAGCTTCTCGAGCTCCGCGTTCGGCTGCTGCATCCACGACCAGTCGTGAAAGCCGAGCTTGCCACCCGGCTTGAGCACCCGGAAGATCTCGGCGACGACCGACGCCGTGTCGGTGTACATGAGGACGGCCTCGGCGAGGACGACGTCGAACGTGTTGTCGTCGAATGGGAGGCGCGGCGTGGTGCTGTGGACGAACTTGCAGCGGTCGCCGACTCCCAGCTCCTCTGCCGCGCGCCGGCTCGCATCGATCATGTAGGCGCTCATGTCGACGCACGTGACCTCGACGCCGTAGTCCTTGACCAGGGTGAAGGCGTTGGCACCGACGCCGGCGCCAAACTCGAGAACCGTCGCGCCGGGCTTGAGCTGGAGCTCGTAGAGCAGCCGGCGGGTGCCGTGCCGACCACCCTGCCGGATGATGGTCTTGCCGGCCATCGCGAAGAAGTCGTAGACCTTCATGTTGCGGATCTCGTCGTCGGTGTACCGCGCGAGCTCGCGACGCTCGGAATCGAGCGTCGTGTTGGTGATCTGCCCGAAGCCTCCAAGCTCGGCGACCTTCGGCTTCTTGACCTTCATCGACGTGAGACGAAGCAGGGCGGGGGTGACGAGCAGATCCCAGAGCAGGCCGTTGAAGGTGACGACGGCGAGCATGATGCCCATCCAGACGAGGGTGCCGTACTGGGAGAACATGAGCACGCAGAAGCCGAGCCCGACCACGACCGACTTCATGACGATCGGAGGCCCGACCTCGCGCATCATCATTGTCACGGACTCCGAGGCATCGAGCCCCTTGTTCTTCCTGTTGTGTAGCCAGGTCCAGAACATGTGGGTCGTGTCGTCGACCGAGAGGCCCAGAGCGATCGCGCCGGTCACCGCCGCTGGCGGGTCGATGGGGTGTCCGATGAGGCCGAGCACGGCGTAGTTCATCCCGATCGGGATGATGTTCGGGAGGAGTGATAGCGTCGCGAGCTTCACGGATCGCAAGAACACGAACATGATGATCCAGACGCACAGGCAGGCAACCGCGAGACCCTGGACCATGGCCTGCGACATCTCGTCGAACGCGCGATGGACGAGGAGCGTCGTGCCGACGACGTTCCCGGTGAACGTCGGGGGGAAGGTCGCGCGGATCTTGTCTTCGATCTTGCGTTCGACATCCTTGAGCACGGTCGACGACATCGTGTCGAGGCGGACCATCATGCTGGTCTGGCGGTAGTCGGATTCGACGACGAGGCGGAAGTCGTCGGGCTCGTTGTGGAGGAGGAGGTACTGCTCGACCGCCGCCCTCGTCTCGGGGAGGCGATACTCGTCGGCCTTCCCGTCACGAAGGGCGCGGTTCATGAGCTTGATGTGATCGGCGTGCGAGACGACCTTGGTGACGTGGGGCAGGGTGGCCGCGTACGCCTGGACCTCCTCGAGCTTGCGGAGGTTCTCGGGCTCCTTGAAGGTGTCGATGGCGGGTCCGACGACGACGGCCTGCAGGTAGGTCGTGCCATTCATCCGCGCCCGCACGAACTCCTCGTCCTGCCGGACCGTCGAGTCCTTCTTGAAGTACTGCATCGCATCGGTGTCGCTGCTCAGCTGAGTCCAGCCGACGACCGAGACCGCGATGATCACGCCCATGATGCCGATGTGGAACCACGGGCGGCGCACCGCCGAGCTCGTGCACGTGCTGATGAGGCGGTGGAGGAGCTGGCTCTCGCGGACCGGCTTGACCTCGTAGGGCCAGAGCGCCACGATCGCCGGCACCAGCGTGAGTGCTGCGATCACGAGCACCGCGGTGCCGATGCACAGGAAGATGCCCATCTTCGCGAGATCGGGCACCGGATTCGACATCATCGACAGGAACCCGATGAGGGTCGCGACCGCCGAGAAGATGAGGGCAGGCCTCATGAAGCGGACGCCCTCGCTCATCATGTAGCGGGCGTCGCGAACCTTGTGCCCCGCGCGGAGGGTCTCGTGGATCTGGGCATTGTAGGCGTAACCGATATGGATCGCGTACTCCATGCCGATCGCCATCAGGAAGACCATCACCGAGCTGAGAGGCATCGTGACCTTGACGCCAAGCAGGCTCATCACGGCGTAGCTGCCGGCGACGCCGCACATCGCGACGATCAGGGTGAACACGATCGCCTGAAACCGGCGGAACGCGATCCACAGCACCACGACGATCAAGATCATCGACAGCGCGCCGAACACCACCATGTCGCGGATCATGTAGTTGCCGCCGAAGTACGAGCTGACGGGTAGGCCTGTCACACGGATCCGCGTCTTGCTCCGCTGCTCTTCGGCCTTCACGAGCGCGAGGATTGTCTCGGTGACGACGGACTGAATCGCCGGCTCCGCGTGGGTCGGGGCGATCTCGACATTGATCGCCGCCACCGTGCGATCGGCCGAGACGATCGTGCCGGTGTAGGTCGGGTTCTCCTCGAGGTCGCGCGAGATCCGCGCCAGATCCTCCGGCGTCTTGGGAAGCTCGGTGATGAGGTCGTCGGTGAGTAGCGCTCCGTCGCTACCGCGGATGTTGTCGGCGTCCGTCAGGGAGTAGACGTCCCTGACTCCGGGCACCGCCTTGATCGCTTGCGTGAGCCGGTCGACTAGCTCGAGCGTGGGGATCTGGATGACGCCCGAGGCGTTCTCGATCGCGACGACGATGTACTCGTCGTCGCCGAACGTCGCTTTCGCCTGCGCGTCGAACGCCCGGTCCGGGTCGTTCGTCATGATCATGCTCTTGAACGTCGGATTGATCTTGATCTGGGGGAGCACGACGATGAAGAACCCCATCGCCATGAACAACATCGCCCAGATCAACAGGACGAGCTTCGGACGCCGAACAGACAGCTGCGGATAGCGATTCATCATGCTCCTCGGAAGTTGCGACGATTCGAACGCAACAACAGCCAACGCTAGACGCCTGCAGACGGTTGATCAGAAGTTCCGAAGCCAGAGCTTCTCGATCAACACCTTGCCAGCATGCCAGCCCCACATCGGGGGGTACATCTTCACCTTCGGTAGCGGCTCCGCGTAGAAGTTGCCCCTGCTGAAGCCCGCACGACCGTCACCGATCTCGATGAAGCACGAGCCATCACCCTTGACCATCATCGGCTTACCCTTGCCAGTGATGCTGTGGGAGATGGTCTTCGCGACAGCCGTGGCCTCGAGGTTCGCGAACACACCGGCCTTGGGCAGTGGCTTCCCCAACGCGAGCGGGATCGAGACGACATCGCCGAGCGCGAACACACGCTCGTACGGCGTCTTCATCGTGTTTCGATCGACCGCCAGCCAGCCGTTCTCGCCGAGCAGCCCGGACTCGCGCAAGACGCGTGGCGCGCGGTGCGGCGGCACGTAGATCAGCAGATCGAACTTGGCCTCCACGCCGTTCTTGAACTTCAAGGTTCGGCTCGCGGGATCGACCTCGGTGACCTGGTGCTCGGTGTGGTAGCCGAGGCCCTTGCGACCGTAGATCTTGCGGATCCACGTTCCGACCCGCGGGCCGGCCACGGGGAGTGGGTTCGGCTCGGCCGCGTACATGTCGATCGTGCACTTGTCGCGGATCTTCCGCTTCCGCATGTAGCTCTCGATGAGCATCGTGGCCTCGTACGGGGCCGCCGGGCACTTGTAGGCCGGGGCCGCCGTGAGCACGACGATCCGACCTCCGGTGAAGCTCGCGAGCGCATCGCGCGCGGACTCCGTGCCCGCGAGCGAGTAGAAGTTGTGGCCCGCCTGTGCCAGGCCCGGGATTGTCTCGGGCGCGAGCTCGGCTCCGAGCGCGACCACGAGGTAATCGCCGGTCAGGGTCTTGCCGTCGACGACCGCCTCGCGCCGTTCGAGGTCGATCTTCTGGATCTCGCCGCGGACGAGCTCGATACCGTGCTTCTCGAGGTTCGCGTAGGGCCGGGAGATGTGTTCCCGCGAGCGATTCCCGGTCAGCATCCACAGCAACGAGGGCGCGAACACGAACGTGGTGTCGCGTTCGACGAGGATGACGCGATGCTCCTTGGGCAACAGCGATCGCAACCGCATCGCAGAGCCGATGCCGCCGATGCCGCCGCCAAGGATCAAGACGGTCTGACCACGTTTGGCCAATTCGTTATCGGGGCTCATGCAACCTCGCTAGAAGGTGATGACTTTGTCGGCGTCCACGGTCCACTCCGCGAGCTCGTCCATCGTGCTGCGGTGCGCGCCCTCGAGAAGATTTGCGTCAGTCAGGCCGCGCGCGTCCATGCAGGTACCGCACACACCGATCTTGATCCCCTTGCGGACCAGCGCGCCGATCATCGTCTGGATGTTGTAGTAGCCCGCCGGGACCTTCTGGCCATTGTGTGCGCCGGAAGCGGAGTCGCCAAGCAGGAACACCTTGAGCTCCGCGCCGTCTTTCTTCGCGACCGTGGCCGCGAGGCGTAGCCCGTTGTACATCTTCTCGGTGCCGTAGGGCGGATCACTCAAGATCAAGAGGATCTTCATGTCGCGAGGATAACCTGAACCACACGCGCCACGACGCGCGAGGCCGCCTCTTTTGCGCCACATGATCTGCGGAACGCTCACGCACTGAGCGCCGATCGCGTCGCAAGACTCGTGATCACGGCGCACCACGTGAACGGGTACGTTCGTCTTTCGGCCGCCCACAAACTATGCGACCGTCGTGTTCATCGGGGGGCTTCGATCGATCTTGATCGAACTGGCACGCCGACAGCCACCTACAGGAGAAGGACCCATGGCCAAGATCGTCGTTATTATCAGTCACGGTTCGAACTCGGATAAGTCGTCGATCGCGATGACCATCGCCAACGCCGCGAAGTCGGGCGGCCATGAAGTAGCGGTGTTCTTGACTTCGGACGCGGTGTATCTCGCGAAGCACGGCTATGCCGATTCTTCGGTGTACCGTCCGTTCAAGGGCCTCGAGGAGCTGGTCAACTCGTATCTCGAAGCCAAGGGGACGATGTGGGCGTGCGCCCCATGTGTCATCCACCGTGGACTCAAGAACGAGGACATGCTCGAAGGCGTCGTCGTCACCGGTGCTGGCTCGCTCCTCGAATGGATCGCTGCGGGCGCACAGACGGTCTGTTACTAGGTAGTCTACTGCGTGACTCTCACCCGTCGAGAGGCGGGGAAAGGTTAGGTCTCCAATGGCACTCTCCTGTCCAGTCGATCTCGACGTCGCCAAGCTCCGCGAGGAGATCGAGTCGATCTACGCGCGGGTTGCGGCGGATCCCTCCGGTGACTTTCACTTCCATCGTGGAGCTGACTACGCCGCGAACCTGCTCGGCTACGATCGTGCCGAGCTCGCCAAGCTGCCCACCGAAACGACCTCGTCGTTCGCGGGCGTCGGAAACCCGTTCGTGGCCGGAAAGCCAGCGACCGGCGCCACCGTCGTCGATATCGGGTCGGGCGCCGGGACCGACGCGCTGCTTGCGGCCGGCTACGTCGGATCGACGGGGCGCGTGATCGGCGTCGATCCTACCGACGCCATGCTGGAGAAGGCGCGGGCCGCAGCTGATCAGGTTGGCGCCAAGCATGCCGAGTTCCGGAAGGGTTCGGCGGAAGCCTTGCCGGTGGATTCGGGCACCATCGATCTCGTGATCTCCAACGGCGTTATCAACCTCGCACCTGACAAGCTGCCGGTGTTTGCGGAGATCCTCCGCGTGCTCAAGCCGGGTGGACGACTCCAGCTTACCGACATCATCATGGCGAGCGAGCTCTCCGAGAAGTCAAGACGAGACATCGATCTCTGGACGGGTTGAATTGCCGGTGCTCTGCTGGAAGCAGAGCTAATCAACGCGCTCGGTTCGGCGGGTTTCGTCGCTGTGGAGCTTCGGCAGCGCTACGATTGTTTTGCGGGTACGTCCAAGGAGAACATCGCGAAGAAGTTTGGTGTCATCGGCGTGACCGTTGTCGCGGCGAAGCCCGTCTAGGTAGGTAATGCACTCGGCGTGGAGCCAGCGATGGCTCGGGCGTCACGCGACTGGACGTGCCGGCGGACGGCATAGTAGGATCGGCGCCATGCGTAAGGGCTTCGACACCGGCATCAGTTCACTGTTGCTAGGAATGGCCATGATGCTGGCGACGGCCTGTGGGAACGACCCACTTCCCGTCGCAGATGCGGACATCAGGATGGATGGTCCGATGTGTACGGGAACGATCGCGTTCTCGGAAGTTTGCACGGCCGATGCCGAGTGCATGTCGTGCAGGTGCGTGCTGTTTGGACACCAGAAGCACTGCACCCTGCCATGTGATGGTCCCGAGGACTGCCCGGCGCCCTCGACGGGCTGCGTGAGAAACCGTTGCGAGTTGCCGTTCTAGCTGTGAAGACATCAGCCCGTTTATTTGTCGTCAGCGTTCTCCTGTTCTCGAACGTCGTCCTCGCGCAACCCGCGGCTGACTCGATCGTCAAGCAGTCGCTGCCGATGGTGGCGCCGCTCAGCTTCGCTCGACTCGGCAGCGAGGACGGGCTACCGCAGACGACCGTCCGCGCCTTCGTCCAGGATGCGGCGGGCTTCATGTGGTTCGGTACCCAGGACGGCTTGGTCCGGTATGACGGCAACCGGATGCAGGTCTATCGCCCGAATCCTCTCGACACAGCGACCGTGTCATCAGGGTACGTCACGGCGCTCGAGAGCGATCCATCGGGGAAGATCTGGGTCGGCTCCGCGGAGACCGGCGTCAGCCTTTACGATCCCACGACGGACAAGTTCACACGTTTCGGCTCCGATGCGGCCAAGAGCGGCACGCTGAGCTCGGAGGGTGTCATCGACATTCACCGCGACAAGAAGGACCGGATCTGGCTGGCGATGTCGGGAGGCGGGCTCAACGAGTACCAGCCGAGCTCCAACTCATTCAAGCTGTTCACGACGGCGCCGCTCGACGTTTCGGTCTCGGCGATCGCCGAGGATACGGAGGGAGACCTGTGGCTTGGCACGGCTGCAGGCACCGTGATCCGCTTCAACCCGAACACGGGCGAGACCAAGGTCTTCACGGTCGATGCGTCTGGTGTGACGGCGATTCGAGTCGACTCGAGAGGGTTTGTCTGGATCGGCACCGAGCGCGACGGCCTGTTCGTGCTCGAGCCGACGAAGGGCAGCTCCGTCAACTACCGCAACAACTTGAAGGATGTGACGAGCCTGAGCCACGACGGCGTGTACGCGATTCTCGAGGATCGCCTCGGCGACCTCTGGATCGGCACGGACAACGGCCTCAACCGCTTCGACAAGGCGACCCGTAGCTTCACTCGCTACCTGCATGATCCTGCGGATCCTCTGAGCCTCTCGGGCGCGTGGGTGATCTCCCTCTACGAGGATCGTGGTGGTCAGATCTGGGTCGGGCTGTTCGTCGGAGGTGTCAGCAAGTTCGATCGGCTTCGCCTCAATCTCGCGCATCACCGCACGGACACCCACGCCGCTGTTTCGTTCTTCGAAGAGAAGGTCGGCGGTCCTTTGTGGGTTGGCACCTATCACGGAGGATTGTATCGCTACGAGCGAAACGCCAATCGCGTGACGCGCTACGAGACGCTGGCGCAACCCGACTCGCCCGTCATCGATCTCAAGTCGGGTTGGATCTCCGCGATCCAGCGAGATTTCAATGGCATCGTGTGGTTCGCACTCATCGGTCAAGGTCTGATCGCGTTCAACCCCGAGAACCAGAACTACCAGCAGTTTGCGAACAACCCTGACGAGTCGGACTCCCTGCCGAGCGACACCGTCTGGGACATCTGGGAGGATCCGAAGGGAAACCTGTGGCTGGCGACGTGGGGTGGTGGGCTCGTCAAGTTCGATCCCGACGGCAAGGGCGACCGGTTCGAATCCCACAAGCTCGAGGACAACAAAGGGATCACCTCGAACTTCCTGTACGGGCTGTACCCGGACCCGGAGAACATCAACATCCTCTGGCTCGCGACCGCGAAGGGCGGCCTCGTCCGCTACGACATGGCGAGCGGTACCGCGAAGAGCTTCCGCCACGATGCCGTCGACGAAGCGACGCTCGGTAGCGACGATGTACTCACCATCCATCGCGAGACCGACGCAGGCGGCGCTGTCTGGGTCGGCACGCATGGTGGAGGGCTCAACCGCCTCGATCCCGAGACGGGCAAGGTGGAGCGCTTCATCTCGAGCAACTCGGGTCTCACCAACAACATCGTCTACGGAATCCTGTCGGGCAATGATGGCAAGTTGTGGCTCTCCACCAATGGTGGAGGCCTGCTGCGCTTCGATCCCAAGACCAAGAAGTTCGACGCATTTCGCGCGCGCGACGGCCTCCAGTCCGACGAGTTCGGCCAGGGCGGTTTCCTCCAGTCCATGAGCGGTGAGCTGTTCTTCGGTGGGATCGGTGGCTTCAACGCCTTCATGCCCAAGGACATCGAGACGGACAAGTACGTGCCTCCCGTCGTGCTGACGGGATTCAAGCGGTTCAATCAGGCGATGACGTTGCCGCGATCGATCCTGACGCTGCCCGCGCTCGACCTGACGTACTCCGATTCGTTCGAGGTCTCGTTCGCGGCTCTGTCGTTCGCGGCTCCCAAGGACAACCGCTTCGCGTACAAGCTGGACGGGTTCGACGAGAAGTGGGTCGAGACCGATCGGCCCTACGCGACGTACACCCGCCTCGACGGTGGAAGCTACACGCTGCGTGTGCGTGCGGCCAATCGTCATGGTGTGTGGAACGAAGCCGGAATCGCGCTGCAGATCTCTGTCAGCAGGCCGCTGTGGAAGACCTGGTGGGCGTACACGCTCTACGTGCTCGCCCTCGCGGCAGGCGTGTTCGGCTATCTCCAGTACAATCGACGCAAGCTCGCCGCCATCGATCGAGAGCGGCGCCTGGAGTCCGTGGAGCGGGACCTTGACCTCACCGCAGCCGTGCAACGTGGCTTCCTCCCGGAGAAGAACGATCTCGCCTACGAACGGCTCCGTGTGCAGGGATTCTACCGCGCCGCCGACTCGTGCAGCGGCGACTGGTGGTGGCACGTCCAGCCAAGCCCCGGCATCCACTGGATCCTCGTTGGCGACGTGACCGGTCACGGTCCCGGCCCGGCCATGGTGACCGCAGCCGTCGGTACGACAGTGCGTGTCCTCACGAACCAAGGCGCTCCCACGCTCGATGAGCTTCTTCACATCATGAACAACGAGGTCATCCGCGTCGGCGGCGGCATGTACCAGATGACCATGGGTGCGCTGATGCTCGATGCCAACTCCGGCAGGTGGGTGCTCTATGGCGCAGGCGCTCCACCTGCGTTCAGCTGGACCGCGGAGGATGGGAACCTCAAGACCCACTTCTGCGTGGGTACCCCGCTGGGGAGCGAGGCGTTCGAGTTCGGTCAGGTAGAGGGCGCCCTCGTCCCGGGGATGCGGATGATGCTCTTTACGGACGGCATGCCGGAGATCGAGCTGGCCGACGGCAAGCTCCTGGGGATGCGCCGCTTTGCGCGGCTCTGTGAGGCCACTGGAAGCAAGCCGCTGGACGATGCCGTGTCCACGCTCGTGACCCAGATGGATCAGTTTCGTGGTGCGCAGAAGCAGGACGACGACTGGACGCTTGTCTTGCTCGAATGGGAGCACGAGCAGGTCTACGCTGCGGTCGAGTAGCGACCCTCGACGGTGCGGCGGCTGGCTCCGCGACACGCTCGGCAGCTTATAGGCCGCGTGGCGCAAGCCGTGTCGGGGCGAGCTGCCGATGCTGGCCCTGTCCGCGGAGCTGACGCAGCGCGGCGGGCTCATCGGGGTGCCCCTCGATGGACGCCGCCGATTCGCGCGCGTTCCTCGCAGCCGCCGGGTGGCGATGCCGAGCGTGGACGGTCCGGCTGTGCGCCGCCATCGATCGCGTCGCGCCATAGCACGTCCGGGCGCTGCTACAACCGCGCAGACCGGGTGGGCCCAGGGGGCACCGACCGAGGCGAAGTGGTCGATCTCTTCGAGCAAACGGACGCGGTGCTTGACGCTGGCGGATCTCACCACTACGTTTCGTCCATGATTACCAAGACGAAGCTGCTTGCTGCCGTGCTCGGCCTCTCGCTCGCGGCTGGCCCCATCGGTTGCAGCAGCGAGTCGGAGAAGACCGATCGCTGGGCGACCACCGAGAACACCAACGTCAAGATCGATTGGGACAAGGTCAACGAGGCCTACAAGGCCGCGGACGGCCCCGAGGACCTCGAGAAGCGCCTCAACGAGATCTATGAAGGCGACGAGATCATCAGCGTCTCGGTCGAGGATCAGGACGACAAGACCCAGGTCGTCACCGGGTTCTTCGACAAGGACTCGAGCGGCACCGTCGAGGAAGCCGAGAAGATCTTCACGATCAAGCGGACGCCGACCGCCGAGGGGGCTCAGTACCAGACCACCGGCCACGGCCACTACGGCGGCTACTACTCGCCGTTCATGGGCATCGCGACCGGTATGCTGATGGGCTCGATGATGTCGAGCATGTTCATGTCGAGCTACGCGCCGATGCGTTACACGACGTCGAGCTCGCGCCTCGGTGGCCTGTCGAGCCAGCGCGCCGGCTATCGCGCGGCGAACCCGTCGCGGTTCTCGCGCGCCTCGAAGACCGGCCGCAACTACGGTGGCGGCAAGTCGACCGGTGGCACGTCGCGCTCGCGCGGTGGCAGCCGGTTCGGCGTGGCGCGCCCGGGCGTGACCCGCGTGCGGCTCTCCGCGTAGCCTGACGTCCGTACGTTGAGATGATCCTCTCGATCGCCGGGTTGCCGTTTCGCGAGCGACCCGTGCACGAGCTGCTCGCGCTCGACCGCGAAGCCGATCCCGAGTACGCCGGCTTTGGTTGGGCCCGGGTCGACCGGCTTTGGCTGGCGTCCGACGATGATCGCGAACCACAGTGTGTCGACGATGCGCTCGTGATCGCGGTGCACGCATCCGACGACGCCGAGGCGCTCCCCGATGACGTCGACCTCGACTTCGAGGTCGATGACGAGGTGGTGGCATCGGTCCTCGCGTCGACGTTCCTCGCGGTCTGGCTGCCCCGCCTCCCGCGGGACACCAAGGCGATCGTCCTCGTGATGTGCAATCCACACGCGGCGCGGCTCGTCACGCCGCCAGATCTAGACCGTCCGCTGCACCACGGCCTCGGCGATGTCTACGCGTGGTTCGATCCGGATGCCGAGGACGCTGCCGAACATGGCGGCCGGATCCGGCTCGTCGCCGAGGCTTGGCGTACGCTCCAGCCCGTGAGTACCGAGCTCGAAGTCCGCCGCCCGAACACCTCGATCACCGACGAGCAGCGCCTGACCTACGTGGGCCTGTACTTGTTGAAGAAGCTCGACCTGAAGCCGGCCGACGGCGGGATGACGTTCCCGATCGTGCTGTCGTCCGAGCTCGGCGCGCTCGAGGAGGTGCTGCATCACCTCGCGATCGAGGGACACGTCGAGATGAACACGAAGAAGGATCGCTACGACATCACCAAGCCAGGACTCGCGTACCTCGGCCGGGTGATCGACGAGGCGACCGATCTGATCGACGAGTTCGACGACGACGAGATGCCCGAGGTTGTCGAGGAGCTGCGCCAGCGCCGGCTCGATCCAATGCGCGCGCGCTTCTTGTGGGGCTGGTACGACGGCGAGTTCGACGATCTCGTGCTCTGGCAGGAGCAGCGAGGCATCAAGCCCGTCGAGCGAATGTGGGCGTTCTACCTGATGGGTGACGACTTCTGGAACGAGCTGGCACGCGAGCTCGAGGGCGATTAGCGCGCCACCGGGTAGGATGCCGTCATGACCAAGCATGGCAAGACGCCAGCAGCCACCGCGAATCCGACGCCCGCGCCGGGTGACGAGGCGGCGGCGCCCGTCGAGGTCAAACCCGACGCGAAGCCCGACGCGAAGGACGCGAAGCCTGCCGGCAACCCGCCACCGTTCGACGAGCGCAAGCTGAAGTTCGAGGAGCTCGCACCGTTCGGCAAGCTGTTCGAGATCGATCACCTCGTCGTGCTCGCGCGCGATGGCCGCGCGATCGTGCGCGCGAATGCGGCCCTCGGGCTCGCCGCCGCCGGGCAGCCGGTGGGGGAGCTCGTCACGATGCTGCGCGATAGCGAGCCGGCGGCGGCGCTCGCAGCTGCCGAGGCGATCGCTCGGCTCGGTGCGGCGATCCGTCCGTTCATCCCGCAGATCACGCTCGCGGTCGACGGTACGAAGCCCGACGTCACCGGCGTGCTGATCGACGCGCTCGCCGCGTTGATCGGGATCGCCGACGACGAGCTGACGTCGGCGCTCGACGTGCCGCACGAGCTCGCGATGAAGTCGATCGTCGAGGCGTGCCGCGAGGTCGGCATCCAGGGCATCAGCTTCCTGATCGCCGCGGTCGGGCACGAGCGTAGCCGCGTGCGGATCAACGCGATCGGCGGGCTCGAGCGCCTCGGCAAGCTCGACGCCGACCGGACGCTGCGGTTCCTCGCGGACGTCGAGGCCAACGATCCGGTGCCCGATGTCCGCACCGCGGCGAAGCAGGCAATGCTCGCGGTCGTCGCCCGCGGCAAGGTGGCGGCGGTCGACTCGTTGCCCAAGCACATTCCGGACTTCGAGGCGCGCAAGCTCGGCGCATCGGAGCTGCACGAGTACGACAGCGTGATCGACGTCGACGAGATGGTTCACGCGCTGCGTGATGGCCGCGCACACGTCCGGGTCAATGCGGCGCGCGCGCTCGCGATCAAGGGTGACAAGGCCGCGCGGGCGGCGAAGTCGATCGGCCTCCTCCTGCGCGACAGCGTCGAGCCGGTACGCCGCGAAGCGGCGCGGGCGCTCGGCAAGCTCGGTGCGGGCGCGATCGAGGCGGCACCCGAGCTGGTTGCCGCGCTCGGCGATGGCGAGGCCGGTGTCGCGGAGGCGGCGTCGGAGACGCTCGAGGCGCTCGGCGATCAGGTTCGCGACGCCCTGCTGCGCGGGCTCGAGACCGGCAGCGAGGTGCACGGGTTGCGCGTCGGTGCGCTGATCGCGAAGCTGCCGCAGGCGGCCGAGGCGCTGACCGAGGCGTTCAAGAGCCCGGCCGTCAATGTCCAGGTCAACGCGGCACTCGGGCTCGGGCTTCTCGGCCGCGACCGCGCCGCGTTTGGTGTCCCGTCGCTCCATCGCGCGCGGACCGGCGGCGATGCCCGCACGCGCGATGCTGTCCGCCGCGCGTTAGAGATGATCGAGCCGCGCGGCGAGACTGGCCCTCGCCACATCGGCATCGAAGGTTTCGAGGAGCGATTCCTGACCGCGGCCGACTTCGAGAAGCACAAGTCGGCGATGGGCTCGGTCGCGATCGACGATCTCGTCAGCCACCTCCAGGACGGCCGCGATCACGTGCGCGCGAACGCCGCCCTCGGGCTCGCGGCGATCGGCCCGACCGCGGCACCGGCCGCGCGCTCGATCGGGGTACGGCTGCGCGATGACTCGCCGCGCGTGCGGGTGGCGGCGGCCCAGGCGCTCGATCGGATCGGCGATGCCGCCGTGCTCGAGACCGCGGATGATCTGGTCGGCGCGCTGCGCGATCCAGACGCGACCGTCGCCGAGACCTGCGCGAGCGTGCTGCGGACGCGCAAGGCCCGCGTGATCGGCCCGCTCGTCCGCGGCCTCGAGACGGACGATCCGCGCCACGGGCGACGCATCGTCGACGTGCTGAGCTCGCTGCCCGACGCCGCCGACATCCTCGCCGACGCGTTCGAGAGTCCCGCCGTCAACGTCCAGGTCAACGCGGCGATCGGGCTCGGCATGCTCGGAGCCGAGCGCGTCGGCAAGGGGCGCAAGGCGCTGGAAGGCGCGCGCACCCGCGGCTGGGAGCGCACCCGCGAGGCCGTCCGCAAGGCGATCGATATGCTCGATGGTCCGCGCGAGAGCGGGCCGCGGGTGATCGCGGTCGATGGCTTCGAGACCCAGCTGCTCGACGCGGCCGCATTTGCGGATCCGTCGAAGCTCGATGTCGGAGATCTCGTCGGGTTCCTGCAGGATGGTCGTGCCATCGTGCGCGCGAATGCCGCGACCGCGCTCGGCGCGATCGGCCAGCCCGCGCTCGGTGCAGCGCAGGGCCTCGGCGTGCTGCTCCGCGACGACGACACGACAGTCCGCATCCATGCCGCCCACGCGCTCGACAAGATCGGTGACGAGGCCGTCAAGGATGTGGCGGGGTTCCTCGTCGGCGCGCTGCGCGGTGATGCCCGGGTCGCGGCCGCCTGTGCGCGGGTCCTCTCGGCACGCAAGACGCGCGTGCAGGCCGCGCTCGTCAAGGGGCTCGAAGCCGATGACGAGACCCACGCGCGCCGCATCCTCGAGCTCGTCATCGCGCTGCCGGATGCGTGCGAGATCCTCTGCGATGCGTTCGACAGCCCCGCGGAGAACGTCCAGGTCAACGCGGCGGTCGGCATCGGCATGCTTGGCACGATGCGCGCTGGCAGCCAGGGTCGCAAGAAGCTCGAGGGCGCCCGCACCGGCGGCTTCGCGCGGACCCGCGAGGCCGTTTTCCGAGGACTCGCGATGCTGGACGCCAACCCGTAGCGTGAGCTCACCGTAGCGCGCGAGAGACCGCGTAGCTCGTGCCGGCGATGGTCCCGACGACGAGCGCGATCGCGGCGGCTTGCACGCCCGCAGCGCCGAGCCACGTACCGAATCGCGCGATCGGATCGCGGCGCCGTGCGCGGAGCTCGAAGTGACCGTGCGCGCCGTGATCGCCGGCGACCGGGGACCACAGGTTGACGGGCCGTCCGGGCGCACGCGGCACCTCGGTCGCCTGGCCTTCGTAGCCGAGCTTGACGAGCCGGTGGTCGAGGTAGCCGGGCATCAGCTTCTGGCCGAGCACGGCCTTGATCGTCGAGCCTCCGAGGAACACCTCGCGGCGCCGATGATGGGCGGCGAAGTGGATCGCGTCGGCGGCGAGCTCGGGCTGGAAGATCGGCGGGACTGGCTGGGCCTCGACGCCGAGCTTGTTCTCGCACCACCGGAACTGCGGCGTGTTGACGGCGGGGAGCTGCACCATCGTCAGGTGGATGTCGCTCCGGTCGTGCAGCAGCTCGCTGCGAAGCGAGTCGGTGAACGCGCGGACCGCGTGCTTCGCGCCGCAGTACGCAGCTTGTAGCGGGATCGCGCGATACGCGAGCGCGGAGCCCACCTGCACGATCGTGCCGCGATTGCGTGGCTTCATCGCTCGCAGCGCCGCCTGGGTGCCCCACACGTAGCCGTGATAGGTCACGTCGGTCACGCGCCGGAGCTCGGCGGGGGAGATCGCATCGACCGGGCCGAACACCGTGGTCATCGCGTTGTTGATCCAGATGTCGATCGGCCCGAGCTCGCGCTCGATGCGCTCCGCGGCCGCGAACACCTGGTCGGGATCGGCGACATCGGTCGGCACGACCAGCGCACGGCCGCCGAGCACGATGATCTCCCGCTCGGTGGCGCTCAGCCCGTCAAGACCGCGCGCCAGGAGCGCGATGTGCGCTCCATCCACGGCAAACCGTCGAGCGGTGGCGCGTCCGACACCGGCTGAGGCCCCCGTGATCACCACGACCTTTGGTTCTCCACGCATGATGGGATTCGGGTGCAATCCCGGTGCTCTCCGTCCTCGGAGAAATCCGCTGGTGCACGCGCGGCGTGTGGCTTGCACAGCTGCGTTCGAGGCGAGCGACACCTGATTTGGATCGTTCCTTGGGCTGGCGCGTTTGGGCGTTTCATGACCACGCGCCTGATCTGCGCCACCGCCATCTTCACGGTCGCCCTCGCGCCGCCCGCTGCTGCCCAGCCGATCGCGAGCGACCGCCTCGAAGCCTCCATGATCATGGTCAGCGGCAAGCGCGAGACCATCCCGCTCGTCGAAGAACGCCTCCACGTCACGATCGACGGCCAGCACGCGACGACCACGCTGCTCCAGGCCTACCAGCACGATAATGCCGGCCAGATCGAGGGCCAGTACCACCTGCGCCCGGGCTCGGGCAGCAAGGTCGAGGGCTTCGCGTACTGGAACGGTGAACAGAAGATCGTCGGCGAGGTCTTCGAGCGCGGCACCGCCAAGCGGGTCTACGAGAACGTCACGTCGCGACGCCGCGATCCCGGTCTGCTCGAGGAAGCAGGCGAGGGCGCCTTCGCGTTCAAGGTGTTCCCGATCAACCCGCGCGAGAAGAAGCGCGTCGAGCTGCGATGGACGAAGTGGCTCGAGCGGCGCGGCTCGACGGTGCGCTATCGCGCGCCGATCACTCGGATGGACGCCGAGATCGTGGTGTCGCTCACCGGCAACGTGAAGCACGTCAAGTCTGCGACGCACCGGTTGCGCGTCGAGACCATCCCGGGCGGCGTGCGGCTGCGGTCCGAGGGCGATCACGACGCGCGCCCCGGCGAGCTCGCGCTCGAGTGGCAGGTCGTCGAACCCGAATGGACGCCGTCGGCGTACGTCCAGGCCGGCGGCAAGTACGACGGCTGGTTCGCGCTGGCGCTCGCGGCGCCCGACTTGCCGGCGAGCGCGGTGACCGCGAAGGACGTCACGATCGTGATCGATCGATCGGGCAGCATGATCGGCGAGCCGATGGAGAACGCCCGCGCCGCCGCGGCCGACATGATCCGCCACCTCGACAAGCACGATCGGGTCAACGTGATCGCGTTCTCCGACGAGGTGGACCCGCTGTTCGCGGCACCGCAGCGCCTCGACGCGAGCACGCGCACGAACGCGATCGGTTTCGTCGAGCGGCTCAAGGATGGCGGCGGCACAGACATCGCGCTCGCGCTGAAGACCGCGATCGCCTCGCAGGATCGCAAGCCGGGTCGGCCGCGCGTGATCGTGTTCATGACCGATGGCCAGTCCGAGGCCGACAAGGCGCTCGAGGCCGCGAAGGCCGACACCGGCGACGTCCGGCTGTTCACGCTCGGCCTCGGCAAGGCGGTCAACCGCCCACTCCTGCAGCGGCTCGCCGCCGTCAAGCGCGGTCGCTTCGTCTACATCGACAGCGCGAGCGCGATCGGCCCCGAGGTCAGCCGGCTCGCCGCGAGCATCTCGAAGCCACTCCTCGTCGACGTCTCGGTCGAGGTCGAGGGCGCGCACGCCGTGCGGCTCTATCCGCGCTCGCTGCCCGATCTGTTCGCGCAGGACGAGCTGCGCGTGACCGGCCGGTTGCGCGGCACCGGCACCGCGCGGTTCATCATCAAGGGCAACCTCGCCGGCAAGCCGGTCTCGTTCACGCGCACGGTCGACCTCGCGAAGGCTCCCGGCCGGCCGTGGGTCGGGCGACTGTGGGCACAGGCTCGCATCGAGCACCTGCTCGAGGAGCTCGCGCTCGGCGCAAAGGCTCCCGAGCTCCAGGAGGAGGTCCTCGAGCTCGCGCTCGCCTACAACTTCGTGACGCCGTACACCGCGTTCCTCGCGATCCCCGAGAGCGAGCTCGGTGACCAGCGCGGCACCGTCGAGGCCGCACGCGAGCGCAAGCGCCAGATCATGGCGGACAACCCCGACGTCGCGAGCCTCGACAAGGCCAGGCACGGACCGCCGCCGCCACCGCCGCCGATGTCGCTCGGGACGACCGGCCCGATGAGCCAGCCTTCGCCGACTAGCAATGGCTCGCCCGGCGGCGATGCCGATGGCGCTGCCGACGACGAGGAAGCCGAAGTCGACGCGCGTCGCAAGGACATGGCCAGCACCGCGGACTACGCGCCGACGTCGATGGAGGTCCAGCGCAAGCGTGGTGGCTGCGCGGGCTGCGCGACCGGTGGCGACACGTCGACGGGTGCGCTGCTCGTGCTCGCGCTCGCCGGCCTGCTGCGCCGCCGCCGCCGTTGACTCAGAAGACCTCGGCGCACCATGGCGCGACGGTCGATGCGAACAGCCGGTCGGCCATCGTGATCGCCGCCGCGTCACCACGCACGAGGGTGGCCCGCGCGAGCTCGGTGGCCGATACGCCCCCGAGCAGGAGCGAGCCAAGCGCGGCGCGGCCGAGCTGGAGCTCCGCGGCACGCGAGGTCTTCGTGCACTGCCCACGGCCGTCGCGGACCACGAGGTCCCAGGTCACGTCCTCGATCGCGAAGCACAGGGTGCCGTCCGCGGGATAGCGCCGCGCCGCGAGGGCGATGCCCGGATCGTCGACACGTAACCACAGGTTGTCGAGGCGCTTGCGGCTGACGCGCCGCGGATCGTCGACGATCCACGTCAGCGTGTCGTCGACCGGCGCCGCCCACCACCCGACGTGGGGGAACAGATCGATCGCGCAGACGAACCGCCACAGCGTCGCCTCGGCGCGCGGGTCGATCCCGATCAGCTCGATGATCTCGACCCTGCCGTCGTAGGTGCCGTCGGTGATGCTCGGCCGCTGGCGATAGGTCACGTACCCGACGGGCTCGCCGCCTCGGCGCGCGAGGACGTGCCGGCGCCGGCTCGCGCCGCCCGCGTGAAACCGGCTCTCGACGAACCGCCGCTCGCGCCACCACACCTCGGAGCGCCGCACGATGCCGGGTCGGTTCGCGGTCGCCCGCGCGTAGATCACCGGCTCGTGCTCGCGGGCTCGGCTGTCGTCGGCCCACGCGACCTCGTCGAGCTCGCGCCCGCCCGGCAACCGCGAGCGAGCGCGCATCGGCGATCTCGATCGCGTCGTGGAACGCGGCGATGCCGTATCCGAAGCGTCCGTAGATCGCCCCCTCCGAGGCCCACAGCCCGCTGATCGCGAGGCCGCGGGTCCGCGCGTCATCGAGGTGCGCCTGGATCAGCGCGCGCATCAGGCCGCGCCGCCGGTGGGTGGGCCGCACCGTCACCATCGTCAGCCCCGCCATCGCGAGCGAGCCGCCGCCGGGGACGCCGATCGCGGTGTCGAGCGTCGCGGCGGTGGCCACGATCGTCCCGCTGTCGAACGCCGCCCAAGCCTGCGTGGTGGGCACGAGGGCGCGAAATCGTGCGGGACCGGTCGGGTCGCCCTCGGTGGTCGTCGCCGAACGTCTCCATCGTCGCCTCGCGAAACGGATCGATCTCGTCGTCACGGAGGGTGCGGATCTCGAGCGCCATCGCCCGACGATTGCCCAGTCCAGAGTGGCGTGCAACCGGGGCGCAGGCATGCTGTCCTTGTCATTGTCCAGAGGCATGCACCCCGACGATCCACATGACCTGCTCGACCGCGGCGGGCGGCTGCGCCGGATAGCGTTTGCGGCCACGATCGGCGCCGCGATCACGACGCTCATCATGCTCGGCATCGCGGCCGCCTCGCGATCGCCGGGCGACGATCCTGTCGGCCAGGTCATCCCGTTCCTGCTGGGTTCCGCGCTGTTCGTCGTCATCAGCAAGGGCGCGCACGACGTCATCGAGCGGTTCCGCCGTCGCGCTGGCCCGCGTTAGCCTCGACCGTCAGCGAGCCGCGGCGCGGAGCTGCGTGACCTGGTCGACCGATCCGAGCACGACGAGGATCGTGCCCGGGCTCAGCCGCCTGCTGCCCTCGGGGTTGGCGGCCCACCCGTCATCCGCCTCGCCGCGGAGTGCGAGCACGCTCATCCCGAAGGTCTCGTGGATCGACACCTCGGCGAGGGTCTTGCCGTCGAGCTCCGAGCCGGCACCGATCGTGACCTCGTCGAACCGGAACGCCCGCTTGTCGCGCAGCATGTCGTCGAGGAAGCGCACGACGGTGGGCCGCAGCATCTCGGACACGAGCCGCATGCTGCCGATGTAGTCGGGCGTGACGACGCCGTCCGCGCCGACCCGACGGAACCGGTCGACCTTCGCGAGCTCCGAGGCGCGCGCGATGATCCGGCCTTTCGCGCCTGCGAGCCGGGACGCCACGACGATATAGACGTTGTCCTTGTCATCGGGCAGCACGGCGACCAGGCCGCGCGCCGTACCGATGCGCGCGCTCGCCAGCGTGAGATCCTCGGTGGCGTCGGCGACGAGATAGCTGTATTCGGCGCGCGGGAACCGGGTCGCGATGCTGCTCAGCTCGCCGACGTTCCTGTCGATCGCGACCACCGGGATCCGCGCGGCGATCAGCTCCTCGATGATGTAGCGGCCGGTCGAGCCGACGCCGCACACGATCACGTGATCGGTCATCCGCCCGATCCGCTTCTTCAGCCGGCCCGCCGACAGCGCGTCCTTGAGGTCTCCCTCGACGATGAAGGCGGTGATGGTCGAGGCGAAGAACACGAGGACGCCGGTGCCGAACACGAGCTGCACGATGGTGAACACCCGCACATACGCGACCTGGTCCATCCCTTCGAGCGTCTCGCTGTAGCCGACCGTCGTGATGGTGATGATCGTCATGTACAGGCAGTCGAACAACGACCACCGCCCACCGCCGAGGATCCAGTAGCCGATCGTGCCGGCACCGATCACGACGAGCACCGCGATGAGGCCGACCAGGAGACGGCGGCGGATGCCAAACTCGAGGCTCATGGGCCCTCGCTCTCGGCGCGCCGGCCGGTCCACGGGATCACCTGCACGACACCGCGGATCGGGCGGTAGAGCTCGCTCATCGCCTCGGCGCGGCGTGACAGCATGATCACGGCACACGGTGCCTCGACCGCGATCCGCCGGTTCTTCGCGCCGACGGTCATCCGCCCCTGGCGCGAGCGCTTCAGGGCGAGCACGAGCAGGTCGCAGCGCGACGCGGCGGCGAGGATCGCGGCGACCGGGTCGTCACTTCGCACGACCTCGACGGTAGGCGTGACGGGGATCTTCATGTTCGCGATCCGGCCGATCGTGCGCACCGCGTCGGCGACCTCTTCGTCGCCGGCCGCCGCGGGAAGCACGGTGAGGAACACGATCTCGCGCGGCAGCTCGCGGCACAGCGTGGCGAGCAGGCGGACGCGCAGCTCGTGCTCGTCGCCGCGCTCGGAGATCGGCACGAGCACGCGCCTGGCGTTGCCGATCCGCCAGTCGTCCGGTGCGCGCATGATCGCGACGTCGCAGTCGACATGGTTCACGAGCTCCTCGAGCTGGCGATCGAGAAACGCGTCGGCGTTCTTCGGCAGCCCGAGCAGCAGGCTCTCGCAGGCGTGCTCCTCGGCGACGCGGCGGATCTCGGCCCACGGCTCGAGCGCCGCGGTGATCAGCGCCTCGGGTGCGTGCCCGGCCGCGTAGGACGCGGTCAGCGCCTGGCGCACGGCATCCTGCGCATCGGCGAGCCGGGCCAGAGGATCGCCCTCGGCGGCATGCGGCGCGCGCACGATCGCCAGCAGCAGCACGCGCGCGAACTCGGTGGGGGCCAGCGCGTTCGCGACCTCGACCATCGAGCGCGCGGTCTTCGGATTCGCGATCGGCAGCAGGACGAGCGGGCTCTTGCCGCGGAGCTGGTTCAATCGCGGGTCGAGTGCCTCGGCGGAGGCATCGGCCGCCTCCGCACGTTCCTTGAACAGCGCGAAGTAGAGCAGTACGCCGAGGCCGAGCCAGATCACGAGCACGGCGCCGGCGTCGGGCACCACGATCGCCTGGAACAGCCCGAGGCCCACACACGCGATGCCACCGACAATCGGTATGACCGGGAACCACGGCGTCTGGTAGCTGCCGTCGACGGGCCGCGGCCCGCCGCGCTTGCGGGCGAGATACGCGGTGAGGTGGGTCAGCGCGAAGGCCAGCAGGAAGATCAAGCCGGCCGCGGCACCGGCAGCCGCGAGATCCGAGATCATGAACATGATCGCGACGACGGCGAGCGTGGTCGCATAGATCGCCATCAGCGGCGTCCCGCGCGTCGGATGCTTGCGCTCCATCACCGATGGCAACGTGTGGTCGTGTGCCATGGCGAGCGCCACGCGCGACGCGGTCAAGAGATTCGCCTGGAGCGCCGACAGCGTCGCCAGGGCGATCGCCGCCACGATCAGCCAGTAGCCGGCCTCGCCGAGCCACCGGCGCGCGGCCATCGCGACGACCGTATCGGGGCTGGCCTTCGCGAGCCCGGTGATGTGCTCGCCGGCATCGACACCCGCGGTCGAGACCAGGAACACCAGCGGCACGTAGACCGCGAGCGAGATCGCGAGCGACAGGAAGATCGCGCGGGGGATCGTGCGTTTCGGCTCGCGGATCTCGCCGGCGATCGCCGAGATCATCTCGAAGCCCTGCAGCGAGATGAACATCACGCCCATCGCCGCGACGAGCCCGCCGAGCCCGTGGGTGAAGAACGGCTCGAGCTCGGTGCCGATGTCGGTCAGCGGCTGGCGGACCAGCGCGATCGCACCCGCCGCGACCAGCAGGACGAACAGCACCAGCTTGCCGACCGTCTCCCACTGGCCGCCGCCGGCGCTCTTCCGCACGAGTCCGATCGCGTACGCCACGGTCGCGCCGGTCGCCAGGAACAGCACGAAGTTGCGGCTGCCGAGCCACGCCGGCGTCTCGAAGCCGAGTGCATCGACGATGCCGCGCAGCAGGATCACGGTGAACGCGGAGAACCCGAGTGCGTAGAGCACGGCGGCGACGATGTACGCGAACCACAGCACCCAGCCGACGGCGAACGCCGCCCGCACCGACAGCACCTTCTTGGCGAAGGTGTAGGCGCCGCCCGACTCCGGGAACGCCGACGAGATCTCGGCGACGCTCATCGCGGTGATCCACGCGACGACGCCGTTCAGCATGAACGCGAGGATCGCGGCGGGGCCCGCGCTGTTGAATGCGACCCCGACGAGGATCAGCAGGCCGCCGCCGAGGATCCCACCGAGCCCGACGAGCGTGGCGCCGTACACGCCGATCCGGCGTTGCGCCTCTCCCGACGACGCGGTCATCCCGACCCAGGATAACCCGGGACGAAGACGGGACGGTGGCACTCCGGTGGCAGAACCGCCGTGGCAGCATGGGGCCCGCGCCATGAAGTTCATGATCGGTCAGCTCGCGTACCTGCTGAAGCAGCCGCTGCACCGGGAGAACCTCGGACGGCTCTCGCGGCTGATGCTGATCCTGTTCGCGATGATCGTGCTGTTCACGATCCTGTTTCACGTGCTGATGGTTCGCGAGGGCCAGCAGCACTCGTGGATGAGCGGGCTGTACTGGACGCTGGTGACGATGAGCACGCTGGGGTTCGGCGACATCACGTTCCACAGCGACCTCGGCAGGGCCTTCACGATCGTCGTCCTGCTGACCGGCATCTTCATGCTGCTCATCGTGATCCCGTTCGCGTTCATCCGGTTCTTCTACGCGCCGTGGATGGAGGCGCAGCTCAAGCTGCGGGCGCCGCGCTCCATACCCGCGGATGTCAGCGGCCACATCGTGATCTGCGCCAACGATGCGATCTCGACCGACCTGCGCGAACGCCTCCAGCTCGCGCACGTGCGCCACTACGTGCTCGAGGCGGACCCGACCGTGGCCGCGCACATGCACGGCGACGGGATCCCGGTGATCACCGGCGATCCGCAGGTCGCGGCGACGTGGCATGCGGTCGGTATCACGCGGGCGCGTGCGGTGGTCACGAACCTCAGCGACGCCGTGAACACGAACGTCGTCCTCACGGTGCGGCACCTGGCGCCCAAGGTCGACATCATCGCGACCGCAGAGCACGAGGATTCGGTGGATCTGCTGCAGCTCTCGGGCGCGACGCACGTGCTGCCGATCAAGCACCGCCTCGGCGAACAGCTGGCGAACCGGGTCAATGCCGGTCACGCCGAGGTCCACACGCTCGGCCAGTACCGGCACCTCGTGATCGGCGAGTTCCCCGTGCACCAGACGCCGCTGGTGGGCCGCACCCTGCGCGACCTCGCGCTGCGGCGCCGGCTCGGCGTCAGCATCGTCGGGGTGTGGGAACGCGGGCGCTTCGAGCCGGCCCGGCCGGATCACGTGCTGACCGCGACGAGCGTGCCCGTCGTGATCGGAACGCCCGAGCAGATCATGTCGCTCAACGAGCTGCTCGTCATCTACGACACCAACTACGAACCGCTGCTCGTGATCGGCGGAGGCAAGGTCGGCTGCGCGGCTGCGGCGGCGTTGCGCGCGCGTGGGCTGACCGTGCACATCATCGAGGAAGACTCCGCGCTGGTCGCGAAGCTGAAGGAGAGCGCCGATCGCGTGATCCTCGGGTCCGCCGCGGATCGCGACATCCTGCGCGAAGCCGGGCTCGATCGCGCTCCGGCCGTCATCCTCACGACCAACGATGACTCGATCAACATCTACCTGACGGTGTACTGCCGGCGTCTCAACCCCGAGCTCCGCATCGTCAGCCGCATCACCCACGAGACGAACCTCGAAGCAGTGCACCGGGCCGGCGCGGACTTCGTGCTCAGCTACTCGTCGCTCGGAGCCGAGTCCGTGTTCTCGATCTTGCAGGACCGCAGCCTGATGATGTTCGGCGCGGGGATCGAGCTGTTCGAGGTCAGCGTCCCCGAGCAGCTCGCCGGCAAGACGCTCGCGGAGAGCGAGATCGGTGCGCGCTCGGGCGTCAACGTGATCGCGGTGCAACAGGACGGCGAGATCCATCCGAACCCTGCGCCGGATACCCGGCTACCGGCGCGCGGCGAGCTGCTCGTCGTCGGAACCCACGAACAGCGCACCCGGTTCGCGCGCGAATTCGCGTAGCCGCGCATGCTCAGTCGATGACTTCCTTGCGGCGATCGAGCGTGCCGTGGGCCTCCTCGAGGGCCTCGAGATACGACGGCAAGCTCGCGTTCAGCGCCGCGTAGATCGCCGGCAGGATGCCGAGCGCGACCTCGGTGGGCGCGCGGAACACGTGGTCGGCGCCCGCGGCGCGCACCGCGGCGACCTGCGAGACCTTCGTGCAGCTCGCGATGATCACGGCCCTGGGCGCGAGCTGGCGCACCTGGCGCACCAGTTGCTCGTTGGTGGTGCCCTTGAGCAGCTCGTCGGGGACCGTCAAGACGACGACCTCGGCGTCACCCACGCCGGCGTGGCGGAGGACCTCGGTGCTCGCGATGTCACCGTAGACGACCTGCGCGTCGCGGCGGCGGATCTCGTCGTGGATCGCGCTGTTGGTGTCGATGATCAACGTGTGCGGGAGCAGATCCGGGTGCAGGCGCTCGAGGTCGGCTAGCAGCGCCGAGCCGATGCGGTGGAATCCGAGCAGCACGAGCCGCGGCGCCTCGGTGCTCTCCGCTTCCGGTTTCACGCCTCGCGAACGGATCCCGACTGCGTCGAGGATGGGACGGAGTCGCTGGTAGAGGCGGTCCGAGGTGGCGAACAGGATCGGGGTGAGGAGCGCGGTGATCACGAACGCGAAGATCACGACGCTCACCTGGGTCCCGCTGATGTGGCCGAGCTGGCTGCCGAGATAGACGATGACGAGGCAGAACTCCGAGACCTGCGCCAGCTTGGTGGACACCGATACCGAGTTGCGGCGATCGAGGCCGGTCACGTAGAGGATGGGGAGGAACACGATGAAGCGCAGCGCGACCGCGAGTGCCGCGACGATCGCGGACAGCGCGATCACGTCGGCGCTGTCGGGGATCGGGATGCTCATCCCGAGACCGACGAAGAACAGCGTCACGAAGAAGTCGCGGAGGTGGACCACCCGGGACACGACCTCGTACGCGTACGGAGACGTCGCGATCGTGGCGCCCGCGATCAGGGCTCCCATCTCCATCGACACCGAGACCTCGAAGTCGAGACCGAGCCGATGAACGAACGTTCCGAGGTTCGCGCCGAACAGGCCGACGCCGAAGCACCAGCCGAGCGCGAGCGTGACGACGAGCTCGGGAGAGCGGGCGACGATGTGGAAGGCACGCGAGAGCAGGACGCGCGCGATCACGGTCGCGAGCAGCGCGAGCACGCCGGTGCCGAGAAACGTCATCACGATCGGGGTGATCGACGGATCGGCAAAGCTTGGCTGCAGCGCGAGGAAGATGATCGCCCAGATGTCCTGGAAGATCAGGAGGCCGACCGCGAGCCGGCCGGCGACGGTGTCGAGCCGCAGGTGCTCCTGCAGGTACTTGACGACGAGCAGCGTCGACGAGAACGCACATGCGACGCCGAGATAGAGCGCCGGATAGAACCCTGTGAGCAGCGCCCAGCCCGTCATGCCGACCACCAGGAACGCCGCGCAGCCGACCGCGAGCGTGAGCGGGACCTGGACGATCCCGGTCACCACCAGCGTCTTGCCGCTGGCCAGCAGCGCCTTGAGGTTGACCTCGAGGCCGATCACGAACAGCAGCAACGTCAAGCCGAGGTTCGCGATCGTGTCGATGCTCGCGCGATCCTGCACCGCCTCGAGCCCCGCAGGTCCGAGCACCACGCCGGCGCCAAGCAGCGCGGCGATCGCCGGAATCCGTAACTTCACGAACGCGATCGCGAGCACGCCAGCTGCGACGAGACAGAGCCCGAGATCACCGACGAGTGGAGAAACCGAGCCGCCGGCGCCGAGCGCGCAGAGCGGGGAATACGAGACGTCCATGTCTTCTCCGGACAGCGAGAGCCAGCCCCGCCATCACGACGGAGCGATCAGGTGAGCACGAGCGACCCGTGCGGAGGGCCGCGCGCGACGGCGATCCGGGCGGACACAGCCGCCTTGTGAATCGCGGGCCGGGCGGTCTCGACGACGCCGACGTGAACGAGCTCGACACGCGCGAATACTGCGGGTGGGAGCGCCGGCTGACTGCCTTCGATGCGCCGCGTGTCGCGGGACGGAACCTCGAGGCGCTTGTTCGTCCGGTGAGAAGCCCCGAGGTGCGTCTCCTCGATCGCCTTGCGGTGGCTGGTCTCGATCTCGACGTGCGGCGATGCCACGACGGCATTGCCGATCACGAGCGCGAGCACGATGCCCGACGCTGTCCACCAAGACCTCATCGACGAGGACTGTAACGCACTTCGCATGGTCGGGTCGGCGACCGTCCAGTAGGATGCAGCGTTCGCCGTGCCGCAGGCCGTCCAGATCACCGCCACGCACCTGCGCGCGCTCGCCGGTCACACCTATGCCCGTGGCGAGGCCTACTGGCGCGATGGCCGGGTCCGGTCGTGCGTCGTCGGTGGTGACTCGATCGAGGGCGTGGTTGCCGGGTCAGCGATCTATCACGTGCGGGTCTCGACGCAGGCCGGCGCGCTCGTCGCCGACTGCACGTGCCCGGTGCAGTACGAGATCTGCAAGCACGCGGTCGCGCTCGTCCTCCAACATCTCGACGGCGCGCATGCACCGGTGGTGCCGCCGGTGGCGCCGAAGCTGGTCGACGTGTTCGCGGACCGTGCGGAGCTCGAGGCCTTCGTCGCCGAGCATCAGGTCGCGCACGTGCTCGGGCTCGCCGCCGAGGTGCTCGCGTCCGACCTCGCGCTGCTGCCGCAGGACTTCTGGATCAAGACGATGCTCGCGCGGTTGTCGCTGCGCGACGTCGGCTCGCTCGAGGCGGCGGGGCGTCACGCGCGCG
>JACCTC010000048.1 GCA_013812655.1 Deltaproteobacteria bacterium | reverse complement strand
ACGAAGCTCGTCATCGCGCGGCGATTCATCATGCCGCCGCAACCAGCGCGAGAAGGCCGAAATTCCCGGTCAAATTCCGGAGCGATTCCAATCGCCTACGCTGCCGAAACGAGGGGATCCCTCAGGTCCCGGCTACCAAACCAGGAACAGCGCGAGGATCGCGACCGGCGCGAGCCACGGCGTGCGACGTGTAGCGGCGCGAGCGGCGCGAACTGCGTTGCGAACGAACTTGCTGACCTTGGAAACGATGGCGTCGAACATGTGGCTCTCCTATTCATAGATGCCCACCAGATCGCAGGCGGGCACGTCTGGCACGATCTTCCTGGTGCGCTTGATGCCGTCTGCGATCCGGCCCCTACTTGGTAATGACGGCGAGAAGGGCCGAACTCACGCCACGAGCTTTCTTTTGTGGCGCGGTTCTCTCGCAGAGATCTGCGCCGCTTGGCGCTCCAAGTCCGCGATAGCTCGATCGAAGAAAGCTCGCGCACCCGACGAGATTTGGCCGTTCTTGGACGCGATCTTGGGCTCGAGGTTTCTCGCCGCGATCTTTCTTCGTCGACGAGGAGGCCGGTCGCAGCCAGCGAGGAATGCCCAGTTCTTGGCTGCGATCTTTGTTTTTCGCGCGCGCAACGGTGGCGGCCGGCGCATCCTTCGAGGACCGTATTGGCGATGCCACGGTACTTCGACTTCGAGGTGACCCTCGTGTTGCCGCGACGCGTGTGGCGCCGCTTCCTCATCCACAAGGCCGCGACGTTCGCCGACCTTCACCTTGCTATCCAGGACGCGTTCGGCTGGCAGAACCATCACTTGTTCGAGTTCCGCCACCCGGGCGATCGCAACAAGGTCATCGCGGGGATCCCGGACATGGACGAGTACGAGGACCGCAAGGTACCCGATGCGAAGAAGATCCCGTTGAAGTCCCACTTCTGGGGTCTCGGGCTCCAACCACCTTCCTGGTATGAGTACGAGTACGACTTCGGCGATTCGTGGCTTCACGAGGTGAAGCTCCGTAACGAGGTTTCGCTCCCCGAGACCTTCAAGCGGCGTCTTTTGGACGGCGAACGCGCGGCGCCGATGGAGGACAGCGGCGGCGAAGGCGGCTACGAGCGGATGGTCTCGGTCGTGGAGAAGGGCGAGGATCCGTGGGACGAGCTCGAGCATGTGCGCAGCTGGCTCGGCGACTGGAATCCCGAGCGATTCGAAGTGGAGGCCGCTCGGGCCGGATTCGATCGACCTGCTGCTGGCAAGCCGACTCGTATCGGGAGTTTGCGCGTGCAGTAACCGGGGATCGCTCCGAATTGCGCGGTGGTGCTCGGATTTGGGGAAGGGGCGACCTTGGCTGTCATCACGCTGGGTTAGGCTGCTGATGTTGTGTCGGTTGTAGTCGAGAAGGGGGAGGCGGTGAGGGCATCGACGCCGCTGCACGATACGGTTCGTGCCCACCGGGTGGGGGCCTGAGATGGACGTCTTTGGGCTTCGCAACCAAGTCATCGGCGACTACGCGAGCTACATCCGCAGCTTCTTCACGATCCGCGACGAACGGATCAAGGCGAAGGTCGATGCGGCGCTCGCGGAGGGTCACCTGTGGCCCGATCCGCTGCTCCAGTTGAGCCCGGCGTTTGAGCCGGGCGAGACGATCGAGGAGCTGATCGACGCGGGCGAGCTGCATCCCGAGACGCGGAAGATCTTCGCGATCAAGCGCGAGGACGGCACGGTGCGGGCTCCACTTCGCTTGCACCGCCACCAGGTCGAGGGCATACGTGCGGCGCGCACCGGGGACAGCTACGTGCTGACCACCGGCACCGGCTCGGGCAAGAGCCTCTCGTACATCGCGCCGATCGTCGACCACGCGCTCCGCAATCCGAAGCGCGGCAGCGTCAAGGCGATCGTCGTGTACCCGATGAACGCGCTCGCCAACAGCCAGGTCGGCGAGCTCGAGAAGTACCTCTGCCACGGCTACCCCAAGGATCATCCACCTGTCACGTTCCGCCGTTACACCGGCCAGGAGAACGACGAGCAGCGTCGCCAGATCATCGCCGATCCGCCGGACATCCTGCTCACGAACTACGTGATGCTCGAGCTGCTGCTCACCCGGCCGTTCGACGCCCAGCTGATCCGGCAGGCGCAGGATCTCCGGTTTCTTGTCTTCGACGAACTGCATACCTACCGGGGCCGCCAGGGCGCTGACGTCGCGCTGCTCGTCAGGCGCGTCCGCGAGGCCTGCGGGCGTGCCGACCTGATCCACGTCGGGACGTCGGCGACGCTCTCGAGCACGGGCACCTGGCCGGATCAGCAGCTCGGCGTTGCCACGGTCGCGTCAACGATCTTCGGGGTCACGGTGAAGCCCGAGCGCGTGATCGGCGAGACGCTTCGTCGTGCCTCGCGCGTGCGTGACCTCGACGATCCCGCATTTCGTGAAGAGCTGCGCGCGGCCGTGGCGGTCGGCGATCACCCAGCCGCCGGCGACCGCGCGAAGTTCCTCGCGCACCCGCTTGCGACGTGGCTCGAATCGGCGATCGGACTTCGCGAAGATCCGATGAGCCATCGCCTCGTACGGTCCGCGCCGATCACGGTGACCCGAGCGGCGGAGATGCTCGAAGCGACCACCGGAGTAAAAATCGATCTCTGCGTCGGCGCGTTGCGGGCGGCGCTCTTGACTCTCGACGAACACGGCAAGCCCGTGTTCGCGTTTCGGCTTCACCAGTTCATCTCGCGCGGCGACGCGGTCTACGCCTCGCCCGAGCCGGAGGCGCAGCGGCACGTCACACTGCGACCGCAGCGGTTCGTTCCCGACACCGACCGCACCAAGGCGTTGTTGCCGCTCGCGTTCTGTCGCGAGTGCGGCCAGGAGTACTACTCGGTCCGTCGTCGGGTCGGCGATGACGGTCGAGTGATGTTCGACCCCCGCGAACTCGGCGATCGATTCGAAGTCGACGGTGCCGAACCCGGGTATCTGTACATCAGCGATGCGGAGCCGTGGCCCGCGGATGCGGCCGCGGTGATGGCACAGCTCCCGGACACCTGGCTCGAGCGGAACAAGAAGGGAGAATCGGTCCTCAAGCGCTCGGTGAAGGATCGCGTCCCCCGACGCGTCGGGCTCTCAGCCGATGGCGTCGAAGGT
Organism: Deltaproteobacteria bacterium; assembly: GCA_013812655.1. Taxonomy (GTDB): domain Bacteria; phylum Myxococcota_A; class Polyangia; order Haliangiales; family Haliangiaceae; genus JABFXX01. The sequence goes on along the minus strand of JACCTC010000048.1, from coordinate 12,005 downwards.
GGCGGAGACATTCCAGCCGCGTACTTCCCGTCGCCGTTCATGTTCTGCCTGCACTGCGACGTCACGTACCAGGCGCACCAGACGTCGGACTTCGGGAAGCTCGCGACGCTCGGCTCGGAGGGACGCAGCACGGCCACGACGCTGCTCGGCCTCTCGACCGTGCGCCGACTTCGTCGCGACACGTCGCTCGCACCCGAGGCGCGCAAGCTGCTCAGCTTCACCGACAACCGCCAGGATGCCTCGCTCCAGGCCGGACACTTCAACGACTTCATCGAGATTGGCCTTCTGCGATCGGCACTGCTGCGCGCGGTCATGGAGGCAGGCGCGGCTGGGTTGAGCCATGATCAGCTGGCGCGTCGCGTCTTCGACACGTTGTCGCTGCCGCTCGAAGCGTACGCGCTGAATCCTGCGGTCGAATATCTCCAACGCGAGGAGACCGACCGCGCGCTGCGGGAGGTGCTTGGCTACTATCTCTACCGAGATCTTCGGCGCGGCTGGCGCATCACGTCCCCCAACCTCGAGCAGGCCGGGCTCCTCGAGATCGACTACCAATCGCTGACGCAGTTCTGCTCCGATCTGCGCTGGTCGACCGTCCACCCCACACTCGCAGCAGCATCGCCTTCGCAGCGCGAGGTGATCTGCAAGGTCCTGCTCGACTACATGCGTCGCGAGCTCGCAATCCGCGTGACCTCGCTGAATCCGATCGATCAGGAGAGCCTCAAGCTGCTGTCGAACCAGCACCTGATCGCGCCGTGGGCGATCGACGATCAGGAGCGGCTCGAGCGGAGTGCGATCATCTTCCCGCGTTCGCGCGGCGAGGACTCCGCACAGCCGTTCCACGTCTTCATGTCGCCGCGTGGCGGCTTCGGGCGATTCCTCAAGCGGCCGGGCATCTTGCCGGGCGGTGAAGCACTCACCACCGATCAGCTCGAGCAGGTCCTTCCGAGGCTGCTCGAGCTCCTCGTGATCCCCGGCCTCGTACAGGTCGTCGAGCTCTCGCGGGGGCCGGCAATCCCTCCGGGCTACCAGCTCAACGCTTCGGGGTTCATGTGGCGCGCAGGCAGCGGCGATCACGCGGCCCACGATCCGATCCGGGTTCCAAACCCGCCGCCGGGCGGACTCCGGGCCAACCCGTTCTTCGGCAAGTTCTATCGCCAGGACATGAGCGACCTGAAGCAACTGCACGCGCACGAGCACACCGCGCAGGTGCCCAGCCAGACCCGCGAAGAGCGCGAGGAGGCGTTCCGCGTCGCGCGGTTGCCCGTGCTGTTCTGTTCCCCGACCATGGAGCTCGGCGTCGACATCGCCGAGCTCAACGTCGTCAACCTCCGTAACGTGCCTCCAACTCCGGCGAACTACGCGCAACGCAGCGGTCGTGCCGGACGCAGTGGTCAACCGGCGTTCATCTACACCTACTGTTCGGCGGGCAGCCCTCACGATCAGTACTTCTTCAAGCAGCCGGCGGCGATGGTCGCCGGCGCGGTGACGAGCCCGCGGATCGATCTCGAGAACGAGGAGCTGATCCGCGCCCACGTCCACGCGACGTGGCTCTCGTCGAGTAGCGTGTCGCTCGGGAAGTCGCTGCGCGACGTGCTCGATGTGATCGGCGAGGATCCGACGCTCGAGGTGCAGGACTCGATGATGCTCAAGCTCGCCGACCCGGCGCTGCGCGCACGCGCGCAGATCCGCGCGAAGCAGGCGTTGGGTGACACGATCGCCGAGGTCCTTGGTCCCGGGGACACGGTGGAGCGCTGGCTCGATCAGGTGTTGCGCGAGCTGCCGCAGAGCTTCGAGCGGGCATGTGATCGCTGGCGAACGCTCTATCGCGCAGCACTCAATCAGATGGAGCGCCAGTCCCGGATCATTCGCGATGCCTCACGCGAGGCGCGTGATCGCGAGACGGCAAAGCGGCTCCGCGCCGAGGCCGAGGCGCAGCGCGATCTGCTGATCGACTCGTCGGAGGAGCAGCAGTCAGACTTCTACAGCTATCGCTACTTCGCGAGCGAGGGCTTCCTCCCTGGCTACAACTTCCCGCGGCTGCCGTTGTCGGCATTCCTACCCGGCCGCCGCCGCAAGCGCGGCAACAACGACTTCCTGTCGCGACCACGGTTCCTCGCGATCTCGGAGTTCGGACCGCGCAGCCTCATCTATCACGAAGGATCGCGCTACGTGGTCAACAAGGTGATCCTCCCGGTTGACCGCGAGAACGCGTCGATCCGGCGGCGTGCCAAGATCTGCGATAGCTGCGGCTACCTGCATCCGCTCGAAGACGAGCCTGGTCCGGATCTGTGTCAGTCGTGCGGGCACACACTCGATGGCGAGTGGCCGAACCTGTTCCGCATGCAGAACGTGGCGACGCGACGTCGCGATCGGATCAACTCTGACGAGGAGGAGCGATTCCGGCTCGGCTACGAGCTGCGCACGGGCGTTCGCTTCGCGCTCCGCCACGGCGTCACCTCGGTCCGTACCGCGTACATCGTTGGCGAGGGTGTCGACGGTGACGAGCCGCTGGTCGTGCTCAAGTACGGTGGTGCCGCGACGTTGTGGCGAATGAACCTCGGCTGGCGCCGCCGTAAGCAGAAGGAGATCCGCGGCTACGTGATCGATGTCGAGCGCGGGTTCTGGGCGAAGAGCCAGGATATCGACGACGATCCGGACAGCCCCGACGATCCCTTGTCGCCGCGTGTCGACCGGGTGATTCCGTACGTGGAGGACACGCGTAACGCGCTGATCGTCAAGCCACGGGTTGGGCTTACGGCGAGCCAGATGGCCTCGCTGGAGGCGGCGCTGAAGACCGCGATCCAGGTGCTCTATCAACTCGAGGACCGCGAGATCGGATCCGAGCCACTTCCGAGCAACGACGATCGCAGGACGCTCCTGTTCTACGAAGCCTCGGAGGGCGGTGCTGGCGTGCTGAGACAGCTGGCCGAGGATGCGTCTGCCCTCGCCAACATCGCGCACAAGGCGCTGGAGCTCCTGCACTTCGATCCGGAGACCGGCGTCGATCAGGCTCGCTCCGGTGGACGGCACGAGCGCTGCGAGGCCGCTTGCTACGAGTGTCTGCTCTCCTACTACAACCAGCGCGATCACCGACTCCTCGATCGCCACGCGATCGCGCCGGTGTTGCTCGAATGGTCGCGTCATCGTGCCGAGATCGCACCGGGCCCGATCCCTCGCCCCGAGCACGTCGAGCAGTTCACCCGCCTCGCCCAGTCAGAGCTGGAGCGCACGTGGATCCGACTCGTCGACCAACGCGGCCACCGGCTACCGGACCTCGGCCAGCCGCTGTTCGAGGACTTGAAGGCCCGTCCAGACTTCTTCTATCGTGAAGACTCCGTCGCGGTCTTCGTCGATGGTCCCCACCACGACGAGTTTGCGCAGCTGGACGAAGACCGTCAGCTCGACGAGCGCCTGACCGCCGCCGGCATGTCCGTGATCCGGTTCCATCATGCCGCCGAGTGGCGGCCCATCCTCGCGAAGTACGCGACGGTGTTCGGTCCGGCGACCGCGCTCGATGATGTGCCTGTCGCTGGCGCATCCGAACTCGCTGCGCCGCAACCCGCGTTTGATCCCGAAGACTTCGACGGTCGGTGGCATGAGCCGCTCGCCAAGCTCGCAGCGGTCGATGGCGTCACGATCTCACCGGGCGATGAGGTGATGAAGGGTGGACGCGCGATCGATCTCGATCTCGCGTGCATCACCCGTGGAGAGCGAACGCTCCGTCTCGTCGATCTCGCGACCGCAAATGCGCGTGCGGTGGCAGCGGCACTCGAGGAACAGGGCCACCGCGTGGTCCGGCTCAAGGCCGACATGAGCGACATCGTCGAGCGGGTCGTCGCTGCGCTGGAGGGGAGATGACCGTTCTCGTCACCGGCGGCTTTTTCCAGGCGATGAACCAGCTCCCGGCCAAGGAGCAGGCGGCGTGCACGTCCTTTCTCACGATGTTCCACGCAAACCCGAAGCAGCCGGGGATCTCGCTGGAGCGACTCGACGGAATCTCGAAGCAGCTATGGTCGGGCCGTGTGACGCAAGACCTGCGGGCGATCCTCTACCAGGAGGATGACGCGTGGCTCCTGCTTCACGTCGATCACCACGATCCCGCCTACCGCTGGGCAGAGCGGCGCGACATCGGGCGCCATCCGGTGACGGGTGCGCTGCAGATCGTCGACGTGGTCGAGACGATTGTCGAAAAGAAGATCGAGAAGAAGAAAGCGGTGGGCCTGTTCGACGGCCGCGACGATGCGTACTTGATGTCGCTGGGGGTGCCGCCGACCTGGGTTCCGGTGATTCGCCAGATCGTGACCGATGATGATCTGCTCGAGGTCGGCGTCAAGCTGCCCGAGGATGTTTTCGACCGGCTGCTCCGACTGTCAGCGGGAGAGCTCGTCACCCCGCCGGCGCCGGTACCACCGACCAAGCCGCTCGAGGTCGCGGCGAGTGCATCGGCCGGGTTCTACGTCGTCACCGACGCCGCCGACCTGGCGGCGGTACTCGCGGCGCCGCTTGATCGCTGGATCGCATTCCTGCATCCGTCGCAACGCGCCATCGTCGAAGCCACGCCGCGTGGTGCGGTCAAGGTGACCGGAAGTGCGGGCACAGGGAAGACCGTGGTCGCGATGCACCGGGCTCGCGCGCTCGCGCGTCGAGATCTCCGGGTCCTGCTCACGAGCTTCGTGACCACGCTGTGCGAGAACCTCCAGCGCAACCTTCGCAAGCTCTGCACGAAGAACGAGCTCGCGCAGATCGTGGTCAGCACGATCGACAAGCAGGCGCTCGCGATCGCACGCAAGGTCGATAGCAAGCTCCAGCCCGCGGTCCCCGAGCAGGTCAAGAAGCTCGTGGTCGAGCTCGCCGGGCGCCACGCCGCGCAGTTTCCGCCTGCGTTCGTCGTGACCGAATGGGATGCCGTCGTCGACGCGCAGGGGCTCGCGACGTGGGCCGAGTATCGCGGCGCGTCTCGCACGGGGCGAGGCAAGCCGCTGTCGGTCGCGGATCGCAAGCTCTTGTGGCAGGTCTACGGCAACGTGCTCGCGACGCTCGAGACGCGGCACGAGGCCACGTGGTCGATCTTGTGTCGGCGCGCGATCGCCGCACTCGAGACCGGCGAGGTCAAGTCGCCGTTCGACGCGGTGGTCGTCGACGAGCTCCAGGATCTGCGCCCGACCGCGCTACGCCTCGTTCGCACGCTGGTTGGTGTCCATCCGGAACATCTGATGCTGGTCGGTGATGCCGGCCAGCGGATCTACGCCGGCAAGGTCGCGCTGTCATCGCTCGGCATCGACGTCCGCGGGCGCAGCACCGTCCTTCGCATCAACTACCGCACGACCGAGCAGATTCGCCGCGCCGCCGACCTGGTCGCGTCCGAGTCCACCGATGATCTTGACGATGGCACCGAGGATCGGACCTCCACCCGCAGCCTGCTCCGTGGACCAGCACCGACCTTTGCCGCGTTCCCCGAGCGGGCGGTGGAGCTCGTCGACGCCGTGCGCTGGATCAAGGAGTGCCGGACCAAGGGCATCGCAGCCGAGGAGATCGCGGTGTTCGCGCGGACGACGAAGCGCGCCGAGGAGACCCTGACAAAGCTGTCCAACGACGGCGTCGCAGCAGCCGGACTGGATGACGACCACGTCACGCCCGGCGCGATCCAGGTAGGCACCATGCACCGCGCAAAGGGCCTCGAGTTCAAGGCGGTTCTAGTGATCGACGCCAGCGCCGATATCTTGCCGAGCCCAGGACTGATGAAGTCCGCGATCGATCCGCAGGATCGCGACAACGCGCTCGCCCGCGAGCGCCAGTTGCTCTACGTCGCGATGACGCGCGCACGGGATCTGTTGCGCGTCACCTGGGCGGGCAAGCCGAGCTCGTTTCTCGTTCCCGTCGTGTCTCCTGAAGAAGTACCAGCCTAATGACGTTCGCCGTTGGTTCACTGGTCCGTGCACGTGGTCGCGAGTGGGTTGTCCTTCCGGAGACCACCGCGGAGACCGATCTGCTCGTGCTGCGGCCGCTCGGCGGCGCCGACCATGAGATCACCGGTATCTACGTCGGGCTCGGGCCCGACGGAAAGCCGTTCGAGGCGGTGACGTCGGCGGAGTTCCCCCCACCGGATCCGGCGGCCGATCTTGGCGACCATCGATCCTGTCGGTTGCTTCGTGACGCCGTTCGACTCGGTACGCGCTCCGTCGCGGGACCGTTCCGCTGCCTTGGGCGGATCGCGGTCGAGCCCCGACCGTACCAACTGTTGCCGCTCCTGCTCGCCTTGCGCCAGGATCCCGTCCGTCTGCTGATCGCCGACGACGTCGGCATCGGCAAGACCGTTGAGGCCCTGCTGATCGCGCGCGAACTTTTCGATCGCGGCGAGATCCGCCGGCTTGCGGTGCTGTGCCCGCCGCACCTCGCCGAGCAGTGGCAGCGCGCGCTGCGCGATCAGTTCCATCTCGACGCCGAGCTCGTGCTCGCCGGCACCGCAGCGCGGCTCGAGCGTGACAAGCCCGCGACGGTGGGCTTGTTCGAGCACTACCCGATCACGGTGGTCTCGACGGACTACATCAAGCAGGATCGCCGCCGCGCCGAGTTCCTGCGCACCTGCCCGGAGCTGGTGATTGTAGACGAGGCCCACACCTGCACGTCGGCACCTGGAGGCCGTACTGGCCGCGCCGGCCAGATCCGCCATCAGCTCCTGCGCGAGATCGTCGATCCGGACAAGGGCGGCGCCGATCGCCACCTGCTCCTCGTGACCGCGACCCCGCACAGCGGGAGCACCGAGGCGTTCCGCTCGCTGCTCGGGTTGCTCGACGTCGAGCTCGAGAATCTTCCGGAGGATCTCTCCGGCGAGACCAACCGCAAGCAGCGCGAGCGCGTGGCCACGCACCTCGTCCAGCGGCGGCGCGGCGACTTGACCAGCTACATGAACGCCGACACCCCGTTCCCGAAACGGGAGGTCGCCGAGCACAGCTACGAGCTCGACGCCGAGTACAAGAAGTTCATGGGCCGTGTGCTCGCGTTCTGTCGCGAGACGGTCGAGGCGGCCAAGGGCGATCAGCGCCGGCAGCGGATCCGCTGGTGGTCCGCGCTCGCGCTTCTCCGCGCACTCTCGTCGAGCCCGGCCGCGGCAGCGGCCACGCTGCGCAATCGCGCCGGACATGCGGATCTCGAAACTCCGGAGGCCATCGATATCGAGGGCCGGCGCACGGTGCTCGACCTCGACGACGAGACCCTCGAATCGATCGACGTCTCGCCGGGCGCGATGGATGACGATGTCGACAGCCACGCTCGCCGTCTGCGTGATCTCGCGGTTGCCGCCGAAGGGCTCACCGGGAAGCACGACAGGAAGCTGAAGCAGCTCGAGCGCATCATCGACCAGCTCCTCGATGAGGGCTACGCCCCGATCGTGTTCTGTCGGTTCATCCCGACCGTCGCCTACGTCGTCGAGCATCTTCGCAAGAAGCTCAAGGGCACCACGGTCGCGGCGGTCGATGGCTCGCTGATCCCCGAAGAGCGCGAACGTCGCGTCGCCGAGCTGCACCAGGCACCTCGCAGGGTCCTGGTCTGCACGGACTGCCTCTCCGAGGGTATCAACCTGCAGGATGGGTTCTCCGCCGTGGTCCACTACGATCTCGCGTGGAACCCGACGCGCCACGAGCAGCGCGAAGGCCGCGTCGATCGCTACGGCCAGGAGCGCCCGATCGTCCGCGCGCTGACGCTGTACGGTGCGGACAACCCGGTCGACGGCATCGTCCTCGACGTGCTGCTACGCAAGCACCGAACGATCCAGGCCGCTCTCGGGATCGCCGTCCCGGTGCCCGGTGACAGCGAGCTGATCGGCCGCGCGATCATGGAGGGCGTCGTGCTTCGCAAGGGCGAGGTCCAGGCCTCGACCCAGCTCGGACTCGGCGCGCTCTCTCCCGAGTTCGACGCCGTGGTCGAGCCGCTCAGGCGCGAGGTTGACCTCGCGTGGGAGGCCGCGGCCGAGCGCGAGAAGAAGAACCGCACGGTCTTCGCGCACCACCAGGTCCAGGTGGCCATCCAGGACGACCTCGCTGGCGAGCTCACCGCCGTGCGGCGCGCGGTCGGTGATGACAAGGACGTCGAACGCTTCGTACGCGAGGTTCTTCCCGCGATTGGCGCGAGCCCTACCTCGGACACGCCGCTCGTCGCGGAGCTCGGCGGTTTGCCTACCGCGGTACGCGACGCGCTCGGCGATCGCTCGCGGATCGTCGCGACGTTCCGCGGTCGCCCGCCGGCCGGCGGCGAGCTCGTCGTCCGGACCCATCCGATCGCCGGTGGCCTCGCGCGGTTCGTGCTCGAGAGCGCGCTCGACGCGGCGCTCCCCGGTCCAGGGCGACGCTGCGGCGTGGTGCGCACGCAGAGCGTGAAGACGCGGACGACGCTGCTGCTGCTCCGGTTCCGCTTTCACCTCCAGTCGCTCGGACCTGACCAGCAGCCGATCGACCTGCTCGCCGAGGACCTCATCACCGTCGGGTTCACCGGCACGCCAGCCACGGCCACGTGGCTCGCCTCCGAGGCGACCGACGCGCTGCTCGCCGCGACGGCGGCAGGCAACATCGATCCTGCCGCTGCGCGCGATCATCTCACGCAGGTACTCGAGCAAGCGCGGGCACTGATGCCCGTGCTGCTCGAGCTCGGTAAGCAGCGCGGCGCCGATCTTCTCGATGCCCATCGTCGGGTCCGCAAGGTCGCGAAGGGCCGGACCAAGATCCGCGGCGTCGTGCTGTTGCCGCCGATCGATCTGCTCGGCGCCTACGTCTACCTGCCGGTCGCGGCGAAGGCGGGTACGTGAGCCGCTACGCGACGGTGACCTCCGAAGGTGGCCTGTTGCCGCCCGATCTGCTCGCGAGGATCGCCGATCTCGACAAGACGGTTCCCGGGCTCACTGTGGCCGACTGCCGACTCGACGAGGGCCAGCGCCACGGCGAGGCGATCAGCCGTTCGTGGAGCCGGCTCGTCCCCGCATGGCGCACGTTCCGCGCGGAGCTGGCCAAGCTCCCCGCCGACGATCCGGCGACCTCGGTGACGCGCGAACGCTTTCTGCAGCCCCTCCTGCAGGAGCTCGGCTATGGCCGCGTCCCGACCGCAAAGGCGATCGAGGTGGATGGTCGGAGCTACGCGATCAGCCACGCCTGGGGCGACACGCCGATCCACCTGCTCGGCGCACGGGTCTCGCTCGAGGAGCGCACCGTCGGCCAGGCCGGCGCCGCGAAGAGCTCGCCGCACGGTCTGGTCCAAGAGTTACTCAACCGCAGCGAGCCGCACCTTTGGGCGCTGCTGTCGAACGGGCTGGTGTTGCGGTTGCTCCGCGATCACCACAGCCTGACCTCGCAGGCCTATGTCGAGGTCGATCTCGAGGCCCTGTTCGAGGGGGAGCGCTACGCGGACTTCGCGCTGGTGTGGCTCGTGTTCCACCAGAGCCGGATCGAGCCCCGCGATGGTCGGGTCGATCAATGCTGGTTGGAGCAGTGGTTCAAGCTCTCGCGCGACGAGGGGCTTGCGGCGCTCGACGATCTGCGCGATGGCGTCGTCGCGGCGATCGAGGCGATCGGCAGGGGCTTCCTGCGCCACCCCCACAACCAGGCGCTCCACGGCGATCTCGCGGATAGCGTCCTCGACAAGCAGGACTACTACCGTGAGCTCCTGCGCCTCGCGTACCGGCTGATCTTCCTGTTCTCCGCCGAGGATCGCGGTGTCCTGCTCGATCCCGCGGCTCCCGACACCGCGCGCGATCGCTATCGCCGGTTCTACGCGACCCGCCGGCTGCGCGATCTCGCCGGCCAAAGCCGCGGCGGTCCGCACGGCGATCTGTGGCAAGCGCTGCGCGCCGTGATGAACGGCCTCGACGACGGCTGCGCGCCGCTCGCCCTCCCTGCGCTCGGTAGCTTCCTGTGGAGCGAGGAGGCGTTGCCTCACCTCGATCGCTGCGAGCTCGCGAACGCCGACTTGCTCACCGCGATCCGCGCGCTTTCTTACCTCGAACGCCACAAGCAGCGGTTTCCGGTCTCGTGGCGTTCGGTCGCCGCCGACGAGCTGGGCAGCATCTACGAGAGTTTGCTCGAGCTGCATCCGAAGCTCGACGCCGGCGCCGGCACCTTCGAGCTGACGACGGCGGCCGGTAACGAGCGCAAGAAGACGGGCAGCTACTACACGCCGACTTCGCTCGTCGATTGCCTGCTCGAGAGCGCGCTGGATCCGGTGATCGATGCTGCCGTGAAGGGCAAGTCGCGGGTCGACGCCGAGGCCGCGTTGCTCGCGCTGAAGATCGTCGATCCCGCGTGCGGCTCCGGCCACTTCCTGGTCGCCGCCGCGCGCCGTCTCGCGCGGCGGCTCGCCACCGTGCGCACGGGCGACGACGAGCCGAGCCCGCGCGAGCTCCAGCAAGCGTTACGCGACATCGTCGGTCGGTGCATCTACGGCGTCGACCTCAACGGCATGGCCGTGGAGCTGTGCAAGGTCGCACTGTGGATGGAGGCGGTCGAGCCCGGCAAACCGCTGTCGTTCCTCGACGCGCACATCCAGCACGGCAACGCGCTGATCGGCGCGACGCCCGCGCTGATCGCGCGCGGCATCCCGGACGACGCGTGGGATCCGATCGAGGGCGACGACAAGGCGGTCGCGCGCGCGCTCAAGAAGCGCAACCGCGAGGCGCGCAAGGCCGCCGAGAAATCCGGCCAGGGCGACATGTTCGCGGTGATGGCGTCACCGGGTGGCGGCAGCGACCTTTCAGCGGCCGCGCGTGACGCGCTCGCGGGCGCCGACGATGCGGTCGGCGATGTCCGCGCGCGCAAGCGGCGGTGGGAGACGCTGCAGAGCTCGCAGGCGTTCCGCGATGCGGTGTTCGTCGCAGATACCTGGTGCGCTGCGTTCGTATGGCCCAAGCAGGAAGGGCCGCTCGCCGCCGAGGCGCCCACCGACGAGGCGTTCGCGCGGCTTCGCAAGGATCCGGCCGCAGCGAGCAAGCCACTGCGCCGCGAGGTCGGCACGCTGGCTGGCCAGTACACGTTCTTTCATTGGCACCTTGCGTTCCCCGACGTGTTCGCGCCGCGGGCGACGGTCGGCATCGACGATGTGGTCGGGGTCGACGGAGGCTTCGACTGTGTGCTCGGCAATCCGCCGTGGGAGCGCGTGAAGCTCCAGGAGAAGGAGTTCTTTGCGGGAAAGCACGACGCGATCGCGAACGCGGAGAATGCGTCGCTACGCAAGAAGTTGATCGCGACGCTGTCGGAGACTGATCCCGCACTCTCCGAGGCCTGGCGCCAGTCGTCACGACAGGCCGAGGGCGAGAGCCGCTGGATGCGCCAGACAGGGCGGTATCCGCTCTGTGGACGTGGCGATGTCAACACCTACTCGATTTTTGCCGAGCTAAATCGCTCGCTGATGAACAAGACTGGGCGCGTTGGCTGCATCACGCCCCCAGGAATCGCGACCGATGACACGACCAAGTTGTTCTTCAGCTCCCTAGTCGATACAGGCGAGCTATCCGCCTTCTACGAGTTCGAAAACGAGGAACGATTGTTCGCCGCGGTGGATCATCGCGTTCACTTCAGTCTCATCGGCATGGCGCGAGGCCGAGCGACTCCGACGGCAGACATCGTCTTTAATATCCGGCAGGTCAGCCAACTTGCAGATCCGGCGCGTCACGTGGAGCTCACGCCTGCTGATTTCCTCGCCCTTAACCCGAATACGCGAACGTGTCCGACGTTGCGGTGGCGACGCGACGCAGAGATCAACAAGGCAATATATCGCCGCGTCCCTGTTCTGTGGCGTGAGGCCGACGAGGCAAGCGGCAACCCGTGGGGAATCACCTTTCTGCGCATGCTCGACATGGCAGGTGACTCTGGAACATTCAAAGATCGCGAGCAGTGCGAGTCCTGAGCCATCCCCTCAAATCAGACCGAATACCGCGCGAAAGATTTCGTGACGACGGACCACCTCATCGTAGGCCTTCATGAGCGGCGCGAGCCTGTCGTCGCCCATCATCGGAATCGCCGCGTAGA
>JACCTC010000378.1 GCA_013812655.1 Deltaproteobacteria bacterium | reverse complement strand
CCGCCAGTGATGCCGCGCTGACCGCACTCGGCGCGCACCGCGCGTTCGTGCTCGCCGCCGGCCGCCGGGTCACGCCGATCGCCGCCGCGGTCGGCCACGGCGAGTCGACGCAGCTCCAGGCGCCCGGCGACCTCGTCGACAAGGTCGTGCAAGGCAAACAGGTGATCACCGCGGAGAGCGGCGGTCGCGCGCTGATCGCGGCACCGATCCACGGCAGCGCCGACGACGTCATCGGCATCGTGTGGGTCGATCGCAAGGGCGCGCCGTGGGATCAGACCGACACGCTCGCGGTCGGCTGCATCGCCCACCTGACGGCGGCCGCATGGGTCGGTGCGGACACCCGCGATCAGCTGGTGCGCCGCGCCGATGCCCTCGAGGAGCAGCTGCTCGGGCCACTCGGTGGCGGTGACTTCATCGGTCGCTCGACGGCCGCGCAGCGCGTGCTCGACTTCGTGAAGCGGGTCGCGCCGAGCGATGCGACCGTGCTGCTCGGCGGCGAGTCGGGCTCGGGCAAGGAGATGGTCGCGCGCGCGATCCACCGCGCCTCGCGGCGGGCGAAGGGGCCGTGCGTCGCGGTCAACTGCGCCGCGCTCACCGAGACCTTGATCGAGAGCGAGCTGTTCGGTCACGAGAAGGGCGCGTTCACCGGCGCGACCGAGAAGAAGGCCGGCCGCTTCGAGATGGCGGACAAGGGCACGTTGTTCCTCGACGAGGTCGGCGAGCTGCCGCTCGGGCTACAGACCAAGTTTCTGCGCGTCCTCGAGGAGCGCCGGTTCGAGCGCGTCGGCGGTCAGAAGGCGATCGACGTCGACGTCCGCATGGTCGCCGCCACGAACCGCGACCTCGCCGAGATGGTGAAGCGCGGCACGTTCCGCGAGGACCTCTACTACCGGCTCAGCGTGATCACCGTCGAGGTCCCGCCGTTGCGCGAGCGCCTCGACGACGTGCCGCTGCTCGCCGAACACTTCCTCGCGCGCCTGCGGTCCCAGGCCGCGCGCCGGATCACCGGGTTCTCGCCCGAGGCGCTCGCCGCGATGTCGCGCTACGCCTGGCCGGGCAACGTCCGCGAGCTGCGCAACGCGATCGAGCGCGCGATCGTGCTCGGCGATCGCGAGCACATCATGGTCCAGGACCTGCCGCCGCAGGTGCTCGCCGTCGCGGCCCCCGCACGCAGCCGGATCTCGTCCCCGACCCCGCCGCTCGGCTCGGCGATCTCGACGGTCGCGCCCGTCGCATCGCCGAGCCCGCCACCGTCGCTGGCGACGATCGATCCGTTGCCGTTGACGGCGCCGGTGCCGCGGCCGGCTGCCGCGCGATCACTGCGCGACCTCGAGAAGGAAGGCATCCTCGCCGCGCTCGCCGCGACCCACGGCAACAAGGCGCAGGCCGCCGCGATCCTCGAGATCGATCGCTCGACGCTCTACAAGAAGCTCAAGGACTACGACATCGAGAGCTGAGCCGGATCGCTCGATACGGTCGTGTAAGCTCGCAGGCGATGCGAATCCCCAGCTGCGTTGTCATCATCGCGCTGGTCGGCGCATGCGGATCACGGACGCCGGCAGCGCCCGCACCGTCGCCCTCCCCGCCTGCACCTGAGCCGCTGCCGCCGCGGGCCGTCGACGTGGCGTCCGCGGAGCCGAGCTTCACGCGCGGTGCGCTCCGGCTGCGCCTGCAGGCGATACGCGATGACCTCGTTCACTTCGAGCTCGCGCCGGCGTCGGACCCGGCGCCGTCGCAGATCGCGACGTCCGCGATGATCGTGGACAAGGCGCCGCCGGTTGCGTGGACGCGTCGCGACGCCACGACGTTCGAGACCAAGGAGTTGCGTGTCGAGGTCGATCCGCAGACGCTCTGCGTGAAGGTCACCGACAGCAAGCGCGGCTTCGTGCTTCACCGGCTGTGCCCCGCGAGTGACGCGGCGAACGCGGTCACGATCACGCGCGAGACCACGCAGAACCTCTACGGCCTCGGCGAGCAGTTCGTGGTTGCCGGCGCGATGGACGGCGACTGGATGGGCCGCGAGCGCACGCCCGGCAACGAGCACGGCAACGCGATGGTGAAGTTCGACGGCGGGCCGAAGGACTCGGGCTCGGTCGGCAACGCGCAGTTCCCGATCCTCTATGCCGCCGGTCCGGCGCGTCAGGCGTACGCGCTGTTTGCCGACGATCCGTACGCGCAGACCTGGAGCTTCACCGCGGATCCGTGGCGACTTCGCACGACGGGCAACGCGCTGCGCTGGTACGTGCTCGCGGGTCCCGACCTCGCGGATGTGCGGCGCGATTACATGCGGCTCGTCGGCCATACGCCGGTCCCGCCGAAGCAGGCGTTCGGGCTGTGGATCTCGGAGTACGGCTACGACAGCTGGACGGAGCTCGAAGCCAAGCTGAAGACGCTGCGCGCCAACAAGTTCCCTGTCGACGGGTTCGTCCTCGATCTGCAGTGGTTCGGCAACATCGTCGCGAAGTCCGAGACCAGCCCGATGGGTACGCTCGCGTGGGATCGCAAGCGATTCCCCGATCCGGAGGCCAAGATCAAGGAGCTGCGCGACAAGCACGGGCTCGGCCTGATCCTGATCGAGGAGTCCTACGTGAGTCGCGGCCTGGCCGAGCACGCGGACCTCGCGAAGCGCGGCTTCCTCGCGAAGGACTGCGCGACGTGCGGGCCGACGTTCATCTCGCACAACCCGTGGTGGGGCCTCGGCGGGATGATCGACTGGAGCAACACCGCCGCCGCCGACTACTGGCACGACACCAAGCGCAAGCCGCTCGTCGACGCCGGCGTGGTCGGCCACTGGATCGACCTCGGCGAGCCCGAGATGTACTCGGCGAAGTCGGTGTACGCGGGCGGCAAGCACGTCGACGTCCACAACCTGTTCTCGTTCCTGTGGGCCGAGAGCATCGCGCGCGGCTACGAGCGCCACCGCGTCGCGATGCGGCCGTTCCTGATGGCGCGCTCGGGCGCGCCCGGCATCCAGCGGTTCGGCGCGAGCATGTGGTCGGGCGACATCGGGACGAACCTGACGTCGCTCGCGACCCACCTCAACGTGCAGCTGCACATGGCGATGTCGGGCATCGATTACTTCGGTGCGGATATCGGCGGGTTCATTCGCGAGGCCTCGCGCGGCGGCGAGCTCGACGACACGTACACGCAGTGGTTCGCCGACGGGATGGCAATCGATGTCCCCGGGCGCGTCCACACGTGGAACACCGAGAACAACCGCGAGACCGCGCCCGATCGTGTCGGCCACAAGCCGAGCAACCTCGCCAACGTGCGGCGGCGCTACGAGCTCGTGCCGTATCTATATTCGCTGGCGCATCGCGCGTGGCTCGACGGCGACCCGGTGTTCCCGCCGCTCGTGTGGGCATTTCCCGAGGATCCGCAGGTGCGGACGATGGGCAGCACGAAGCTCGTGGGGTCCGATCTCCTTGTCGCGATGACCGCGAAGGACGGCGCGCGCACGGTCGACGTCTACTTGCCGGCCGGCGCGTCGTGGATCGAGCTCGAGGGCGGGCGGCGCCTCACCGGTGGGCAGTGGCTGCGCAAGCTGTCGCTGCGCGATGCGGCGGGCGTGCTGCGGCTGCCGATGTATGCGCGCGCGGGCGCGATCCTGCCGATGGCGCATGTCGATGACAGGACGTGGAACGTGTTCGGCAAGCGCGCCGATGGCACCCGCCGCGACGAGCTCCGGGTGCGCGTGTACCCGGCCGACGACGCCACGCCGACGCGCTTCATGCACCGCGAGGACGACGGCACGACGATCGCGTACCAGCGTGGTGAGGTCCGGACGACCGAGATCGCGCAGACCACGGACCCAGTCGCGCGTCAGCTGACCGTGACGCTCGGCTCGGCACGCGGCTCGTATACCAGCGCGATCGCCAGGCGCGACACCGTCGTCGAGGCGATGCTCGAGCCCGGCACCCGTCCAAAGGCGGTGACGCTCGACGGCACGGCGCTGCCCGAGCACAGGACAGCCGCCGCCTGCGAGCGCGCCACTCGGGGCTGGTGCGCCGCGAGGTCCGGGCGCGTACGGGTGAAGACCGGCGACGCCGAGGTCAGCGTGGCGAAGACCGTCGTCGTGACCTGGTGAACGCGCTGCACTGACGTTGCCTGGCGCGCCCTGACAAGTACCGGGTTGTGACGCTTCGGTCCGAGTTGTACCGAAACGCGCAGATCGTCCTCGGCACCGGCGATCAGCCTCGACGACGACGACCCGAGCGCTGATGCACGTCGAGTCGGGGTCGAAGCTCCCAGCGTTGTCCCCAGTCGAGCGATCTCCGTCGAAGATTGGTGGAAACGGTCCCCTCGGCTCGCCCGACCGTGCCCGCGATCCGGACCGACCGCGCGAGATCGCACGGCGACGCTCGTGATCTCCAACGCAACCGCGCGTTGGCGCGCCGCGTGAATCGTTGCGCCTACATCAAACCCGCACCGCTGGAGCTCAACAAGATGTCAACGGCCTCTCGCCTCCTGATCCTGATGGTCTTCCTGGGCCTCGCCGCCTGCTCGTCGAGCACGCCCGAGACCACCACCGGCCTCTGGGCCAACACGTCGAGCGAGGACTACGCGCCGTACTGCACGATCGAGTACTGCGACGAGATCGAGAGCTCGACGAAGCCCGAGTGCACGTGTCCATGCACCGACGACAGTGACGGCTGCGAAGGCCCGAACTGCGCCGAGGGCTGCACGTTCACCCAGGGCTACTGGAAGAACCACAACGAGTTCAAGACCAGCGCGAACCAGAAGCGCGACTGGCCAGCACCGTTCGACGAGTCCGAGCTGATGTGCGGGCAGAAGCTGCTCGACATCCTCAATACCAGCCCGCGCGGCGAGGCCTGGTACATCCTCGCCCACCAGTACATCGCCGCAAGCCTCAACGGCGCGGCTGGCGCCTCGACGAGCGACCTCGGCACCGCGCTCGCCGACGCCCGCGCGATGCTCACCGCGAACTGCGGCGGCATCACGACCAACCGCCAGGCGGCGATCGACCTCAGCTACACGCTCGACTCGTACAACAACGGCCTCATCGGCCCCGGCCACTGTGACTGATCACAGACGGCGCATGCCGCGGTAGCGGTAGCGGCGGCTCGCACGATGTCCCCCGACGTCGTGCGTACTGCTCGTTTCGGGACTACCGCGGGTTCTTGCGCGGGCGCCCGCGGCGGCGCGGCTGATCGCTGCCACCACCGAAGTCGAGCTCCTCGGCAAATCGTTCCTCGACCATGTCGTCGACGGAGGTATGAAGCGAATCTAGGCGGCGCAATTCCTCGCGCTCGAACTCGGCAAACGAAGTGTAGATACGCGGAATTCCTGAAGACATTGCCAGCTCCTCGAGGACATGACCCACATGTCCTACATCTGGCTACAAGGTACGCGCGAAGGTATTCCAGCCCCAATTTTTTTTTCGAAGAAGCGTGCGTCGTGCGGCTTTGCGTCATCGCTAGCGCGCTTGTTCGCCGCCGACTTACCGACGAGATTCGCGATCGTCATAGCCCCGTGTTACTCGCCCTGCATGACCCGGATCGTCGCGGTCGCTAACCAGAAGGGTGGCGTCGGCAAGACCACCACTGCGATCAACCTCGCCGCATCGATCGCGTCGCGTGGGTATCGCGTGCTGCTCGTCGACTTCGACCCGCAGGGCAACGCATCGTCGGGTGTCGGGTGGCCGCGCGACCGCGTCGAGAAGTCGGTGTACGACGCGCTGACGGGGGACGTCACGCTCGCCGAGGTCGTGCGGCCTACCGACATCGCGACGCTGTTCGTGGTCCCCGCGACGACGGATCTCGTAGGCGCGGAGATCGAGCTGATCTCGGCAGAACGCCGCGAGCGGGTGCTTGCCGATGCGCTCGCGCCGATCGCAGGGGACTACGAGTACGTCGTGATCGACTGCCCGCCGTCGCTCGGCTTGCTGACGTTGAACGCGCTGGTCGCAGCGGATGGCGTGCTCGTGCCGATGCAGGCCGAGTACTTTGCGCTCGAGGGGCTCTCGGCGCTGACCAGCACGATCGAGAAGATCCGAGCGGCGTACAACCCGCACCTCACGATCGACGGCGTCCTGTTCACGATGTTTGACGGCCGGCTCAGCGTCGCGAACCAGGTGCGCTGCGAGGTCGCCCACTTCTTCGGCGACAAGGTGTTCCGCGAGACGGTGCCGCGAAACGTCCGGCTCTCCGAAGCACCGAGCCACGGCAAGCCGTGCCTGCTCTACGACCTGCGCTGTCCGGGCACCAGGAGCTATCTCGCGATCGCCGACGAGTTCGTCGACCGCATGACGCTTGATCCCGGCGGCGATACCGCCCCGAAGGGCCAACGTTCGGCATGATGGCGGACATGAAGAAGCGAGGCCTCGGCCGCGGCCTGTCGGCGCTCCTGCCTGGCGGGCCGGCGTCCGTCCGCACCGACGTCGGTGCGCAGGTCACGCGGATCGGCGCGAGCGAGGCCCAGCCCGCGCCGGGTGCAGGCGCGGGTGCACAGCGCTCGCGCACGTACTTCGCGGCCGGGATCGAGGACGTCTATCCGAGCCCGGAGCAGCCGCGACGCAAGTTCGACGAGACCAAGCTCGGCGAGCTCGCTGACTCGATCCGCTCGCACGGCATCATCGTGCCGCTCGTCGTCCGGCCACGCCCCGACGGCGGGTACTTCCTGATCGCGGGAGAGCGCCGGTGGCGTGCGGCGCAACGTGCTGGCCTGCACGAGGTGCCGGTCGTCGTCCAGGACGTCGAGGAAGGCATCGCGCTCGAGCGCGCGCTCGTCGAGAACCTCCAGCGGGCCGACCTCGGACCGCTCGAGGAAGCCGCCGCCTACCAGCGACTCGTGGAGGAGTTCGGGCTGACCCAGGAAGCGATCGCCGGGCGGATCGGCAAGGATCGCAGCACGGTGGCGAACGCGATCCGCTTGCTCAAGCTGCCGCTGCCCGTGCGCCAGCTCGTCGAGGACGAGCGGTTGTCGATGGGCCACGCCCGTGCGCTGCTCGCGCTTGACGAGCCGGCCGCGATCGAGCGCGCGGCGCGGACAGTCGTCGACAAGCAGCTCTCGGTGCGCGCGACCGAGGCGCTCGTCAAGAAGTCACGAGCCGGCGAGAAGCCGAAGCCGGACAAGCCGGACAAGCCGGAGGCCGGCAAGTCAGCGTCGGTGCGCGACCTCGAGGAGCGGTTGACCCGCGCGGTCGGTGGACCGGTCACGATCACCGAGGACGAGCCCGGCAAGGCCGGTCGCATCGAGATCCGCTACATGAGCCTCGACCATCTCGAGCGCTTGCTCGACCGGCTGCTCTGAGCGGCTCGCTCCCGCGTCGCCACCAGCGACTTCCACCGGCCGCGGCGTTCGGCGAGCGGATATGCCTCGCTATCGGATCAGGTACCGGCTGGGTAACTGGTGGCCCGGAGCCTCCTTTTTCCTTCGAGTTTCGAGATACTCAGCGCGCGAGATGACCGATCGTGTAACCGACCGGATGCCGTATTCGGTGGAAGTCGACTTCCGCACGGCGTCCTCGTTTTTGGTCGCGTACTCGGTGAACCTGTCGCGGGGCGGGTTGTTCATCGAGACCGACGCAGACATTCCGACAGGCGCGGCGGTGACGCTCGATCTGCAGATTCCGAGCGCCGGCCTCGTGCCGATCAACGGCGTCGTCGCGTGGCGACGCGGCACCGACAGCCCCGAAGGTTGTGCCGGGCTCGGCATCGAGTTTCAGGACGTCGCGCCGCAGCTCGGCACGGTCATCGACGGGCTCGTGTCGTCGTTCCACGGCGTCCATATCCTCGTGCTGTCCGGCGATCGTCAGGACCGCACGACGCTCGCGCGCTCGATCAAGTCGATCATCAGCACCGCCGAGGTCATGCAGGCGGCGGACGCCAACGTCGCGACGTCCCTGATGTCGAGCGACGTCGACCTCGCGGTGATCGATATCGACTTCGACGTCGAGGGTGGGCTCGCGACGCTACGGGCCGCGAAGCAGCAGAACCCGCCGGTACCGACGGTGGCGCTCACGCTGAACAACAAGCTCCGCGAGCACGCGCGCGCGGCGGGCGCCGACGAGATCGCGACGAACCCGCCGTCGTTCGCCGAGCTCCAGGTCGTGCTCGTGCGTGCGCTATCGAAGCCGGCGGCCGTGCGCGACTCGTCCACTCCGCACTGACTCGCACCGATCGCGACGCGGCGTGACGAGCTAGGCGCTCAGCCGGCGGCGCCGCGACGCCTCGACCGTGTTCTCGAGCAGGCAAGCGATCGTCATCGGTCCGACGCCACCGGGCACCGGTGTGATCGCGCGAGCACGCTCGGAGGCGCCGGCGAACTCGACGTCACCGACGAGCTTGCCGGAGTCGAGCCGGTTGATGCCGACGTCGAGCACGAACGCGCCGTCCTTGATCCAGTCACCGCGCACCATCTCGGGCCGCCCGATCGCGGCGACCACGACGTCGGCGCGCCGGACCTCGTCCGCGAGATCGCGGGTCTTGCTGTGGCACATCGTCACCGTCGCGTTCGCATTCGCGAGCAAGAGCGCGATCGGTTTGCCGACGAGCACGCTGCGTCCGAGCACGATCGCGCGCGCGCCCGCGAGCTCGGCGCCTGCCTCGCGCAGCAGGCGCATGCAGCCCTTCGGCGTGCACGGCACGAAGGTCGGCCGGCCACCCGCGAGGTAACCAAGGCTTAACGGGTGCAGGCCATCGACATCCTTCGCCGGATCGAGCGCGCGGATCACGGCCTCGCTATCGAGGTGCTTCGGCAGCGGCAGCTGGACGAGGATGCCGTCGACGATCGGATCGGCGTTGAGCGTCTCGACGAGTGCCATCAGCTCGGCCTGCGACGTGGTCGCGGGCAGCTTGTGATCGCGGACGTCGACGTTGGCCTCGCGCGCCGCCTTCGCCTTGCTCTTCACGTAGACGGCGGATGCCGGATCCTCGCCGACGAGCACGACCGCGAGCGTCGGGTTCACGCCGCGGCCCCGCAGCTCGAGCGCGGCGGTCGCGACCTCGCCACGCAGCTTCGCCGCGATCGCCTTGCCATCGATCACGGCCGCGCGCTGACCCGCGGCCACGGTCATGAAGCGCTCGCCGCGGCACTCTTCGTCGTCGATCCACCGCCGCTGCTCGTCCCGCCACTGCTGCCACTGCTGCTGCCACTGCTGCCACTGCTGCCACTCCCACCACTGCCGCTGCTCCCACCACTGCCGCCGCTTCCACCACTGCCGCCGCTCGTACCACCGCCAGCCGACGATCCCGTTGTCCCCGAGCTCGCGGGGCTCGACGACGGAGTTGCCGCGGGCGCAGCGGCCGGCGCATCAGCCTTTGCGGCGGCCTTGTCGGCGCTCGCAGCAGGCGCTGCGTCGCCACCTGCTGGCTTGGCGTCGGGCTTCGCCGACGAGTACAGATCCTTGTACCAGCCGCTGCCCTTGAGCTGGAACGCGGTCCGCGAGATCAGCCGCTCGAGGCTGCCGCCGCACGCCTCGCACGTCTCCTTGTCCGGATCGGACATCCGCTGCTGATACTCGAACTCCTGGTTACAGGCTTTGCACTGATATTCGTAGACGGGCATGGGGACTACTCCGGAACGGTGGACACGATGGACACGATGCGTACGCCAAGCTCGCCGTCAAGATCGACCAGCTCGCCCTCCCCGACCACACGACCCGCGACACGCACTTCGTAAGGACCGGCAAGTGGACGATCGAGCGGAATGATCTGGCCGACCGAGAGCTCGGCGAGCTGACGCAGCGTGAGGCGCGTGGTGCCGAGCTGAACGGTCAGCTCGAGGTGCGCTTCATCGGGCAACGCCATGTCGCGACGAACATAGCCGGTCGCGACCGTCGCCTCCAGCGCTCCGGGCGACGCGCGTAGCCCGACGGCGCCATCACCGATCACGAGCTCGAGCACGCGCTCGACGGTGATCGCGTCGCGTGGCGCGAGCGCGGCGAGAT
>JACCTC010000046.1 GCA_013812655.1 Deltaproteobacteria bacterium | reverse complement strand
TCTACGCGGCGATTCCGATGATGGGCGACGACAGGCTCGCGCCGCTCATGAAGGCCTACGATGAGGTGGTCCGTCGTCACGAAATCTTTCGCGCGGTATTCGGTCTGATTTGAGGGGATGGCTCAGGGCCATACCACGCGCTCACCTCACCATAGAACGCAGTGCGGAGAGGCTGGCCCGTGGTCGCGCCCGCCTCGTTTGTCGACACGGTCGGATCTGCGACCGCGAGCGTGGTGCCGAGCGCGGCGAACGTCGCGAGCGTGATGAGACCCCGGTTCACGGGGAGCATCATCGCCGGCGCCGCCGGGGCTCGCAGCCGTGATCACGCGTTGTTCACGTCACGTGCTCGTGGTGGCGAGCCAGGCCCGCACGCGCTCGGCGATGACCCGGCGTGCCGGCGGATCGTCGTCGCGCGGCAGTGCAAAGCTCGCGCGCAGGCTCGTCGCGAACGGCTCGCGCCAGACCACGGGCAAGCGCAACATGACCACCTCGACCTCGTGCTCGGCGATCAAGCTCGCGAGCAGCGGGTAGGCCTCGGGCCACAGCAACATGCCCGACCCGAGGTCATCGACGATCTCCGGGATGTCACCGAGCGTCAGCACGGCTACGGCGCGTGGTCCTGGTCGCGTTGCGGCTGGGCGATGTGTTGCAAGCAGGTAAGGATACCCCGCGAATCGGCCGCCGTGATCCGCGAGCACCACCGGTCGCCCGTCGAGCAGTCACAGCTCGAACGCGAACACGACGAGTGCTGCCGTGCCGGTGCCGATCGCATTCGCCGCCTGATCGCCCCACGAGTAGCCGGTATCGTCGGTGAGCTCCTTCGTCGTCGCGAGCACGAGGGTGGTCGCGGCGGCGATCGCCACGGCCTGCCAGCGCGGGACATCGTGATGGCTCGCGATCACCGCGATCGTCAGCGTGAGCCCGTAACTGACCGCGAGGTGTGCCTGCTTGTCGACGTCGCGCGGATCGAAGTCATCGGCCCGCGCCGGGCTCACGGGCTGCGCGGCGACGGTGGCGATCAGGGCGGCGGTCGCGAGCGTGCGCACGCCGCGATGGTACGTCAGCGCGGCGGAACCGAGTAGCCGCGCGCGGGGAACGGATTCGCGGAGTCGCGGCGGTGCAGCTCGGCGGGGGTCCACACCGCGCCGCGCTCGGCGAAGATCGCGAACCCGATCACGCCGACGTTGCGATCGCCGGTGGTCTGCGCCGCATACGACTCGGCGACCTTGCCGAACCGGAAGGCGGCGACCGCGGCATCCGAGGTGCGGAAGCCGTCGACGACGAGCTCGCCGTGCGGATCGATGATGTAGCCGCGGCGGTTCGGATCGGCCGGCTTGCCGTCTATCACGTCGAGCCCGTCGACCGAGGTCACGACCTCGAAGCGCGCGGTTGTCCCGTTGCGCACGACGATGCGATAACGCGCGCCGTCCTCGCCTGCGATCAACGCGCGGCCGTTCGCGTGGAAGCCCGGCAGCGTGCGGCCATAATCGTCGACGAGCGCGACCGATAGCGACCCATCTCCTGCGAACACCTCGAGCGGGGCAGGGCGCGTGCCGAGATAGCTCGCGTGCGCCTCGACGCCCTGCGCGTCGTTGTAGTGCAGCGCGACCTGCGCCCACGGCGCGCTGCCGGCGCGCATGAACGGCGCGAACGAGATCGGTGCATCGACCGCCTCGCCCCACGACGTACCGAGGCCTGGCCGGTCGGGCACCGGGGACGGCGCGGGCCGGTAGCTATCGACGGCGTGTTGCGACGGACGCAGGTGCTGCCCACCGGGCTCCGCTGCACCTCGATAGCCGCCGCCGCCGTGCGCGACCGTCGACGGTCCATAGCCCGGCGAGGCTGCGGTCTTCTGCGACCCACCGCCACCGGCACATGCGGTTGCGGCAAGCATGCCGAGGACGGAGAACACCATTCTTGGGTGCGTGCGCACCCGATCCATGATCGTCACGTTCGGATCCTTTCTGTTAGCGGCCCCAGTGGAGGCCGAACTCGAAGAACATGCTGGTATCGACGCGCGACGGCTTCGTCGCCTTCGTACAGGGGCCACCGCACACCGCGGGGCCGTCCATCTCCGGGCCCTGACCGATCAGGGTGCGGAACGCCATGAAGTAGCCGACGTGGCGTCGCCGGTTGCGCTCGTTGCGGCGCCCGAAGCCGTCGAGCTCGAAGCCGACCGCGACCTCGGCGCTCGGACGATCGAGCACGCCGCCCTGGCGCCACGCGATGTGCTCGTAGCCGAAGCCCATCTCGCCCCAGAAGTCGAGTGCAAGGCCACCGCTGCTGCGATCGCGATCCGGGTTCGTGTTCGCGAGTGAGTAGCGAACCGCCGCACCCGCGCGCGACGCGCGTCCGCGCCTGCCACCGAGCTCGTCGTTGCTGTCGCCGACGCGATAGTGATCGAACAGCGCGCGCACGGTGAGATCGCCCATGCGATAGCCGACACCCGCGCTGACACCGACCGAGAACCCGTCGGCATCACCGACATCGGAGCCACCGATCAGCATGCCGATGCGGCCATCGACGCGCGTGTCGGACGGGCGCTCGACGATCCGCTCGCCGGTGCGCACGCTCGAGTGGCCGTCGCTCGCGACGACATTGGCGGAGGCCGAGGCCGAGGACGACGATGAGATGGCGAGGAGGGCGAGGCAGGCAAGGCGCGTGGTCGTCATGTGCCCTATCAACGCGACCGGCCGGGCACCGCTTACAGGTCGTTCACCACGGCCACAGGCTCCACGTGAAGTACGCGCCGGCCAACAGGATCGCGGTGATCGCCCACGCGCCGAACAGCCGCAGCGCCATCTCCGACCACGGCCGAGGGAAGATCCGGCTCAGGATCGCGCCGATCAGCGCGCCGCAGATCATGCCGCCGAGCCCCCACAGGACGATGCCGAGATACATCATCGAGACGCCGGGGCCACCAATGAACGACACCTCGCCTTGCAGGGGGAAGATCGTGAGCTTCGGCCAGCGTCCCCACTCGCACGCGGCATACGCGAATGCACCGCCGATGATCGCGCACATCGCGATCAGGTAGGCGCGCTGCGAGCGTGGCATCTCGCTCATCGTGCCTCGGTGCCGTGACAGCGCAAGCATCCGGTTCCGGAGAGCTTGAAGGAGGTCTGGCCGTCGTGACACGGCGCGCACGTCGCCTTGCCCGGCGTCGCGAGCTGCAGGAGCTCGGTCGCGCGAAGATCGCGATGACACGCCGTGCACGCGAGTGGCGACGCATCGGGTGCCGTCTGGTGGCGCGCGTGATCGAAGCGGGCGCGCACCGACCACGGCGCGGCGAGCCGAGTCGAGCGACGCTGCTCCGCGAGGCCGGCACGGTGACAGCTCTCGCACGCGGCGAGCGTCGGCGATGGGCCACCGGTCGTCGCGTGGCATCCCTGGCCCGTGCAGGCGCGATGTCCGCGCGGCGGACGAAGCTGCGCGGTCGTCGTGGTCAGCGTGTGGCAGCTGACGCAGGCGGCGGGGTGCTTCGCGTGATCGAGCGTCGCGCCGAACTCGGAGCGTGGCGGCGGAAACGCGTCGGGGACGAGCGCGCGCCATGGCTCGGTCGCGTTGTGGCAGGCGCCGCACGTGCGCTGGTTGGGTGCGTGGAAGTCCTCGGCATGGCAGGTCGCGCACGCCGCGTGACCGGTGACCGTGACCTCGCCGGTCTTGCCGAGCGCGTGACAGCTCGCGCACGCCAGCGTGCCGCCGAGCCGGGGCAGGTGGCCGAAGTGCGAGAACCGCTCGTCGGGTCGCTTGACCTCGAACTTCGTCGCCGGCACTTCCTTGTGACACTTGGTGCAGGCGGTGGTGACCGCGAACGCGGCAGCGCCGTCGTGACAGCCGGCGCCGCTGCACGCTTTCACGGACGGCCGCGGCGCATGGCGGGCGTCGCTCTCGACGACGCTGGCGTGACAGGTCGCGCACCGGGCGCCGCGCGCCGCGTGCTTGGGATGCGAGAACGCCGCGCGCACGCGGATCGGGCGGCAGGTCTCGTTCGTGTCGTCGGCGCATGGATCGGCCTCGGCGGTGGCCGGCGTGTGGCAGCCACTGCACGCGGTCATCGCCGGTCCCTTGTTCGGTGCCCCGTCGTGACAGCTCGCGCATGGCCGGTGTCCGCCGCCGCGCTTGTCGTCATGACAGCCGGCGCAGGCCAGCGCAGCGTGCCGCTTGTGGCCGACCTGGAGCACGAAGTCGCGCTGCGCGTACGGTGGGAAGCCGACCGCGAACGCCTTGCGGGTCTTCGCGGTCTTCAACGTCGACTCGACGTGACACGTCGTGCACAGCTTCACCCGCTCGGGCGCGATCGCCAGCGGGCCACGGCGTTGCGGGAGCATCGGTGGCGCGCCGTGACAGCTGCCGAAGCACGCGGCGTGATCCGGCTTGCCGACGAGCAGGCCCGCCTTGATCACGTGGCAGCGCGCGCACGCGAGCGCCGCGGTCTTCGCGCCGGCGAGTGAGCGGGCGTGCCCATCATGGTCGAAGCCGGGACCGGCGGACGCAATGCTCCCCGCCGCGACGACGAGCAGCAGCGCGATCGCGGCGCGCATCAGTACACCCCGGTCATCGTCAGTCGCAGGCTCTTGTAGCCGGTGATCTCGGGTGACTGATCGAGCTGCGACGAGACGTCGTAGGACGCGAACAACCGGATCCGTTTGCCGACCCAGGCGTCGAGCGTGAAGCGTCCGCCGCCCCGCACGTCGGAGTCCGCGAGCGGCAGCAGTGGATCGACGTACGCGAGGGAGTACCGCGTGCGCCGTCCGTAGAGCTCGAGCAGCGCCGAGAACCGGCGGGCGCCGAGCGATAGCCGCAGCGTACTACCGATCTCGGTGAAGCCGTCCTCGCCCATGGCCTCGCTCGGTGGCAGCGGCTGGGTCACGTCGCGCTCGTCGACGATCGGCGCCTCGACGACGCGCTCGGTCGTCCGCGTCAGGATGCTCATCCCGAACGCCATCTGCCGTCGCAACCGCACCTCGAGCGCGCCCCCGAGCTCGAGATACGACGCCGAGAACGACTGGACGGCCTCGTCGTCATCGGCTTGATCGGACGACGCCGCCACCCGCGCGAACAGATCGACGTTCTCGGCGATCAGCGTGCCGCCGCGGAGTGAGAACAGGATCTGCGGCCGCGGCGGGCCGAGGTCGAGGTAGCGCCGCGCCTCGGTGAGGTCGGTGCGATCGCGAACGACGATCGTCGGATCCCATCGCCAGTCGGTCTCGCGCCGGCGCATCACGTCGAACACGAGGTTCGTCACCTCCTTGTACCGGGTGCGGACCTCGAGCCGCTGGTTCGCCAGCTCACCATCGAGCGAGCGCACCTGACCGATCACCGCGACGTCACGCTTCGGCCGCCAGTCGATCTGGAACTGGCCGCTCGAGGTGCCGGGCTGGCCGGTGTGGTCGGAGGCGCTGAACCCGAGGTACTCGCCGGTCACCGCGATCGGCACCGCGTCGGTGAGGCCTCGCAGATCGAAGCGCAGCGACGCACCGAACGCACCGGGCTGGCCGTCCTCGAGGGCGCGCGTGTAGTCCGAGCGCCGCAGCCCCCAGAAGATCGAGCTCGTCAGGGTCGGGCCCTCGTACGCGATGTTGCTGCCGAACAGGTGCACGACCCATGGCCCGTAGATGTACTGGTCGCCGACGCGGATGCGCAGCCGGCGCAGGCCCCACCGCTTCGGCAGGAAGTCCTTCAGCTCGCCCCAGCCAGTGCGCAGCTCGCCGCCGCTGCGCTCGAACCACGTCGCGATCGGCGAGGCGAGCGGAATCTCGCCGTCGGGCTGCATCGGATCGTCGGCCGTGATGTCCGCGCGATCGACGGTGAGCCGCCGCGCCGCCTGGAACCGCAGCGCGAAGTACGACGACAGGCTCTGGACGCCGACGCCGCGCGTGCTGAGGAAGACCTCGCCGAAGCCGTAGGCGCGCAGCGTCTCGTAGTCCTTGCCGGTCACCGGTGCGGGGCCGCCGAGCGTCGAGCGGCCGTTCGGACGGGCGCCATCGATCTGGTAGCCGAGCGCG
Source organism: Deltaproteobacteria bacterium (assembly GCA_013812655.1). GTDB lineage: Bacteria > Myxococcota_A > Polyangia > Haliangiales > Haliangiaceae > JABFXX01. The sequence goes on along the minus strand of JACCTC010000046.1, from coordinate 2,326 downwards.
ACCGAGAACGACACCGGCTGGCGAATGTCGCGCACGCCATCGATGCCGGCGATCGGCTGCAGATCAGTACCGCGCGCGGACGGCGCCGCGGGCATCGGCGTGCGGGAGCGCGGTGTCGTCGCCTGGTTGCTCGGCCTGGTCGTCCCCTGGGCGGCGCGCGGCCGCATGCGGAGGTGGCGCGGCCGCGGCTCGCGCTCGAGCTTCAGGTTCGGCGGCGGGTCGGCGCCGACGGGCGAAGCCGCGCACGTGATGGCGAGCGCGATCGCGAGGGCGCGCGCGGTCATCGCCGGCTCCGGAGATCCTGCGGGACCTCGTGACACTCGGCACACGAGACGATCTGATCGGTCGCGTAGCCCGGATAGTCGGCGACGTGACACGTCAGGCACGCACGGACGTTGATGCGCGCGAGCCTGCCGTGCTCCTCGCGGAACGTCCCGCGCAGCCCGTGCGAGCGCGGGCGCTGCGCGTGACACGCCGAGCAGAACTCGACGACGTGACACGACGCGCAGCGATTGCGATCGGCCGCCGCCTCGGCACCGTGGTCGAGCTCGCGCCACGTGATCCGGTGATCCGACGGCAGCATCGTCTGGTGACACTCGTCGCAGGCCTGCCGGCTGTTGCCCGACATCTGGGTATGACAGGTCGCGCAGCGTGCGGCGTCGCGGCCGGCGACCTCGGCGTGATCGCGCCGGAACGCGATCGTGTGATCGAGCGGGCGCTCGCTCGCGGGCAGGTGGTTGCGCGGCGCGAGCGTGGTGACCGAGCTGACGCGCGCCTTGTGACAGGTCTCGCAGATCCGCATGCGCATGCCGTATGGCGTGCGGTCGATGTCGTCGTGACAGCCGACGCAGCTCTCGATGCGCGGTGCGGCGTGATCGTCGTAACCCCTCGCCTGGGTGGTGCTCGTGTGGCACGCCTCGCAGCGGATCGGCTGGTTCTTGCGATCGGTCTGATGGCGCTCGTGGGAGAAGTGGAGGTCGTCGCGGATGAGCCGCATGCGCTTGCGCGGGCGCGCGCCCGGCTTGTGGCAGCTCGCGCAGTCCTCCATGCGCGGTCCGTTCGGCAGCGCGACCTCCGCTGCGTGACAGCGCGCGCACGCGGCGTGATCCGGTGTGACCCGCGCGCCATCGCGGGTATGGCAGTCGACGCACGCCACGTGAAAGCCGACCTGGCGCTCCATACGGGTCGCGTTCATGTGGCGGCGATGCGAGAACACCGGCGGCAGCGACTGCCAGAGGTCATCGCTCGGGTACGGGCGGAGCGGTGCCGCGAGCGGGGTGATCGTGATCGGGTCGTGGCAGACCCGACAGAACAGGCCGGGAGGCGAAAGGAACTCCTGCTTGTGGCACGCACCGTCGTCGCACGGCTTGTGATCGCCGCCGGGGCGTTCGCTCACGGCACCCGCCGAGGTCACGGTCGAGCGATGGCAGCCGCCGCACGGGATCTGCGCGTGGCGCTCGTGCGACAGCCGCGTCGGATCGAGCGGTGGGAGCGGTTCGTCACGCCCCCGCGTCGGCGTGCAAGCCACGACGAGCGTGGCCATGACGATCACGAGCTTGCGCATTGCCCCCGCGCGGCGACGCTAACACGACTCACCGTCGCGCGCGTCGAGGTGCGGGCGCTCCGGCGTCAGCGCGCGATGCGTGATCGCGAGCCTGGCCGGTGCGTCGGGACGCCACCACAGCACGCCAAACCCCGGGACCGCGCCCGATGGCGTGTAGGCGACGACGCGGCGCTCGCCGGGCAGTGCCTCGAGCGCGATCGCGGACAGCGCCGCGTGCACGACCGCGACCCCGCCCGGTGCGACGCGCGCCGGGATCACCGCGACGAGCCGGGCGAACAGGTCGTCGTCGGTATGCCGCCACATCACGGCGTCGTCGGGATCGGTCGCCAGCGTCGGCATCGGCGCGTTGCACGTCACCAGCGCGGCAGCCGGTTGTGCGACCGCGAGGTCACCGTGGACGATCTCGAGGTGCGCGATGCCCGACAGCGTCGCCCCGAGCCGGCTGTACGCGACCGCGCGCGGGTTGAGCTCGACGCCGGTGATCTCGCCAGCGACACCGGGCCGGGCGAGCGGGGCGTAGGCGGAGCCACACCCGAGGTCGAGCCAGCGTGCGACCCGGTGGTGCGGGATCGCGTTGGCGAGGTGCTGGCTCGAGTCATCCGGCCAGCACACCAGCTCGCTCGTCGCCGGCGCGTCGTGGCGATCGCAGATCACGAGCCCGGAGGAATGGGGCGCTGAGCGCGGGATTCCGACCGGCAGGATCGCGACACGCGCGCGCACCCGATCGCCGGCGCGCTCGACCAGGTCCGCGGCGACAAGCTC
>JACCTC010000344.1 GCA_013812655.1 Deltaproteobacteria bacterium | reverse complement strand
GGCCGGTGTAGAGCCGCGCGAGGCCGAGCGCGAGCCAGGCTTCGCTCGATGCCGGGGTCGCCGCGACGGCGCACTCCGCGAGCTCGACCGCGCGCGACTGCGAGGCCGTGCGGTTCTGGAACGACATGCGCGCGAGGCCCATCGCGAGCACCGCGAGCACGTCCGGATCGTCGGGTGCGATCACGAGGGCCGCCTCGAGATCCTCGATCGCCGGCGCCAGCCGGGCTTCGCGCCAGTGCAGCCGCAGCTTCGCCTTGCCCTCGAGGTAGAGCTCGGTCGCGCGAGCATCGCGTGCCGGCGCCGCGTTGATCGGGATCTCGACCTCGAGGGCGCTGGCCACCGCGCGTGCGATGTCGTCGCCGACGGCGAGCAGCCCCTCGGACGAGGTCTCGAACCGGCTCGCCCACAGCTGGAAGCCATCGGCGACGCCGATCACCCGCGCGGTGATCCGGATGACCGGCGCATGGCTCGCCGCCGGTCCCGAGGTGGCGGTGATCCGTCGCAGCGAGCCGTCGACGATGACATCGACGCCGAGCGTCTCGCCGAGGTCGCGCGGGTCGCGGTTCTCTCCCAGCAGCGCGCGCGTCGCGGCGCGCACCGACGACAGCGGGCGCACGCGCAAGTCGCGCGTCATCGATAGCGCGTCGACGATCTCCTCGGCGAGGCCGTCGGCGAGCTCCGCCAGATCGTCCGGCGCGCGCAGGGGGAGCAGCGCGACCGTGCGGGCACTCTTCGTCGGGATGACCGGCCCCGGCAGCGGCAACGTCGGGGGCGGGCTCACGAGCTCGATCGCGGCGAGCGCGGCGACGAGCTCTGCGCCATCCGCGAACCGCTGGGCGGATTGCCGCGCCATGCAACGCAGCACGAGCGTGGCGAGCTGGTCTGGCGTGTTGCGCAGCGCGCGCGGATCGGGCGGAGGCTGGGTGACCCGCGCCGTCGCGACTTCGATCATCGACGAGCCGGGGAACGCGCGCCGTCCGACGAGCATCTCGAACAGGATCGTGCCGAACGCGTAGATATCGGTCGGCGGTCCGATGACGCCCTCGCCGGTCACCTGCTCGGGAGCCATGTACGCAGGCGTGCCGGCGAACCGATCATCGCCATCTGCCACGGTCGCGTACGGTCGCGCGATCCCGAAGTCGGTGATCGCGATGCGGCCGGTGTGCTCGAGGAGCACGTTGTCGGGCTTGAGATCGCGATGCAGCACACCGGCTGCGTGCGCGGCCGCGATCCCGGCGGCCATGCCTCGCGCGATGCGCAGCACCTCGTCGAGCGCGAGTGGTCCGTGCTCGAGCAGCTGCGCCAGCGAGCGGCCGTCGACGTACTCCATGGTCAGGAAGTGGAGGTCGCCGTGCTCGCCGAGATCGAACGTGCGAACGACGTGTGGGCTGGTCACCCGGCGCGCGAGCCGCACCTCCTGGCGAAACCGCTCGAGCATGCCGGGAGTGTCGACGAGCTCGCCGCGAAGCATCTTGAGTGCGACGTCCTCGTCGAGCGACCGATCGTAGGCGCGATACACGCGTCCCATACCGCCGACACCGAGGAGCGCCCGGATCTCGTAACGCTCGAGGACGACGTCGAGCTCGATCGCGCCGCTCCGCCCCGGCATGCCCGGGAGCTCGGTGGCGGGCTGCGTCGCGGTTCTCGCGACGTCGATATCGGCTTCGTCGGTCACCGGCCCTGTCAGCGTATCGCGGTGGGAACGGAGAAACCCGACAGTGTGAGCGTGGGGTTTTCCCACGGTCTCACCAGATCCTGCCGTATCATGGGGACTTGCGTCCGGTACGGGGATTGCTGAGGTCCTGCCCCATGCGCTTCACGAAGATCCTTCTCGCGTGCGGGCTCGCCGGCCTCGGCGCGGCAGCTTGTGGCAACGATTCCGAGCTCGCTCCAGATGGCGGCGCGGCCCGCGCGACCTGGTACCAGGATGTCGCGCCGATCGTGGCGAATCACTGCATGAGCTGCCACCAGGACGGTGGCATCGCACCGTTCCCGCTGACCGACTACGAGGCCGTGGTCGAGAACTCGACGCGCATGCTCCACGAGATCGATCGCGGCGCGATGCCGCCATTCGATGCCCGCGAAGAACCCGATTGCTCGCCGCGGTTCTCGTGGGTCGACGATCCGCGGCTCACGATCCAGGACAAGAACACGCTGCGCGCGTGGATCGAGGCGGGTCACCCACTCGGGACGGTTGCCGAGATCCCGGCGCCGCCCAGCACCACGCTGTCCGGCATCACCAAGACGCTCGTGCCGAGCGAGCCCTGGGTAACGTCGGGCGATCGCGATCAGTTCATCTGCTTCGTCCTCGATCCCGGTAACACCCAGCTCGAGTGGCTCACTGGCCTGCAGGTCCGCCCGGACAACGATCTCGTCGTCCATCACGCCGTGATCACCGAGGTGCCGCCGGGGGCCGAGCACGACGCGCTCGTCGCCCAGCGCGGGATCGGGAAGCCCTTCGAATGCGGCACTGCGACGCCGGGGAACTTCGTCGTCAACGTGTGGACGCCGGGTAACCAGCCGATGCAGACGTCGAGCGACATCGCGGTGCCGATCCTCGCCGGCGCCAAGCTCGTGATGCAGATCCACTATCACCCGGCAAACCTCGTCAACGCCCCCGATGCGACCGCGGTCGATCTGCGGTTCTCGTCGGTGTGGCCGAAGCGGATGTACTTCGTCGGCGCATTCGGCAACGCGTTCCAGGCGCCCGAGCTGCTGCCGGGCACCAGCGATGCCGGCACGCCACGCTTCCTGATCCCGGCGGGGGTCGCCGATCACCGCGAGCGCATGCGGATCACGATCCCCGACCTCGGCGCCACGACCGACGTCCGGCTGTTCTCGGCGAACCCGCACATGCACCTGATCGGCACGCATATCTCGGCGAAGATCGAGCGCACCGCGGCGCGGGGGACGGACCCGAAGGACGAGTGTCTCGCGAACGGCGCGTGGAACTTCGACTGGCAGCGCACCTACCAGTACGCCGCGCCGCTCGAGCAACTGCCATCGATCGCCGCGGGAGACGTGATCGACATCGAGTGCCGCTGGGACAACACGATCGAGAACCCGTTCGTGCAGCGGATGATGCACGCCGCGAACCTGAGCGCGCCGATCGACGTCACGCTCGGCGAGCAGACGACGAACGAGATGTGCCTCCAGATCTTCGGCCTCTCGATCCCGGCGCCCGCCGAACCGGCTCAGCGGCCTGCCACGATCGAGCTACCGACGGCGTTCGGCGAGATCACGGTCGCGTCGCTGCTCCGCCGTTGACGCACGCGAGTCTGGTCTAACTGGCACGAACGGGGCATCGAGGCACAGCCGCGCGAACCGCGATACTGTGGGTGCAGGTCCCTACGTGTCATCGGTGAGAGCCGCAACCGGCACGCACGCAGCCGCATTCACATCGGCGGCGATGATCGCGCATCAGGTCGCGGGCAAGGCAGCGCGTGACGCGTTGTTCCTGACGAGCTTCTCGGTCAGCATGCTGCCCGGCGTGATGGCCGTGGGCGCGGTGCTGTCGCTGGTCGCGGCCCTGTGGATCTCTCGCCTGCTGACGCGTTACTCGCCTGCCGCGGTCCTGCCGATCCTGTTCGGCGCCAGCATGGTGGGCCTCGTCATCGAGTGGACGATCGGCCAGGTCTCGCCCGCGGCGATGGCGATCGCGATCTACCTGCACCTCGCGGTGTTCGGGCCGCTGCTGATGACGGCGTTCTGGTCGCTCATCAACGAGCGCTTCGACCCGCACACGGCGCGGCGAGCTGTCGGCCGGATCGCGATCGGCGGGACCGTGGGCGGCGTCCTCGGAGCGCTGATGGCGTGGCGCGTGGCGACGCTCGTCGAGCTGCCGACGCTGGTGCTCATCCTCGCCGCGTTGCATGGAGCTTGCCTGGTCGGCACGCTGCGGCTGCGCGGTCGAGCGCGCGCCGTCGCCGGTCCCGTGGTCGCCGAGGTGGCGCACGTCCAGGTCTCCGCGGTGCGACTCCTCCGCCGCGAGCCCTATCTGCGGAACCTCGCGCTCCTCGTCGCACTCGCGTCGGCGTCGTCGTCGTTGCTCGACTACCTGTTCAGTCTGCAGGCCGCGCAGACCTTCGAGAAGGGTGCGCCGCTACTGATGTTCTTCTCGTTGTTCTGGCTCGCGGTCGCGGTGATCTCGCTTCTGATCCAGATCGTCGTCGGTCAGTGGGCGCTCGAGAAGCTCGGGCTGACGGCGAACATCGCGGTCCTCCCCGCCGTGATCATCACCGGCGGGCTCGTCGGGCTCGCGGCGCCCGGGTTTGTCACCACGTCGCTGCTTCGCGGCGCGGAGGCCGTCGAGCGCAACACGCTGTATCGATCGGCGTACGAGCTGCTCTACACGCCGCTATCCGAGCACCAGAAGCGCTCGATGAAGGCGCAGATCGATATCGGCTTCGATCGCCTCGGCACGATCGCCGCGGCGGGCATCGTCGTGCTCGTGCTCGCGATCACGACCGAAGATTCCGCGTCGTTCCTGCTCGGCACGGTCGTCGTGCTCGGCGTCCTGACCCTGCAGGTCGTGCGCAGGCTCCACGCCGGCTACGTCACCGCGCTCGAGCACGGCATGCGCGAGGGGGCCACGCAGCTCGCCCTCCCCTCGCTGTCCCAGCCCAACATCTCGGTCGAGGAGACCGCCGAGTACCTCGAGCGCGAGAACCTGATCCAGCGCGTCGAGCTGCTGCGGCCACGTCACGATCCGTCGACGCCGTCGCACGGAACCGTCGTCGTGGACGACGGCCTGGGCGCAGGCCCCGCCTCGGACGCGCTGCGCGATCCGATGGCCTTGCCCGACGGTCGCGCCTTGCTCGCCGGTGAGGTCGAGGCGACGGCGAGCTCGCTGCGCGCGATGCAGCTCGACACCACGACGCCGGTGGCCGGCTTCTTGATCTTGATGCTGGCGCACAAGCAGCTGCACGCCGAAGCCCTCGAGGCGCTGTGCCGGGCGGCACCGGTCATGACCGGGCAGCTGATCGACGCGCTGATCGACCCGGAGATGGACTTCCGGGTGCGCCGCCGGATTCCGTACGCGCTCGCCGCGTGTACGACCCAGCGCGCTGCCGATGGGCTGCTGCTCGGCATCTACGACGAGCGGTTCGAGGTCCGCTACGCGTGTGGCCGCGCCCTGATGAAGATCTCCGACGCGAACCCCGGCATCGTCATCTCGCGGCAGAAGATCGTGCAAGCGATCTTGATCGAGGTCGACCGCAAGGCCCCCGGCGCCGCCGCGCCCGAGTTCGAGGCGGACCCGAGCGTGATCGAAGAAGCGAACGCGCTCGTCGACGATCTGCTCGCGCGCGACCGCGTCGATCGCACGCTCGAGCACGTGTTCACGATTCTGAGCCTGCACCTCGACCGCGAGCCGATGCGCATGGCCTATCGCGCCCTGCGGCACGCCGACGTGCGCCATCGCGGCACCGCGCTCGAATATCTCCAGACGATCCTGCCGCACGACATCCGCGACGCGGTATGGCCGCTCGTCGGCGCCCTCGCCCCGCTGCCGGCCGCACGGAGCGCTCGCGAGATCCTCGCGGATCTGCTGCGCGCGACCGTCGTGCAAGCACGCCAGGGCGGCGAGCGAGACTGAGGCGCGGTGGATCGATTTTTGGTCGGCGCGCAGCGCCGATGAAAAACACCTTGCGCGAAGGAACCCCCGTAGGGGGCGACTGAGGCGCGGTGAGCCGATTCAGCGCACTTCGTCGTCGGTGCGCGGCTGGCGGCCGGTCACCGGCAGCTTCACCACGAAGCGACATCCCTGCCCGAGCCCGGCGCTCTCGACGCCGATCTTCCCGTCGTGGAGCTCGACCAGGTGGCGGACGATCGCGAGGCCGACACCGAGACCGCCCGCGGCGTGTGGTATCCCCGTCTCACCCGCGAACCGTTCGAAGACCTTCGGGACGAGATTCGGCTCGATGCCGGGCCCGGTGTCGGTGATCGCGAGCTCGACCTCGCCGTCGACGTTGCACAGCGAGACCGTCACGACGCCCTCGGTGGGCGTACAGCTCACGGCGTTACCGATGAGCCGGTGCGCGATCTGACGCAGCCGCTCGACATCGCCCGACAGCGGCGCGACGTCGCGCTCGAGCGCCGCGAACAGCGTGACCTGCTTCTCGAGGGCGAGCGGCCGGACGTCCTCGACGGCCAGCCCGACGACATCCACCAGGTTGACCGTGCCGAGCTCGAGGCTGAGCGTGCCGCTCGTCATCCTGCTGATGTCGATCATCTCCTCGATCAAGGCGAGCTGCGCGATGGCGTTGCGCTCCACCGTCTCGAGCGCACGCACCCGCTGCGCCTCGCGGATCGAGCCGTCGCGCAGCATGCGGATCCACCCGAGGATCGCGTTCAGCGGCGGCCGGAGCTCCTGGCCGAGCGTCGAGAGAAATTGCTGCTGAAGCCTGTCGGCCTCGACGAGGCTCGCTGCGAGGCGATCGGCTTCGCCACGGGCTCGGACCTCGTGCGCACGCAACTGCTCGCGCGCCTGGTGGAGGTCGACAAACACGGCCACCTTGGCGCGCATGATCGCGGCGTCGAACGGGCGGTGGACGAGGTCGACGCCTCCGCTTTCGTACGCGCTGCTGATCTGCGCCGCGTCGGCGTGGCCGGTGGTGATGAAGATGATCGGGACGAGCCGCGATCGCTCGCTGGCCTTGAGCTTCGCGGCGGTCGCGAAGCCGTCCATCACCGGCAACTCGACGGCCAGCAGGATCAGGGCGAAGTCGTGGGTCTCGGTCGCGGCGAGCGCCTCCGCTCCCGAGCTGACCAGGAAGAGCTCGCGGTCGGGCAGGTCGAGGATCTGGGCAAGCGGGACGAGCGCGCGCTCGCTGGCGTCGACGAGTAGGAGCTTCACCTTCGACGCGTCGCCGCCTGTGGAGCTCATGAGGCAGCCTATCCTGTCCTGGTGGCGCTGCAGGGCTAGCGACCACTCGTGAGAATCAGGGCCGGCTACCTCTCGACGGAGATCGAGACCAATTGACCGAAGGGGAGCGAGGCCGTCTGGCCGAGCGACCGCGAAGGTCACAATTGAGAGAGCCCTCGAATCGGCTCGATGGGCTAAGGTGCACGATCCCTAGTGTCAACGACCGAACTGATCGACTCGTCCCCGGACGCCGACGCGCTGCTGAACACCGGTGCGCTGCAAAGCGCGATCTTCAACAGCGCGAATTTTTCCAGCATCGCCACCGACGCGAAGGGCGTCATCCAGATCTTCAACGTCGGTGCGGAGCGGATGCTCGGCTTCACGGCCGAGGAGGTGATGAACAAGATCACGCCGGCTGATATCTCGGATCCCGCGGAGCTGATCGCGCGCGCCAAGGCGCTCAGCGTCGAGCTCGGGACACCGATCACGCCGGGCTTCGATGCCCTGGTGTTCAAGGCATCGCGCGGCATCGAGGACATCTACGAGCTGACGTACATCCGCAAGGACAAGTCGCGGTTCCCTGCCGTCGTGTCGGTCACCGCGCTTCGCGACGCGCAGGACGTGATCATCGGCTATCTGTTGATCGGCACCGACAACACCGCGCGCAAGCACGCCGAAGACGCCCTGCTGAAGGCCGGCGCGCTGCAGAGCGCGATCTTCAACAGCGCGAACTTCTCGAGCATCGCCACCGACGCGCGCGGCGTCATCCAGATCTTCAACGTGGGCGCCGAGCGGATGCTCGGGTTCACCGCCGAGGAGGTGATGAACAAGATCACGCCGGCCGACATCTCGGATCCCCAGGAGCTCATCGCACGCGCCAAGACGCTCAGCGTCGAGCTCGGGACGCCGATCACGCCGGGCTTCGATGCGCTGGTGTTCAAGGCCTCGCGCGGCATCGAGGACATCTACGAGCTGACGTACATCCGCAAGGACAAGACCCGGCTCCCCGCGGTCGTGTCGGTCACCGCGCTCCGCGACATCAACGGCACGATCATCGGTTACCTCCTGATCGGCACCGACAACACGGCGCGCAGGCACGCCGAGGATGCGCTGCTCAAGGCGGGCGCGCTGCAGAGCGCGATCTTCAACAGCGCCAACTTCTCGAGCATCGCCACCGACGCGACGGGCGTCATCCAGATCTTCAACGTGGGCGCCGAACGGATGCTGGGGTACGAGGCTGCCGAGGTGATGAACAAGATCACGCCGGCCGATATCTCCGATCCGAAGGAAGTGATCGCGCGAGCCCACGCACTGAGTGCCGAGCTCGGGACTCCGATCGCCCCGGGCTTCGAGGCCCTGGTGTTCAAGGCCTCGCGCGGGATCGAAGACATCTACGAGCTGACGTACATCCGCAAGGACGGCAGCCGGTTCCCCGCAGTGGTGTCGGTCACCGCGCTCCGCGACGCGCAGGGCGCGATCATCGGATATCTGCTGATCGGCACCGACAACACCGCGCGCCAGCAGGTCGAGGACGAGCGCGCGAAGCTCGATCAGAAGCTACGCGATTATCAGTTCTACACGCGCTCGCTGATCGAGTCCAACATCGACGCGATGATGACCACCGATCCGCGTGGCATCATCACCGACGTCAACAAGCAGACCGAGGCGTTGACCGGCTGCACCCGCGACGAGCTGATCGGCGCGCCGTTCAAGAACTACTTCACCGACCCACGCCGCGCCGAGGCGGGCATCAACCGGGTGTTGACCGAAGGCAAGATCACGAACTACGAGCTCACCGCGCGCGACCGCGACGGCAACCTGACGGTCGTCTCGTACAACGCGACGACGTTCCACGATCGCGATCGCCGGCTCCAGGGCGTGTTCACGGCGGCGCGTGACGTGACCGAGCTGAAGCGCTACGAGCAGACGCTGCAGCAGAAGAACGTCGAGCTCGAGGACGCGAGCCGGATGAAGTCCGAGTTCCTCGCGAACATGTCGCACGAGCTCCGGACGCCGCTCAACGCGATCATCGGGTTCTCCGAGGTGCTCAAGGACGGGATGATGGGCGAGTTGAGCGCGCAGCAGGCGCGGTTCATCGGCGACATCTTCAGCAGTGGCACTCACCTGCTGTCCCTGATCAACGACATCCTCGACCTGTCGAAGGTCGAGGCCGGCAAGATGCAGCTCGACCTGGAGTCCGTCCAGGTGGCGTCGCTGTTCGTCAACAGCCTGTCGATCATCCGCGAGAAAGCCGCGGCCCGCAAGATCCGGCTGCGCATCGAGGACGGCGACGCGGGAGGCTCGATCTTCGCGGATGCGCGCAAGGTAAAGCAGATCGTCTACAACCTGCTCTCCAACGCAGTGCGGTTCAGCGAGGAGGGGGGCGAGGTGACGCTGCTTGCGGCTCGCGTCCCGCGCGCCAAGGTCGGAGAGCTCTCGGGCTTCGGAGCGGGCCGCACGCTCCCGCTGCCCGACAATAGCTTCGAGGAGTTCCTCCAGATCAGCATCACGGACCAGGGGATCGGGATCTCACCAGAGGGGCTCGAGCAGCTCTTCCGACCGTTCAGCCAGATCGATAGCGGCCTGTCGCGCAAGTTCGAAGGCACCGGCCTCGGGCTCGCGATGATCAAGCTGCTCGCCGAGCTCCATGGCGGCACGGTGGCCGTCGAGAGTGTGGTCGGCGAAGGCTCGCGGTTCACGGTGTGGCTGCCCGTTCGGACCACGGACACCGAAGCGTCGGTTTCGGAATCGCAGGTCGATATCGCCGTCGTCCATCACGCGGCGCGCCCGGGCGCGCCCACGGCGCTGATCGTGGAGGACGACTACAAGTCTGCCGAGCTCGTTCGCATGCAGCTCGAGGCGCATGGCTTCAACGTGCTGCACGCGCCGTCTGCGGAAGCCGCGCTGGAGCTGGTCAACAACCACCCGGTGCAGCTGATCACGCTCGACATCATGCTGCCCAACATGGACGGCTGGGAGTTCCTCGCCCAGCTGAAGAAGGTGCCAGAGCTCGGGCGCATCCCGGTCGTGATCATCTCGATCGTCGCGGACCGCACCAAGGGCTTCGCGCTCGGCGCTGCAGCGGTCATGGAGAAGCCGATGTCCCGGCAAGAGCTCTACGAGTCGCTCGTGATGATCGGCCTCTTCCCCGTGGCATCCGGGGGGACGCTGAAGGTCCTCGTGGTCGACGACGATCCAAAGGCGGTCGAGCTGGTCGCGGCCCGGTTCAAGGGTCTGGCGAGCACGATCCTGCGCGCCCACGGCGGTGCCGCAGCGATCGCGATGGCCAACCAGGAGCTGCCGGACCTGATCGTGCTCGATCTGATGATGCCCGAGGTGAACGGCTTCGACGTGGTAGAAGCCCTCCGTACGAATCCGGCGACCGCCAAGATTCCCGTCGTCGTCATGACCGCAAAGCAGATCACGCCCGAGGACGCCGCCAGGCTCTCGGAGGGAGATACGGTGTTCGTGGAAAAGGCCGAGCTCGACCAGCAGCGATTCATGTCCGAGGTTGGCCGCGCGATGTCGGGGCGGGGACCGGTGGTGAACCGTGGCTAACATCCTGGTGATCGAGGACAACCCCGCCAACATGACGCTGGCGACGTTCCTGCTGCAGTCGGCAGATCACACCGTGCTCGCGGCCACCGATGCCGAGACCGGGCTCCTCATGGCCCGATCGCAGTCACCGGACCTGATCCTCATGGATATCCAGCTCCCCGGCATGGACGGGCTCGCCGCGACCAAGCTCCTCAAGGAAGACCCGGCGACGCGGGCGATCCCGGTGATCGCGCTGACCGCGCTGGCGATGAAGGGCGACGAGGAGCGGATCCGAGCCGCCGGGTGCGATGGCTACATTGCCAAGCCGATGCGCTACAAGGAATTCCTCGCGGCGATCGCCGAGCAGCTGACGCGACCCGTCTGACCAGCTACGCCGCGAGCACGCGGAGCACGCGGACCATCGTCAGCATCTCCTTGGTCGCGGTCGCGAGCCGCGGCATCGCCGATCCGGTGTGACCGTAGAGGCCGGTGACGTGGACGCGGACGTCGGCGTTCGGCATCGCGGCCGCGAGCGTATGGCTGTGCTCGAACGGGATCACGTCGTCGTCGGCGCCGTGCACGAGGTCCACGCGGCCCGAGATCCGCGCGAGGTAGGGAGTCGGATCGAGAGCGCGGCCATCGAACCGAGCGAGCGCTGACATCGCGAGGTCACGGGCGCCGGGGCGAGCACCGATACCGACGAGGAACAACTCGCGGATCGCGGCCGGTAATCGGGGCGCGATCGCCTCGGCGACCGCGACGAACCGCTCGCCCTGCTTCATCTCGGGGCGTCCCCAGGTCTGCTCGACGTAGCCGCGCCAGCCGGCGACCAGCGCCGCACGTGCCTCGCCCCGCGGCGCTGCCGGCACGAGGTGATCGAGCAGGTTCATCAGCACGACTGGCTGGTTCAGCGGATCGCGGATCGCGTGCCGCCCGCCCTCGACCTCGCCGGTCAGCGAGAACCGCAGCGTGTCGTGGAGGCTCGCGTAGCCGCCGAACACGACGAGCCGCTCGAGCCGCGGTCCGAAGTCGGCGGCGAGCGCGAACGCGAGCAGCGAACCAAACGAGATCGAGAACACGATCGGTTTCTGCGTGCTCCACCGCGGCAGCGCGTGCAGCGCACGCGCGAAGTCCCGCTTCGCCCGCTCGGTCGGCGTCAGCGCGAGGTAGTCGGGGATGTACGGCGCGACCACGAGGTGACCGGCGTGCGCGAGGATCCGGCAGAACCTGTCGAGCCGCGGATCATCGGCGCCCGCGTAGTGGAGTCCGGGGGCGATCAGGTAGGTCGCCCGCGGCCGTTCGCGCGCGCCGAACAGCCGGACCCGCATGCCGTCGAGGTCGTCGTCGGCGACCGGGACGGACGGCGCCCTGGTCGCATCCGCCCACGGGCCAAGCCAGCGCGCGAGCCGCAAGGTCGGGACGATGCCGGGCGAGAACACGAGCCGCGACCATGCCAGATCGCCGGTGGTCCGGGTGGCTGACGCGTTGCGGCAAGGTGCGTTGATGCGCCCTTGCGCGCGACTTCGAACGCGCTCTGCTAACGTCGCGCCGCCCATGCAAACCGAGGTCGTCAAACAGGTTCTCTCGCTGGCTCATCAGGCAGTGAAAGAGACGCACCGCGATCGTCTGCAGTCGTACATCCAGTCCTACTGCCGGGCCATTCCACCGGAAGTCTTCGACGAGATCGAGCCGCACAAGCTGCTCGCGTTCGTGATGGATCGCTTTGCCTTCCTCGAGGAGGACTTCGGCAAGACCGTCAAGGTCGAGATCCGCGATCCCGAGACGACGCTGCTCGCCGACGAGTCACCATCGATGGTGATCGAGACCCGGCTTCCCGACGCCGCGTTCATCATCCGCACGATCAAGTCGTTCCTGCGCGAGCAGGGCCTCGGTCTCCACTTCGTCCTGCATCCGATCCACGGCGTCATCCACGACCACGGCCAGATCACCGGCATCGATGCGAACCGCGGTACTCGCTACTCGCAGGTCTACATGCAGGTGTCGTCGGTGCCGCCCGAGCGCCGCGAGGCGTTGCGCGCCGATCTCGCCCACCGGCTCGAGCTCACGCTTCTCGTCAACCGCGACCGCCACGAGATGATGGCGCGGTTCAACGAAACACGTTCGTACCTGTGCGCGATCGCAGGCCGCGATCCATCGTCACCGAGCCCGCGCGAATCGCAGTCGATCTCGCGCGAGATGATCGTGCGTGCCACCGCCAACGAGCCTCGCACCCCGCGCGAGATCGAGGCCGACGAGGCCGTCGAGCTGATCGACTGGCTCAAGGACGACAACTTCATCATCGCCGGCTACGCGTGGTTCCCGGTCGGCGCGACGACGAACGGCAACGGCAACGGCAACGGTCGCTCCACGGCGTTGATCGAGAACGGGCTCGGCCTGTTCGCGGCGCCCGATCCCCAGCATCGCTCGCGGCTCGAGGAGGTGATCGGCGAGATCGTGGCGACCCGACGCAACCGCGACGAGGTCTACTCGTACTACCGCACCGACTACATGACCGTCGTGCGCTCGGTCGCGCAGGTCCGCTACTTCGGGATCGCGCAGCGCGGCGCCGACGGCAAGCCGATGGGCGAGCACGTCTTCATCGGCCTGATGTCGACCAAGGCGCTCAAGACCGCGAACCGGCGCGTGCCGGTCGTCAAGACCCGGATCCGCGAGGTCATGGCGAAGCTCGAGGAGCAGAAGGGGAGCTACGCCTTCGCCAAGAGCGTCGCGATCCTCGACTCGATGCCCGTCGAGGATCTCTTCTACTGGCACATCGACGAGATTCGCGACGTCGCGAACCAGTTCCGGCTCGCCGAGTCTCGCGATAGCGCGCGGGTGTTCGTGTGGCGCCGTCCGAACGGCCGCCGCATCACGGTCGTCTGCGTGGTGCCGCGGATGCGGTTCTCCGAGGCGCTCCGCGAGCAGGTGTCTCAGGAGGTCCGCAAGTTCCTCGCGGTCCCGCAGCTTCGCGAGTACCGCCAGGAAACCGACGACGAATCACCGATCCGCCTGCACTTCACCGTCGGCAAGTACCGCCCGAAGGTCACCGACGCCGATCTCGAGACGCTGACCGACAAGCTCGAGCTCCTGCTCGAGAGCTGGGACGACCGGCTGCGCCGCCTCGTGTTCAAGCAGTACCGTTCGCCGACCAAGGCGACCGCGCAGTCCTCGCGTTATCTCGCGACCACCGCGAGCGCGCAGGAGATCTGGAACAAGTCCGGCGGTCGGTTCCCCGAGTCCTACAAGGGCTCGCTGTCCCCGGACATCGCGCTCCTCGACATCAATTTGATCGAGAAGCTCGACGAGGCCGATGGCCTGCGTGCCGCGCTCGTCGTCATCGGCGAGGGCGAGCGGCGGCACACGTCGCTGCGCATCGTCTCGCGCAAGGAGCTGCTGCTCAACGACGTCGTCCCGGTCCTGCACCGGATGGCGCTGCGCACGACCAGCCGGCTCGCCGAGCGCCTGGTGGGTCCCGGCCCCGATATCTTCATCACCGGCTTCGAGATCACCGGCGCTGACGGCCGCAAGATCGAGAACGAGGCCGAGCTCGACCGGCTGGGTGCGATCGTCCATCGCGTCCTCGGCGGGCACCTGCTCGACGACCGGCTGCTCGGCCTCGGCTACCTGGCCGAGCTCGACTGGCGGCAGATCGATCTGCTGATCACGTATCGCAACTACTTCGTGCAGGTGTTCTCCGGTCTCGGCGTCACCAGCGTCGACGACACGCTGCTCAAGCACCCGGCGTTCGCGTCGCTGCTCGTCGAGTACTTCGAGCTCAAGTTCTCGACCGATCGCAAGGAGACGCCGGCGGAGCGCTCCGAGAAGCTGCTGCCGCCACTCGCACGCAAGTACGAGGAGATGCTCCAGCGCGTCACCGCGATCCAGGAGGACCTGCTCCTCCGTTACTTCATCGATCTCTTCGAGGCGACCCGCCGCACGAACTACTACCGCCCGGGCCGCGGCGACACGATCTCGATCAAGATCGAGAGCGCACTCGTCGAGCACATGCCGCGGCCCTGCCCGGTCTTCGAGATCTACGTGCACGCACCCGGCGTCGAGGGCATCCACCTGCGCGGCGGCATGGTCGCCCGCGGGGGACTACGCCACAGCGATCGCCCGGATGACTTCCGCACCGAGGTGCTCGGCCTGCAGCGCACGCAGGCCCTCAAGAACGTCATCATCGTGCCGCAGGGCGCGAAGGGCGGCTTCGTCACGCGCAAGCTGTCGACCACACGCGAGGAAGCCCGCGCCCAGTACCAGGTCTTCATCGCCGGCCTGCTCGACATCACCGACAACTACGTCGGCAGCAAGATCGTGCCGCCGCCGGGCGTGATCCGCTACGACGACGACGATCCGTACCTCGTCGTCGCCGCCGACAAGGGCACCGCTCACCTCAGCGACACCGCGAACGCGATCTCGCAGCAGTACAAGTTCTGGCTCGATGACGCGTTCGCGTCGGGCGGCTCGGCTGGCTACGACCACAAGGTCATGGGCATCACCTCGCGTGGTGGCTGGACGAACGTCGAGCGCCACTTCCGCGAGATGGGCATCGACATCCGCAAGACGTCGATCCGGGTCGCCGGTGTTGGCGACATGAGTGGCGACGTGTTCGGCAACGGCATGCTGCTGAACGACAAGCTGCGCGTGGTCGCCGCGTTCAACCACAAGCACGTGTTCATCGATCCGGAGCCCGATCCCGCGATCTCGTACGCCGAGCGCAAGCGGCTGTTCGTGACGGCCGGTACGCAGTGGAGCGACTACCGTCCCGAGGCGATCAGCAAGGGTGGTGGCGTGTTCGAGCGTGCCGCGAAGGAGATCACGCTGTCGCCGCAGGTGAAGGCGCTCCTCGGCATCAAGGCGAAGATGGTCTCGGGCCCCGATCTCGTGCGCGCGATCCTAGCCCTCGATGTCGACCTGATGTGGTTCGGCGGCATCGGCACGTACGTCAAGGCGTCGACCGAGGCCCATGGCGAGGTCGGCGACAAGGTCAACGACCACGTCCGCATCAACGCGAGCGAGCTGCGGGCCAAGGTGATCGGTGAAGGCGCGAACCTCGCGATCACGCAGCGCGCGCGCACCGAGTACCTGACGCTCGGCGGCCGCTGCAACACCGACGCGATCGACAACTCTGCGGGCGTCGACTGCAGCGATCACGAGGTCAACCTCAAGATCCTGCTGTCACCGCTGATGCTGTCGGGCAAGCTCCCGCGCGAGGAGCGCGACAAGCTGCTCCGCGAGCTCGAGGCCGACGTCGCCGCCGCGTGCGTGCAGGACAACTATCTACAGTCCGCGCTGCTCTCGATGGAGGCGGTGCGCAGCCGCAAGCAGGGCGAGCCGTTCCTCGATCTGTTGACCTACCTCGACAAGCACGGGCTCTCGCGAACCGCGGAGCACATCCCCGCCGACGAGGAGCTGCGGAGCTGGCTCGCGGCGGGCAAGGGTCTGACGCGCAACCTGCTGGCGGTGCTCGTCGCGCACACCAAGAACGATCTGTACGAGCGCGTGCTGTCGTCGAAGATCCCCGACGTCCCGCTGTTCCAGCCGTATCTGTTCGCGTACTTCCCGCAGAAGGCGGCCGAGCAGTTCAAGGAGCAGGTCACCAAGCATCACCTGCGGCGCGAGATCATCGCGACCGTCGTCACCAACGCGCTCATCAACCAGGCCGGCTGCACGCTGCTGGTCTCGCTCTGCAAGGAATCGAGCTACACGCTCGACGAGCTCGTCGTCCGGTACTTCATCTGCGACGAGCTGCTCGAGGGCCGCAAGTTCCGCGCGGCGGTGCATGGTGCGGACTACACGGCCGCGGCGCACGATCAGTACGCGGCGCTGCTCGCGTTCGAGGAGATTCACCGCAGCCTGCTGCGCTGGTGGATCTGGAACGACACGACGTGGAAGCTCGCGGCCGAGGATGTCTCGAAGACCAAGCCCGAGTTTCATGCGGCGGTCGCGGCGCTCGTCGGCGCCCTCGACGAGACCGAGCGCGCGGCACTCGAGGCGCGCGAGGCGGACTTCGTCGCGCGCGGCTTCACCGCCGAGGTCGCGAGCACGCTCGCGCGTGCCCCGTTGCTGCACAACGCGTTCTCGGTGCTCGCGGCTGCGAAGTCTGCGAAGCTCGCGCTCGCGCAGACGGCGCCGCTGTTTCATCGGGTCGGTCGCCAGCTCCACGTCGATGCATTCGACGAGATCCTGGCTGCCCAGGTGCCGGGCAACGTCTGGGAGCGCCGCTTCCACACGTCCCTCGAGCGCGACGCCGCGACGGTTCGCCAGCGCGCGGTGAACAAGCTCGCCGCCGATCCCCAGTTCGTCGATCGCCACCGCGAGTGGGTCGACCGGATCGGTGATTCGCTCGGGATGGTCAAGCAGCTCGGCCAGCACGGACTGGTGCCGCTGTACTTGATCCTCGAGGACTACCGGACGCATACGTAGTACCCGTCTTGGCCGATCCCGAACGCCTCTCCGACAAGAAGCTCGCCGCGCACGTCGTCGAGGGTGGCCGGCTGCGCGCGATGCTGCTCGAGCTGTGGCAGCGCACCCGGATGGACTGGGGCTTCGTCACCGATCGGCTCGCGACGACGTTTCGCAGGGAGACCTGGATCGGGTCGCACGAGCGGCGGTTCGTCGGCGAGACGCTGTACGGCCTCGTCCGGCACCTCCGGCGCGTCGATGCGGCGCTCGAGCGCGGCCGCAAGGTCAAGAAGCCACCGCGTGATCTCGAACGCCTGCTCGCGTTGCTGCTCCTCGAGAAGCTGATCGAGCCGGCGCAGGCGGCGCGCGCCGATCGCGATCTCGACTGGGGTGCGGTCGCGACGATCGATGACGTCATCGCGGCCGAGCGCAAACCGGTCGCACGGATCGCGCTCGCCGCGTCGTTGCCGGACTGGCTCGCGCGCCGGTTCGTCGAGGACTGGGCCGATCGCGCCGAGCCGCTCGCGCTCGCGCTCAACCAGCGCGCCCCGATGACGATCCGCGCGAACCTGCTGGTCGGCGATCGCATGAAGCTCGCGGCCGAGCTCGCAGCCGCGCGGATCACGACGCGCCCGGGTGCGTGGTGCGATACCGCGTTGATCGTCGAGACCCGCACGAATCTGTTCGCGCTCGATGCATTCAAGCGCGGCGCGATGGAGGCCCAGGACGAGGGCAGCCAGCTGCTCGCCGATCTCGCGCTCGCGAACCTGCCGACGACACGGCCGCTCGTGGTCGATCTGTGCGCGGGTGCCGGCGGCAAGACGCTGGCGATCGCGGCGCGCCTCGAGAACCGCGGGCGGATCGTCGCATCCGACATCGACGCGAAGAAGCTCGAGGAGTTGCGCCGTCGCGGTCGCCGTGCGACCGTCTCGAACGCGCAGGCGATCCACATCGATCCGACGTCGGAGACCGCGTGGCCGCTCGCGCTCGATGGGCTGCGCGGCAAGGCGGACGTCGTGTTCGTCGATGCGCCGTGCTCGGGGATCGGCGCGCTCCGTCGCAACCCCGAGGCGCGCTGGCGCCTGCGCGAGACCGATCTCGCGAGGTTCGCGCAGCGCCAGCAGGAGATCCTCGCGAACGCGTACCGGCTCCTCGCCCCGGGCGGCCGCCTCGTCTATGGCACGTGCACGCTGCTGCGGACCGAGAACCAGGAGGTGGTCGACGCCGTGCTCGGCGCCCATGACGACCTCGCGCTGGTGCCGCTCGCCGACGTCGTCGGTGCGCGCGCGACCGAGCTCGGCGCCACGGCTGCGGATCCCGCTTCGTTCGTGGTCGCACCCGACTCGCACGGCACCGATGGCTTCTTCGCGCGCATCCTGAAGCGCACGTCAGCCGCCAGCTGAGCCAGCGTCGCTGGCCGGGTTCGGGCTCTCCGCGGCAGGCTCGCTGCGGCACTTTATGTGCATTACACCCACGTATGGACCCGAGGTCTGCGGACCTGGCGATGCAAGTCGCAACGAGCGTTGTTGATGGCAACGCGCGCGCTCTCGTTCGCCATGGTAACGTCGCCTCGCGCATGGCCATCGACGTCTCCGTGGTGCGCGACCTGCCCGCGCTCCGGGCAATCGAGGCCGAGTGGCGCGATCTGGCGAGCCGTGGGACCGGCGCGCTGTTCCGCGGTCCTGACTGGATGCTCCCGTGGTGGCACGCCTACCACAACACGCTCGCGGCGGAGCTCCACGTGCTGGTCGGCCGGTCGACCGAGAACGATGCGAGTGGCCTCGCGGCCGGCTCGATCGTCTGCATCGCGCCGTTCTACCGGCGAACCGTGAAGGTCGCGCTCCTCGATACTCGCGAGCTGCGGATGATGGGTGATGCCGGGCCGCGCCCGCCGTCGCTCGATCTGCTTGCCCTGCCCGGCTGGGAAGATCGCGCCGGCGCCGCGTTCGCGCGCAAGCTGATCGAGGAGGAGAGCACGTGGGATCTGCTCGACCTCGAGCCGCTCGCCGATCCGTCGCGCGTGCGCGCGAACCTCGTGCAGCGCCTCGCACCGGCGGGCTTCACCGTCGAGAGCTCGCTGTCGGCCGGCGGCGCGATCCGGATCGCGCTCGCGCTGGCACCGAGCGACGCGACGGATGGCGGCTCCGGCGTGTTCACGACGTTCGGCGATGATCTCGCCGCGCTTCGCAAGGGCATGGGCGCGCTGCGCCGGCTCTCGCGCCTCGAGTGGGCCGAGCGCGACGAGCCTTCGCCGCTCGCCGACGCCGAGGCGATCGGACTCCTCGAAGAGGTCGCACTCGAGCTCGGCAAGCAGGGCCGCGTTCGGCTCGCGCGCCTCGACGATTCGCAGGGTCAGGCACGCGCTGCGGCGCTCGTCGTCGATGATGACGATCGCGCGGTCGTGCTCGCGCTGGCGGTCGACCCGCACGGCGGCCAGAAGGCATCGGCGAAGCTGCTCTACTCCGAGGCGATGGCGGCGCGCGCGCGGGGCTGCATCGCGCTCGACGTCACGACCGGCGTCGGCGATTACCAGCTGCCGTCGCTGCCCAGCTCCAAGCAGCCGGCGCTCTCCGTCCGGATCTGGGGCCACACCAAGACGGCCTCGGTCGGCCGCACGCTGACGAGCGTGGCCCGGCGTGCCCGGCGTGCGCGCGAGACGCCATCGGTTGCCGCGGCGCAGGCCCGCGCGGCGTGGACGAAGATCCGCAGCGCCGCCGCGAGCGTCGCGCAATACGATCGCTACTGTCTCTATCGCGGGCAGCTGTGGACGCGCGGCATCGAGCCGGTCGCCGGCCTCGAGCTGCGCACGTTCATGGAGGCCGACTACGACAAGCTCGACGAGTCGGGCCGCGCGGATCTCGCCGAGCAGCTCTCGTTCAACGAGGAGCTCGCGCGATCGCAGTGGCGGCGCGGCGATCAATCCGTGCTGGCGACGCTCGGTATCCGGCCCGCCGGCATCGCGTGGGCCGCGCGTGGTCCGATCGAGGCTCCCGAGCTCGGCCGCACGCTGCGGATGTCGAAGTACGATGCCTACATTCACAGCGTGTTCGTCGCGCCGGCCGCACGTGGCCGCGCCGTCGCGCCGGTGATGCTCGAGCAGCTCGCGAAGGAGCTGCGGCAGACCGACGCGTATCGCTCGTGGGCGCTGATCGCCGCCGACAACCAGGCATCGCTGCGCGCGTTCGAGAAGGCGTCGTACACCGCGGTGTGCGACGTGATCCACGCGAAGATGGCGACCGTCGATCGCATCGTGTGCCGCCCGCCGGATCCCGAAGCGCAAGATCTGCTCGGCCTCGAACACTGATATCGTCGGGCATGGTTGCGAGGCCGGCGATCGCGACGATGTTCGCGACGATGACCACGGTGCTCGCCGGGTGCGGCGACAACCTGCCGCCCGACATCGCGCCGAAGAGCGGGACGCGTATCAAGCTTGGCTGGTACGTGTTCGACGACGGAGCGCGCCAGCTCGAGCGGCCGGTGCTCCATGACACGTTCCTCGACTTCACGTGTCGACCTACGCAGTTCTCCGACGGCGCCAGCTACTGCATGCCGATCGACCCCGCGCCGATCGGCTATCACGACGAGAACTGCACGATGCCGGTCGGCTACCAGCCGCGCGGTAACCCGCCGCCCGCGTTCCTCGTGCAGACCTTTGCGATCGGCGGCCAGGGCCGGCCGTCGCGGCTGTATCGCAAAGGCCTCGCGCACGGTCCGCTGGCCACGTTCTACGCGAAGGCCGGCAGCGAGTGCGCCGCAGTCGATGGCGCCGCGTTCGACTTCTACAATGTCGGCACCGAGCTGCCGCGCGCCGACCTCGCGCGTATCAAGCGGAGCGAGGGTGTCGGCACCGGTCGCGTGCGCGTCGCCCTCGATACCAGCGACGACGGCCTGCGCGTGCCGGCGGTGCTCGTCGACGCCGTGCTCGGCGACGAGTGCCATCCCGAGGATCGCGCCGACGAGCCGACCGCCCGCTGCATCCCGGCGCGCCGCGCATCGAACGGCTTCTACAGTGACGCTCGCTGCGTCGATCCCGTCGCGCTGACCCTCGCGGGCGAGCCAGTGCCGACCGCGGTCGAGCTCGTGACCGGCGATGGATGCACGAACTACGCGGCGCTCGGCCCCGAGTTATTTCCGTTCGAGCTCTATCGGCAGGCGGGCGCGAGCTGCGTGTTCACCACGCCACCATTCGGGATGCGCACGTTCGCCCTCGGACTCGCGCTCGGGCTTCCGACGGTCTCGCGCGTGCGCTTGCCGGTCGATGGTCGCCGGATGTGGAACGTCGTGATCGCGCCCGAGGACGCTGCCGCGGCGCAGACGACTCCGGCGATGCACCTGCCGGTCATGTTCGATGCACTGCGCGACATCGAGTGCCGGCTCGCGCGCGTCGGCGATGTGATGCGCTGTCTGCCCATCCCGCGCGACGCGTACCAGGGCTTCTACTTCAGCGACGCCGCGTGCACGTCGCGAATCGACATCGCGCTGGTCGCGAGCGGCACCTGCGATCCGCACGCGGACTACGTGTTGCTCGGCGACCCCGGCGGTGAGCGGATCGTGCGGCCGCTCGGCGATCGCTATGACGGCACGCTCTACGAGATCAGCACGGCGGACAGCTGCCTCGCGTACGTCCCGCCGGCGCGCTACGTCCCGCACGTGCTCGAAGCACCGCAGCCGCTCGATGGCTTCGCGGCGGCGACGCTCGTCATCGATCGCTGACCGGGCGCTGATCGCTGACCGGCGCGAATCGGCGTTGCTCAGCGCGTGGCCGTGATCGAGAAAACCGTCTCGGCACCGGTCGGCGCGAGCTCGTCGACCGCGACGCTGGTGACCCGCGCTGTCGGGGGCCCGGTCTCGCACCACGCGAGTAGCGCCGCGATCTGCTCGGAATCCCCCTCGGCCTCGAGCTCGACGGCGCCATCGCGGCGGTTCCGCACCCAGCCGGTGACACCCAGCCGCTGCGCTTCATCGGCGGTCGCCGCCCGGTACGAGACGCCTTGCACGCGGCCGCTGACGATTGCCCGGACGCGCCGCACCGATCTCGCGGAAGCCACGCACGCATCCTACATCGGTGCGTGGGGGACAAACTCGAGTCATCGGCTAGGCCTGTCGTCGCCGGCCTGATAGCGTGGGAGACGCGATGGCACGCGTGCTGCGATTACCCGACCACGGTCGGCTCCTCGTGTGCACGGATCTGCAAGGCTGCATGCGCGACTACGTCCGCATGGTCGAGGTCTTCGAGGAAGCGCTGCTCCAGTATCAGGGCGACGCGCATCTGATCTTCACCGGCGATCTGATCCACGGACCGCACATCGATCCCGAGGACTGGCCGGACTTCCTCGGCGAGTACTATCGCGATGCCTCGGGCGAGGTCATGATCGCGTACGCTGGCCTCGCCGCCCGCTATCCTGGCCGCGTCCACGCGCTGCTCGGCAACCACGAGCACGGTCACATCGGTGGCCCGCACACCGCGAAGTTCGCCGCCGACGAGGTCGCGCTCCTCGAGCAGATCCTCGGGCCGTCGGGCACGGCGCGGATGCGCGGCATCATCCACACGTTCGCGCTCGCCGCGGTCAGCAAGTGCGGCGCGGTGTTCACGCACGGCGCGCCGGCCGCACAGATCGAGTCGGTCGCCGACCTCGAGGCCGCCGATCTCTCGGGGTCCCAGTACGCGAGCCCGCTCGACGTCCTCGACACGCCGGTCGTCGGCAAGGTGCTGTGGGCGCGTCAGGCGTCGCAGGTCGAGGCCCGGCGGTTCCTGCGCGCCTGTGGCGGGACGATGGCGATCTACGGCCATGACGTGGTCCCCGAGGGTTACGAGACGGTCGGCGACGAGCAGATCTGCGTGTCGACCAGCTTCGGCCTGTTCGACGCGAACAAGGTCTATCTGAGCCTCGACCTCGCGAACCGCTACAAGGGCGTGCGCGATCTGCGGATCGGTCACGAGATCCTGCCGCTTTACCCGAGCAAGGCACCCGCGCGACTCGGTGGGCGACTCCAGGTCTCGTGATTTCGCTGACCTAGGCGCTACCGTGCCGCGCAGACAAGGGCGCCCCGGCTTGCTTTTAGGTCCATGCATCCCTATAAAAGCGGGCTCCCTGAGCCCCCGCTCCGCGGGTAACAAGGATCCAAGGCCATGAAAGATACCGTCGGACATCCGCACTACAAGCCCTCCCGCATCAGCTGCGCGTGTGGCGCCGTTCACAACACGTTCTCGACGCGCGGTGACTTCGGCGTCGACATCTGCTCGAACTGCCACCCGTTCTTCACGGGCAAGCAGAAGCTGATGGACACGGCCGGCCGCATCGATCGCTTCAACAAGAAGTACGCCAAGAAGGTCTGATCCTTCGCGCCCGCGCGAAGACCAGCCTTTGCGCCCGCCTGGTAGAGGCGCGCCATGTTCGAGACGCAGAGCTTCAAGGACAAGATGGCGACGCTCGAGCGTCGCCTCGAAGAAGTCGGCAGCCTGCTTGGCACCGCCGAGGTGATCAACAAGCGCGCCGAGTTCATGAAGCTCTCGCGCGAGCACGCGGAGCTCGATCCGCTCGTCCGCGCGTGGAAGAGCTACGAGAAGCTGCTCTCCGATCTCGCGCAGGCGCGCCAGATGGTCGACGCGGAGCCCGATCCAGACGTGCGCGAGATGGCGCGCGACGAGATCGCACAGCTCGAGTCGCAACGCGCCGCGGCCGAGCACGACATCAAGATCCTCCTGCTGCCGCGTGATCCCGCCGACGGCAAGAACGCGATCCTCGAGATCCGTGGCGGCACCGGCGGTGACGAGGCCGCGCTGTTCGCCGGTGACCTCTACCGGATGTACACGCGGTTCGCGGAGCGCCAGGGCTGGAAGATGGAGGTCATGTCGATCTCCGAGGGGACGTCGGGCGGCTTCAAGGAAGTCGTCGTGCTCGTCGACGGCAAGGACGTGTTCTCGAAGATGAAGTTCGAGTCCGGCGTGCATCGCGTGCAGCGCGTGCCGGCGACCGAGGCGCAGGGCCGCATCCACACCTCGGCGGCCACCGTCGCGGTGCTGCCCGAGGCCGAGGAGGTTGACGTCAAGATCGACGAGAAGGACCTCAAGATCGACACCTATCGCTCGAGCGGCGCCGGCGGCCAGCACGTCAACACCACCGACTCCGCGGTGCGGATCACGCACCTGCCGACCGGCGTCATCGTCGCCTGCCAGGACGAGCGCTCGCAGATCAAGAACCGCGCGAAGGCGATGAAGATCCTGCGCTCGCGGATCCTCGAGGCCGAGCGCGAGCGTCAGGCGCAGGCCGAGGCGGCTTCGCGCAAGTCGCAGGTCGGCTCGGGCGATCGCTCGGAGAAGATCCGCACGTACAACTTCCCGCAGGATCGCGTGACCGATCACCGCATCGGGCTGACCAAGCACAACCTCCCCGCGATCATGGACGGCAACCTCGACGACATCATCGAGGCCCTGCGCGCGCACGATCAGGCCGAGCTGCTGAAGCTGCAAGCCGGCGGCTGATGCGCCGGCGAGCGCTGCCCGTGGCGGTCGTGATGGTCGCGGTCGTGAATTTCGCCTGCGATCGAGCAGCACCGCTCGCCTCGTGCACCGACGACCTGCGCGGCGTCTACGTCGTAGATCCCGGCACGGCCACCGAGGCGCCCGGCGACGAGCGCCGGTGGATGCTGCTCGATCATCGGGTCACGCTCGAGGCGTATCCGCTGTTCGACGATCGCGACCGTGCGGTGCCCGGCCTCGAGATCGCGCCGCGCGTGCTCGACCTGCGTCGCGAGGGCGAATCGCTCGCCGGCGAGATGCGGCGGCGCTACCTTCGTGGCGCGGACCGCTGCGAGGCCAGGACCGCCGTACGGATCACCTCGTGCCGCGGCACGACACTCGAGCTCGTGCTTGCCGATCCCGTGGCGCCAACCGGCTTTCAGCCGTGCACGTGGGGCACGCCGGCAACCTCGCGCCGCGAGCGCTGGTCGCGTATAGCAAACACCGCAGTCGACTGAAGCGCTACTTGACGAGCTTCTCGAGCGCGGCCTTCATCTTCTTGTACTCGCCGTTCGGATCGCGCTCCTTGAAGCCGGCGTGCACCATGCGCACGACGCCCTTGGGATCGATCACGAAGGTCGAGGGCATCGTCTGCGCGCCATAGCGCGCGGCGACCGCGGACTTGTCCTGCGGCAGGTAGACGACGACCATGTTCTTGAGCCCGAGCTTCTTGTGGAAGCGCTTGCCGTCGGCGATGTCGTCATCGAGCGTGAGCGCGACGAACGTCAACTTCGACTTGAGATCGGCCGCCACCTTGTCCCAGGCTGGCAGCTCCTTCTTGCAGGGCACGCACCAGCCAGCGCCGACGGTGACGAACAGCCAGCGGTCCTTGTAAGACTTCAGCTTGACCGCGCGGCCGTTGCCGTCCGTCGCGACGTCGAGCTCGACCAGCCGGTCGCCGACCTTGAGGACATCTGCCTGGGCAGCCGAAGTCTGAAGACCCAGGGCGAGCAGGCATGCGAAGACCGTGACGACCGCGCGCATGGAGGTCAGACGGCGGCCGAGGGTCATCGATTCACCGCGACTTCCTCGTCGATCCACATGCCGATGTACTTGGGACTCATGGGTCCTTCGTACTTGCGATCGTTGAAGAACAGGGTCGGGGTCGACTCGACCCCTGCGGTCTCGCCCTGCGCCTTGTCGGTCTCGACGTGGGCCGCGGCGGCGGCGTAGTCGGTCTCGAACTTCGCGAGATCGAGCCCGAGCTCCTTCGCGTATCCCATCACCGCGTCCTTGTTATGGATCGGGGACTTCGCGAACAGGAGCGCGTGCATCTCCTTGAACTTGCCCTGCCTGTGGGCCGCGAGTGCCGCCTGCGCCGCGCTCTTGGAGTCGGGCCACTTGCCGAGCGGGTACATCAGGAAGTACTCGACCAGCTTGCCGGCGTTCTCCTTCGCGATCTGGTCGAGCATCGGCTTGAGCTGCGCGCAGTGCGGGCAGGCGTAGTCGAAGAACTCGACGATGCGGACCGGGGCATCATCGTTACCGACGCGCGGTGCCTTGCTGACGTCGAGCTTGACGGTCTTGGCCGCCTCGTACTTGTGCGCGTACTCCTGGCGAATCTGGTCCTCGGTGGCCTCGTCCTCGACGAGCGCTGCCACGTAACGCACCGCGAACGGCGCCCGCTTGCACGACGTGTCGCTGGCGAACGAGGTCCGCAGGCTATGGGTCTTGCCGCACGGCGAATTGAGCGAGCCGACGAGCTGGTAGAACTGCTTCTGCTTGGCGGCGTCGAGCTTGCTGACGTCGATGCCGGTGAGTGGCGTCGTGTCGCTGGCCGTGGCCGGGTCGGTGCGATCGAGTGCGTTGATCGCGCCGGTATCGGCAGGCTTGCTGGTTTTCTTCTCGCACGCACCGCCCATCAAGAGGGGCGCGCAGGCGCACACCATGACCAGCAGGAAATGCCCCGGAATCCGTGCAGTTGACACCGCCCGGTTGTAGTGCACGGCTCCCGCGTTTGCAACGAACGTCGTACCGCTCCGATGCCTTGACGAACCGCGTCACCGAAGGTATCAGGTCTCTGAATGACGGTTCATTCAGCCGCCGATGGAGGTTCCGATCGCGGAGGCGACAAGCGAGCGCGCATCCTCGGAGCCGCCGAGCGAGTGTTCGCGCGGCGCGGGTTCTTCGCAGCACGGGTCTCCGAGATCGCGAAGGACGCCGGCGTCGCGGACGGCACGATCTACCTCTACTTCAAGAGCAAGGACGACCTGCTGATCTCGCTGTTCGAGATCCGCATGAAGCAGGTCAACGACGTGCTGCGTGCCGCGATCGCGAGCCCACCTGGCGGGGCGACCGCGACCGCGAGCCCAATAAACCAGCTGCGCGCGTTCATCAAGGCATACCTCAAGCTCGTGCACGACGAGCCGGCCGCGGCCGAGGTCCTCACGATCGAGCTCCGGCAGTCGAGCAAGTTCATGAAGGAGTACGAGAACCCGCAGTTCGCGGACTTCTTGCGCATGCTCGGCGGCCTGATCGCAGCGGGCCAGGAGCGCGGCGAGCTCGATGCCACGATCCCGGCACACGTCGCCGCGCGCATGATCTTCGGCATGCTCGACGAGCTCGCGCTCGCGTGGGTCCTCGCGAAGCAACCATTGCCGACGGCGGCGACCAGCGAGGCGGCGATCTCCGCCAAGGCGCCTGGTACCCGCCCGAAGAAGTTCGATATCGTCCGCGCGGCTGACTGGGTCGTCGCGCTCGTCATGACTGGACTCGACAGGTCGAAGAAGGAGAAATCACCGTGAAGATCTTGGTTCCCGTGAAGCGGGTCCCCGACCCGACGCAGAAGGCGAAGCTCAAAGACGGCCACATCGATCTCACGGGCGCATCGTGGATCGTCAACACGTTCGACGAGTACGCGGTCGAGACCGCGCTCCGGCTCGTCGAGAACGGCGCGGATGGCACGCGCCTGCCCGGCGCCGAGATCATCGTGGTCTCGATCGGCCCCGACGACGCGGCGAAGGAGATCCGGACCTGTCTCGCGATGGGCGCGGATCGCGCGATTCACGTGGTCGCGACCGATGCCGAGATCGACTCGCTCGCCGTCACCAAGGTCCTGAAGGGTGTCGTCGAGGCCGAGAAGCCCGATCTCGTGATCATGGGCAAGCAGGCGGTCGACGGCGATGCGAACCAGGTGGGCCAGATGCTCGCCGGCAAGCTCGGCTGGCCGCAGGCGACGTTTGCCGCGACGGTCGAGCTCGCCGCGGACAAGCAGTCGCTGCTCGTCGGCCGCGAGGTCGATGGTGGTGTCGAGTACAAGCGCGTGCCGCTGCACAGCGTGATCACCGTCGATCTCCGGATCGTCGGCTCGAAGTCGGTGAAGAACGGCGTGACGCCGGAGTCGCACGCGTACTCGGGTGAAGGTGCCCGGTTGCCGTCGCTCAAGGGCATCATGGCCGCGAAGAAGAAGCCGATGGCCACCGCGAAGCTCGCCGATTATGGGGTCGAGGCTCAGCCGTCGATCAAGGAGCTGTCGGTCACGCTGCCGCCGCCCCGCAAGGCCGGCGAGATCGTCGCCGACATTCCCACCCTCGTGAAGAAGCTCGCCGACGAGGCGAAGGCTCTCTAGGTATCAAGGAGCAAGCCATGGGTAACGTCCTCGCTTTCTGCGAATTCTCCGACGACGGGCTGCGCACGAGCGCCCTCGCAAACCTCACGTTCGCTCGCCAGGCCGCACAGGCACACGGTGGCGAGGTGATCGCCCTCGTGATGGGTGGTGGCGTCCAGGGCGCTGCCGCTGCTGCCGCGAAGTACGCGCCGAAGGTCCTCGTCGTCGACGAGCCGACGCTCGCGCACTACCTCGCCGAGACCTACGCGCCGATCGTGGCGCGGCTCGCCAAGGAGCACGGCGCGACCGTGGTCTGCGCGACCGCGACGTCGGTCGGCAAGGATCTGATGCCGCGCGTCGCGTCGCTGCTCGACGCCGGTCAGGCCTCCGATATCTCGAAGCTGGAGGGTAAGGACACGTTCGTACGTCCGATCCTGTCGGGCAACGCGAACTCGACGGTCCAGATCTCGACGCCGATCATCTGCGTGACGCCGCGCCAGACCGAGTTCGAGCCCGCGCCCGAGCTCGGCGCGGCCGGTGCGGTCACCGCGGCCCCGGCCGGCACGATCGACGCGCTCGGCGCGACCTTCGATCGGCTCGACGCGCAGAAGAGCGACCGGCCGGATCTCGGCGACGCGAAGGTCGTCGTCTCCGGTGGTCGCGGCATGAAGAACGGCGAGAACTTCAAGGTCCTCGAGGAGCTCGCCGATCTGCTGGGCGCCGCGATGGGCGCCTCGCGCGCCGCGACCGATGCCGGCATGGTGCCGGCGGACTGGCAGGTCGGCCAGACCGGCAAGATCGTCGCGCCGAAGCTCTACTTCGCGGTCGCGATCTCGGGTGCCATCCAGCACCTCGCCGGCATGAAGGGCAGCAAGACGATCGTCGCGATCAACAAGAACAAGGACGAGCCGATCTTCCAGGTCGCCGACTACGGCATCGTCGCAGACTGGGAGAAGGCGGTTCCCGAGCTGATCGCCGAGATCAAGAAGCTCAAGGCGAGCCGATAGCGCTGAACGGCCCAGGGGGCGTTCTCGCGGTTCTCTGATGATCGTCGTCGCGATCTGCGCTCTGGTGATCGCGCTCGTGATCGCGATCAGCTGGCGTGCGACGTGGGCCCCCGCGATCGGCGCGCTCGCCGGGCTCGTGGTCGCGCTCGGTGGCGGTGCGGCGTCCGTCGACGACGCGTGGCACGCGGCGCGCGATCTGTGGCGGCCGCTGATCGTGATCGTCGGGATCATGACGACGACCGCGTGCGCTGCCGAGCTCGGCGTGTTCGCGCGGCTCGCGAGCTGGATCGAGCCACGGACCCGCGGGCCGGTCCGTCATGCGTTCCGCTTCGTCTTCGTGATCTCGGCGCTGACCGCCGCGCTGCTGTCGAACGACGCCGCGATCCTGCTGGTCACGCCGGTCGTGATCGAGCTGTTGCGTGCGGTCTACCCGAAGCGCAACCCGAAGTTCGTGCTGCCGTTCGCGTTCGCGGTGTTCGTCGCCGCCGGGGTCGCGCCGCTGCCGACCGGCAATCCGATGAACCTCGTCGTCGCCGCGCGCGCGAACATCGACCTCAATACCTACGCGCTGTCGATGATCCCGGTCGCGATCGCGGGCTGGATCGTCGCGTACGCCGCGCTCGCGTGGTGGTTTCGCGACGTCCTCGCCGACGAGCTGCCCGCGCTCGGTGATGCGCCCCCATTCGTGCCGCTCTCGGGCCACGCCAAGCTCGTGCTGGTGGTGACGGTCGCGAGCATCGCGACATATCCCGTGCTCGCGGCATTCGGCCAGTCGCTATGGCCCGTCGCGGCGATCGCGGCGGCGCTGTGCGTCGCGGTCGCGCTTCATCGTGGGGTCGCGTTGCGACGGATCGCGGGAGGTGTGAGCTGGGAGCTCGTGCCGTTCCTGTTCGGCGTGCTCGTGCTCGCGACCGCGCTCGCGCGTGCCGGCCTCACCGCCGAGCTCGCGGAGCTCTACGCGCGCACGCCGGCTCCGATCGCGACGATCGGCACGGTCGCCGCCGCCGGCTCGGCGATCATCAATAACCACCCGATGGCCCTGCTCCACTCGCACGCGCTCGCCGGCGCTCCCGATGCCCACGTGCTCGCCGCGCTGGTCGGTGGCGACCTTGGTCCGCGCCTCTTGCCGATCGGCTCGCTGGCGGGGCTACTGTGGGTCCATGCACTACGTCGCCAGGGCGTCGACGTCCGCTTGCGCACGTTCGTAGGAGTCGGTCTGATCGTCACGATCCCGTCGCTGATCGTGTCGCTGATGGTGCTTCGGTTGCTCTCCTAGGCCGTCCGGGGCCCGGGTTGCCGTTCGGCGATCCATGGTACAAAAGAAGCTGCAACTATCTGGAGGCAGGGACCCATGGCATTCGCGCAATCCACCCGTCCGATCGAGGGAGCCGTCGCGACGCTCGGCGTCAGTGACCGCGTCACGTTCCTACGCAAGACCTACGCGCACCTCGGCGTCGCGCTGATCGCGTTCGCGCTGATCGCGGGCGGGATGATGCGCTTCATGCCCGAGACGAGCCTGAAGTTCTCGATGTGGGCGCTGCAGGGCAGCTGGACCTGGCTCCTCGTCATCGGGCTCTTCATGGTGATCGGTGTCATCGCGCAGAAGCTCGCCAACTCCCAAACCTCGCGCGGCGTCCAGTACGCCGGCCTGGCCCTGTTCGTGGTGGCTGAAGGCGTGATCCTGCAACCCTTGCTGTGGGTCCTGTTGCTCAAGTTCGGTGGCGCCGCGGCGTTCACGATCCTGACCCAGGCGATCATCGTCACCCTCGCGATCTTCATCGGGCTGACGCTGACGGTGTTCCTGACGAAGAAGGACTTCTCGTTCATGCGAGGAGCCCTCGTCGTATGCAGCTTCGGCGCGCTCGGCGTGATCGTCGCGTCGATGGCGTTCGGGTTCACGCTCGGCGCGGTGTTCTGCGGCGCGATGATCCTGCTGATGGCCGGCTACATCCTCTACCAGACGAGCCTCGTGATGCGGGACTTCCCGCCGACCGGCTATGTCGCGGCCTCGTTGATGCTGTTCTCGACGATCGCCACGCTGTTCTGGTACGTACTGCAGCTGCTGATGAGCCTGCGCGACTGACAGACGTCGAGATTGTGGCGCAGGGGACAGCGCGCCTCTGCCAGCCTGACGCGACCGACGGGGACCCCATTGGGTCCCCGTTCTCGTTCGGGCCAGCTATACTGGTCGCAGATGACCGCGGTGACGGTGGTACCAGCCCCGATCTCGAAGACCGATATCGGGGCGGTTCGCAAGCTCGAGGACGCGATCGGTAGCGTCGTGCGCGGCAAGCCCGAGGCGATCCGCTCCGCGGTGATCACGCTGCTGTCGCGCGGACACCTGTTGATCGAGGACATCCCGGGCGTCGGCAAGACCACGCTCGCGCGCGCGCTCGCCGCCGCGCTCGGCGGCACGTTTCGCCGCATCCAGTTCACGAGCGACCTCTTGCCGTCCGACATCGTCGGCGTCTCGGTCTACGACCAGTCCGGCAAGGTGTTCGAGCTCAAGCGCGGACCGATCTTCGCGAACGTCGTGCTCGCCGACGAGATCAACCGGACGACGCCGCGCACGCAGTCGGCGTTGCTCGAGGCGATGAGCGAGGGCCAGGTCTCGATCGACGACACGACCCACACGCTCGAGATGCCGTTCATGGTGATCGCGACGCAGAACCCGGCGGAGCACTACGGGACCTACCCGCTTCCCGAGTCGCAGATGGATCGGTTCCTGTTGCGGATCTCGCTCGGCTATCCCGCGAAGCAGGTCGAGCGCGAGCTGCTCCGCGAGCGTGCCGGCGGCGATCCGGTCACCGCGCTGTCGCCGGTCGTCGATCTGACGGCCGTGCGCGGTCTCCAGGACTCCGTCGAGAAGATCCGCGTCGACGACGCCCTGCTCGATTACACGATGTCGCTCGTCGAGGAGACTCGCCGGCATCCCGCGATCTCGGTCGGCGTGTCGACCCGTGGTGCGCTCGCCTGGTATCGCGCCGCGCAGGCCGCCGCGCTCGCTGCCGGCCGCGACTTCGTGATCCCCGACGACCTCAAGAGCCTCGCGGTGCCGTGCCTCTCGCACCGCCTCGTGCTTGCCCAGGCCTACGACTCGCTCGGCCGCGCGCGCACCGATGCCGAGCGCATCGTCGGCGAGATCGCCGGGCGCGTCGCGGTCCCGACCTGACGCCATGACCGTGTGGAGCCGCCTCCGGCGCAAGCTGCGCCCACCGCGCCGCCTGCGGTTCACGCGCGAGGGCCGGGTGATCGTGCTGCTGTCGATCGGCGTCGGGTTCGCCGCGATCAACACGGGCAACAACCTCCTCTACCTGCTGCTCGGCTGGCTGCTGTCGTTCATCATCGCGTCCGGAATCCTCTCGGAGCTCACGCTGAAGAAGCTCTCGGTCTCGCGGCGACCCCCGCCACGGGTATTCGCCGGCGAGCCATTCCTGATGGAGGTCGTGATCGAGAACGCGAAGCAGAACCGCGCGTCGTTCTCGATCGAGGTCGAGGATCTCGTTGGTACGACGCCGCTCGACAAGCGCTGCTACTTCCTCAAGATCCCCGCCGCGAAGTCGCAGCGCACGAGCTATCGCCACACGTTCATCCGCCGTGGCCTCTACACGATGAGCGGCTACCGGCTCGCGACGAAGTTCCCGTTCGCGCTGTTCCGCAAGTCGCGCGACGTCGACGCGCCGCTCGAGGTGCTGGTCTATCCGGCGCGCGTCACGGTGCCGCGACCGACCCCACGCACGACGAGCCGCGGCGAGACCTCCGCGAACCGGCTCGGCCGCCGCGGCGAATTCTTCGGGCTGCGCGAGCGCCGCGTCGGCGACGATCGCCGCGACATCCACTGGCGGTCGAGCGCGCGGACCGGCCGCCTGCTCGTCCGCGAGTACGAGGACGAGCTCGCGCGCCGCGTCGTGATCGGCGTCGACAACGCGCTGCCGAACACCGTCCGCGAGGCCGCCGCGGATGGCGCGATCACGCCCGCCGGCGAAGCCCAGGTCGCCGCTGTCGAGCGCGCGATCAGCGTCGCCGCGAGCCTGGCCGCCGCGTACATCGAGGTCGGCTGGAGCGTCGAGCTGTGCGCGCGCGGCACCCACATCCCCGCCGGCGTCGGCCGCATACACGAGGCGAAGATCCAGCGCGCCCTCGCCCTGCTCGCCTACGTCGGCGACGAGATCGCGTTCCCGATGATCCCGCCGCGCGTCGAGTCCGTGCTCGTCACGCCGCGCGCTGTCCCCGCTGCCGGCCGCCCCCACGCGACCACGGTGATGGACGTATGAGGTTCGCGGTCGCGCACAAGATGGCGACGTACCTCATGGTGGTCATGGCGTACCTCGCGATGACCACCGGCGGCACCATCTCGCCACCGATCGCGCTGGGCGGGTTGCTCGCGCTGATCGCGTCGTGGTGGTGGGAGCCGCCGCTGATCAAGTACGAGAAGTGGGGCTGGGCGTGGACGGTGCTGTCGATCTTCGCGCTCATCTACAGCGTGCTGACCGCGGTCGTCACCGGGGACTTCCTCGGCGTGGGCGCGCAGTTCCTGATCTGGCTGATCGTCGCCAAGGCATACAACCGGCGCGGCGCGCGCGACTGGCAGCAGATGTACCTGCTCGCCTTCCTGATGCTCGTCGCGGGGTCGGTGTTGAACGCCGAGCTGACATACGGCCTCGCGTTTCTCGGCTTCGTGATCTCGTCGACGTGGGCACTGACGCTGTTCCACCTGCGGCGCGAGATGGAGGACAACCTCCTCGTCAAGCACGCCGCCGATCGGGCGAGCGAGCGCGTCGAGGTCCGCCGCATCCTCGACTCCAAGCGGATCGTCGGTGGGCGGTTCTTCGTCGGCACGGCCGCGCTGTCGTTCGGCGTGTTCCTCGGTGCGGCGATCGTGTTCCTCGCCCTGCCCCGCGTCGGCTTCGGGTTCTTTCTCAAGAGCCGCGGTGGGCTGACGCTCGCCGGGTTCTCCGATGGCGTGAAGCTCGGCGGCCACGGCGTGATCAAGAACGATCCGACGGTGGTGATGCGCGTCGAGATCGATCCGACCGTCGGCAGCCGCAACGCGCCCGAGATCCACTGGCGTGGCGTCGCGTTCGATCGCTACAGCCGCGGGCAGTGGACGCGGACCCGCCATGCGCCGGCGACCCGGCAGACCCTCGAGTCCGAGCACCGCACGCGGGTGCGCCGGACGCTCTTGTGGGCAGGCAAGGTGCTCGCGGTGCCCGAGATCGAGCAGCTCATGGAATCGACGGTCAAGCAGGAGATCTGGCTCGACCCGCTCGACTCCGACGTGCTGTTCGGCGCGAGCAATCCGCGGATCGTCGAGTACACCCAGCCGCTGCGCCGCCGCCGCCACCCGATGGAGCGCAACGACGAGGTTCGCTTCGAGCACGGCGGCACGATCCACTACACGGTGTATTCCGAGCTGCGCGCGCCGCCCGCCGAGACGCTACGTGCCGCGACGGGCGCGCTGCCGAAGGGCTTCGACGTCTACCTCCAGCTGCCGCCGGAGATCACCGCGCGCACCCGCGCGAAGGCCGCCGAGATCACGGCCGGGTTGACGAACAACTACGACAAGGCGATCGCGATCCAGCAATGGCTGACCGAGAACCTGACGTACACGCGGCGGCTCGAGGAACCCGGCGAGCGCGAGCCCGTCGACTTCTTCCTGTTCGAGCGCAAGCAGGGCCACTGCGAGTACTTCGCGTCGGCCTACGCGGTGCTCGCGCGCGCGGTTGGCATCCCCACCCGGCAGGTCAACGGCTTCCTCGGCGGCGAATGGAACGAGTACCAGGGCTACGTCGCGGTGCGCGCCGGCGACGCGCACTCGTGGGACGAGGTGTTCTTCCCCGATGGTGCCGGCGGTGGCACGTGGGTGACGATCGATCCGACGCCGCCGGCCGGGCGAACGAGCCAGCTCGGGCGCGGCGGTTCGGGATGGCGCGCGCGGCTCTCGCGGTTCATGGACACCCTGCGCTTCCAGTGGTCGAAGTGGGTCATCGAGTACGATCTGTCGTCGCAGCTCTCGCTGTTCAAGAGCATCGGCGGCGCGATCAAGGGTGCAGCGACCGCGGTCAAGGACGCGATCACGAGCGCGAAGGACTGGGCGGTCGAGCGCTGGCCGATCGGCATCGTCACGGCTGTCGGGATCGTGGCGCTCGTGCTGCTGCGCCGGCGCCGGCACCGGCTGCCGCTCGCGACGGCAGGACCGCGGCGATCGCGCACGCGTTCGACGGTGGCTGCGAGCTACGACCTGGTCGCCAAGCAGCTCGCCAGGCACGGCTTCACCCGCGCGACCGGCGAGACCCCGCGCGAGCTCGCCGGCAGGATGGCCGCGCGTGGCGATGCGTCGGCCGCCGGCGTCCGCCAGCTCACCGACCTCTACTACGGCGCCGAGTGGGGTGGCCGCCGCGACCAGACCTCCGAGGAGACCGCGCATAGACTCGCGAAGCAGATCCTCGGTGAGCTCCGTAGCCGCAAGCGCTGACGCGGTGACATGGCCCACGTCGCAGGCTTGCCAGATTGGCAGAATGGCGGAGTGCGTCCCGCCGTTTCTTGAGTCGGTCATCCCCGCGTGATATCGACGGTTGTCGTCGGAAACTGCCGCCGGCCTTTCCCTTGCAGAGAGCAGCGCCCATGACCGAACGGAGTGCGCGATAACATGCCGCGATCGGGTTCGATCTGCGTGACCGTGGCGGCGGTCCTCGCGACCGCCGGCATCGCGCGCGCCGAGGGCATGCTGCCGAACAACGCCACGATCTCGTGGGAGAAGTTCTTCATCACCGAGGACGGCGACGTCAAGGAACCCTCGACGCCAGATGCGCGGCGCCAGTACCTGAACTTCGCGCACTGCGCGTGCAGCAAGGCGAGCCTCGGCGAGGAGACGACATTCCAGTACGAGGTCAAGCTGTCGACGACGACCGGTACGAACCGTCCCGGCGAGGTCTGGGTCGGCACGCAATGTAGCGACGACACGCTGCGCGGCATGATGTGCCGCCAGCTCACGACCCAGACGATCCCGGACATCGACACGCTCGCGATCACGCCCGACCGCATCGAGGTCGGCATCTACGACGCGGTCAACGGCGTCGATACGACCGGCCCGTGCCAGGAGCGCGCGGGTGACGCGTTCGTGTGGATCCTCGTCGACTCCGACGGTGACAACACCTACGACTACTTCACGAACCAGTCGGTCGGCGGGACCGCGACCAGCATGGACGTCACCAAGGTCGACACCGAGGCGCCGCCGCTGCCGAAGAACTTCGACGCCCAGAGCGGCGAGGGCTCGATCGCGATCTCGTGGGACGCGCCGGACAGCCGCGCGACCGATATCTTCTACTACCAGGCCCTGTGCATGGACGACGAGGGAATGCCCGCGGGCGTCGACGAGGTGCCCTCGCCGCGTTACCAGACGACCACCGAGCTGTGCGGCTTGCCGCAGGACTTCGATCTCGCCCCGTCGGTGATCACCGGGTCCGAGGACGGCACCGATGTCGCCGCCGCGCCCGAGCCGTTCCGCCAGCTGAATTCGGACTACCTGTGCGGCGATCAGACGTCGGGCACCGCGACGAGCCTGACGATCAACGGCCTCGAGAACGACAAGCCCTACACGGTCGCGCTCCTCGCGATCGACTACTACGGCAACGTCAAGGGCACGTACTTCAGCCGCACGATCATCCCCAAGCCGGTCATCGACTTCTGGGAAGACCTCGACGATCGCGGCAGCGCGGTCGAGGGTGGATGCCTGCTGTCGACGACGTACGGCGAGGGCAGCGTGCTGACCCAGGTCCTGCGCTCGTTCCGCGACAACACGCTGGCCCGGACCGCGTTCGGCCGCGCGCTGATCCGCGCCTACTACGCGACGTTCGGCAGCTTCCTCGTCGATGGCTCGCTCGTGCTTCGCGTGATCGCCGGCGTGCTGCTCGCCCCGCTCGTCGTGCTCGCCGTGCTCTGGCACCTGCTGTCGCTGCCCGGTTTGCTGCTCGTCCTCGCGATGCCGTGGCTGTGGCGCCGCCGGCGCGTCCTCTGGCGGATCACGGCACGCCTGCTGCCCGCGCCGATCGCGACGTTGCTCGGCATCTGCGTCGCCGGCGGGATCGTCGCGCCGCACACGGCCCACGCCGATGACTTCACGCCGTACTGGGACGACGACGCCTCCGAGGAAGGTGGCGACTTCGAGGACGACGTCACCTGGCATGCCGGCATCCGCCTCGGTCCGTACATCCCCGAGATCGATCTGCAGGCCGGCCAGAACGCGCTGACCGGCAAGGGTCCGTACGAGGCGATGTTCGGGGACTACTACCTCGACGGCAAGAAGCACGAGCGCCGGGTCTGGCAGGTGCTGCCGATGCTCGACGTCGATCGCATCATCTGGAACGGGTTCGGGCAGATCGGCGTCGGCGGCAGCATCGGCTACATGCAGAAGTCGGCGTACGCGTACGTCGACGGCACGAGCGAGGACGAGGCCGAGCGACCGCGCTCGGGAGCGAGCCGCAACACGTTCCGGCTGATCCCGCTCGCCGCGACGGTGAGCTATCGCTTCACGTACCTCGACGACCGGTTCGGCATCCCGATCGTGCCGTATCTGCGCGGCGGGCTCTCGTACTACGCGTGGATGATCAAGGCGCCGAACGGCGACCTCAGCCGGGTCTGCGCCGAGACGGCCGCGGACAT
This sequence comes from Deltaproteobacteria bacterium, assembly GCA_013812655.1. Classification (GTDB taxonomy): domain Bacteria; phylum Myxococcota_A; class Polyangia; order Haliangiales; family Haliangiaceae; genus JABFXX01. The sequence goes on along the minus strand of JACCTC010000344.1, from coordinate 6,476 downwards.
GTCCTGCGTCTCGTACAACAAGGCGCGCGGCGGCAGCCTCGGCTACCAGGGCTCGATCGGGCTCGCGGTTCGCGCCGAGCGGATCGACAGCGAGGCCGCGATGTCGATGCGCAACAGCGGCATCCAGCACGCGGGCTTCTACGCCGAGCTGCAGTACGCGAAGGTCGACGGCTTCGGCTCCGACTCCAGGCTGTCGGTCGGCGACAACACCTGGTTCGCCGGCGTCGACTTCGAGTTCTGACTGCGACACCCTGGGACACCGTCCAGCGGGGCATGTTTCGTCGTCGGAGCCGTGTTATCGACGCACACATGAAGCGTCGAGCGCTGCTCCTTCCCATTCTCCTGGCCGCGGCTTGCGGCGGTTCGCGACATCCATCCCCGTCACCCGGCGCGCCTGGCACGGGCGGTAGCACCGCCGACGATCCAGCGCCTGTGATCGCCGAGGCGCCCAAGGGTGGCGCACCGGCGAAGCCGGCTGTCGCCGCGAAGGCGCGAAAGATCCGCACCGTCGAGGGCATCACCGAGTACCAGCTCGACAACGGGCTGCAGGTCCTGCTGTTCCCCGACGCGACGCAGTCGACGGTCACCGTCAACATCACGTACCTCGTCGGCTCGCGCGTCGAAGGCTACGGCGAGACCGGCATGGCACACCTCCTCGAGCACATGCTGTTCAAGGGGACGCCGCGGCACCGCAACGTGCTGAAGCTCCTCGACGAGCGGGGCGCGCAGATGAACGGCACGACGTGGACCGATCGCACGAACTACTACGAGACGCTGCCGGCGACGCAGGCGAACCTCGACTTCGCGCTCGACCTCGAATCCGACCGCATGATCAACGCGACGATCTCGCCCGACGATCTCAAGACCGAGTTCTCGGTCGTCCGCAACGAGTTCGAGATCGGCGAGAACAGCCCGCTCAGCATCCTCCAGGAGCGCATCATCTCGACGGCGTTCCTCTGGCACAACTACGGCAAGAGCACGATCGGCTCGCGCTCGGACATCGAGAAGGTGCCGGTTCCGGCGCTCCGCGCGTTCTACGAGAAGTACTACCAGCCCGACAACGCGGTGCTGGTCGTGTCGGGCAAGTTCGACGACGCGAAGGCGCTGGCGTCGATCGAGAAGTTCTTCGGCACGATCCCGCGGCCGACGCGCAAGCTCGCGCCGTCGTACACGATCGAGCCGGTCCAGGACGGTGATCGCTCGATCACGCTGCGCCGCAACGGCGACATCCATGCGGTCGGCCTCGCGTACCACACGCCGGGCGCCGCCGCGGAGGACTTCCCCGCGGTGCTCGCCGCGCTCGACGTGCTGACGCGCGAGCCGAGCGGCCGCCTCTACAAGAAGCTCGTCGAGACCAAGCTCGCCGCGAGCGTCGGTGGCTACAACGCCTTCTTCCGGGATCCGTATGTCGCGTACTTCCAGGCCGAGATCCGCGACCCCAAGAACGTCGCGAAGGTCGAGGCGACGATGCTCGCCGAGATCGAGAAGCTCGGCAGCGCCAAGATCGACGACAAGGAGATCGAGCGCTGGCGTGCATCGACGATGAAGGAGATCGAGCTCGCGATGGCCGACAGCCAGCGCATCGCGATCGAGCTCTCGGAGGCCGCGGCGCTCGGCGACTGGCGCGCGATCTTCGCGTTCCGCGATCGTGTGGGCAAGGTCACCGCCGCCGACGCGCAGAAGGCAGCGGCCGCGTACTTCAAGCAGACGAACCGCACGCTCGGCCGCTTCGTGCCGACGAAGACCGTCGACCGCGCGCCGTTCCGCGAGACCCCCGACATCACCGCGATGGTCAAGGGCATCGACGGCGGCGAGGTCAAGGAGCAGGGCGAGCAGTTCACCGCGACGCTCGATACGATCGAGCAGCGGACGACGCGCAAGGAGCTCAAGGGCGGTATCAAGGCCGCCCTGCTGCCGAAGAAGACGCGTGGCGGCAAGGTCGAGCTCCAGCTCGCGCTGCACTGGGGCGACGAGAAGTCGCTGCAGAACAAGGCCGTGATCGCTGACCTCGCCGCGTCGCTGATGTCGCGTGGCACGACGAAGAAGTCGTATCAGGACCTCCAGGACCTCCAGGATCAGCTCAAGAGCAAGATCTGGGTCGGTGGCGGCGCGGACGGCTTCACGCTGAACATCGAGACCTTGCGCGACAAGCTCCCCGCCGCGCTCGACCTCGCGGCCGAGATGCTGACGAGCCCGAGCTTCCCCGACAAGCAGCTCGAGATCGTCAAGCAGGAGCAGCTCGCGCAGCTCGAGCAGCAGCTGACCGAGCCGCAGGTGCTCGCGTTCGTGACGTTGCAGCAGATCACGAGCCCGTGGCCGAAGAGCGACCCGCGCTACACGATGAGCCCGGCGGAGCAGATCGCGGCGATCAAGAAGGTGACGGTTGCCGACATCAAGGCGTTCTACAAGGAGTTCGCGGGCGTCGGCGCCGGCGAGCTCGTCGCGGTCGGTGACTTCGACGTCGCCGCGATCCCGGCGCAGGTCGAGAAGCTGCTCGCCGGCTGGACCTCGAAGAAGAAGTACGTCCGCCTGATCGATCGGCCGTTCGGAGTCGCCGGGACGACGAAGTCGATCGACATCAAGGACAAGGAGATGACGATGCTCGTCGCCGCGCACGATCTGGCGATGAAGGATTCCGATCCGGACTACGCGGCGTGGCTCCTCGTCGGCCAGATCCTCGGCGGCGACACCAGCTCGCGGCTGTGGATGCGGCTCCGCGAGAAGGATGGCCTGTCGTACGGCGCGGGGGCGTGGACGTCGGCCGATGCGCTCGACGAGTCCGCTTCGATCGGCGCCTACGCGATGGTCGCGCCGATGAACCTCGCGAAGGCGAAGGCTGCGCTCCTCGAGGAGATCAACCGGATCGTCAGCGGCAAGATCGCGGCGGACGAGCTGCAGCGCGCGAAGGACTCGTGGACCAAGGCGCAGGACACCCAGCTCTCGAACGACAGCTACGTGATCGGGATGCTGCGCAATCAGCTGTTCCGCGGCCGGACGACGGAGTGGAGCAAGCAGCTGCGCGCGAAGGTCCAGGCGGTCACCGCCGCGGATGTCGAGCGCGTCGCGAAGAAGCACCTGCACCCGAGCAAGCTGACCGTGATCGACGCGGGCGATCTGTCGAAGGCGAACGAGCCAAAAAAGTAGCGGTCAGCGCTTCGGGCGCTTGGCCGCGGGCTTCTTCTTCGCCGGCGGCTTCTTCTTCTTGACGAAGATCGGCGGCCCGACGCCCGAGACCGCATCGACGGTGGTTTCGAGCGCCATCGGCGTCGGTGCGGCGTCGGCGGAGACGACCGCGACCGCGGCGTCGACTGGTGCGATCGCCGGTGCGATCACGGGGCCCGGGGTCGCCAACGGCGTCGCTGCAGGCGCAGGCGCCGTCACGGCGGCGGAGGCGGCGCTCGGTGCGCGATCTTGCATTCTCGTGTAGAGGACGTAGCCGCCGACTCCGCCGGCGATCACCACGCCGAGTCCGCCGAGTACGAGCGCGCGCCGCGACCGGCCGGGATAGACCGGCATCGGCGCGGGTGCGAAGTCCGCGGTGCCGACGACGACCTGGCCCCAGGTGCTGGCGTCATTGTTCGGGTTTGCGCGCCGGACCTGCGGCGGTGCGTTGCGTGGCGGGACGACCAGCTGGCTCGCCGAGAGCTCCTGCGTCGAGTCGTGGCCCTTGTCAGCCCGCTTCGCCATGCACGCCGAGTCTAGTCGGATGCAGGGGGGCATACCACTCGCGTCGATCGGTGACGTGACATAGGATCGTCCCCGCTGTGAGCGTGGAACCCACAGGCACGAGGGCGCCTCTCGAGCCATCGCATGCGGTGCTCGCTCTCGAGGAAGCGCGGGATCGCGAGCAGATCTTCGATCTGTTGCTGCGAGCGGTGCGCTCGAAGGCCCGGTTCGCGGCGCTGTTCTCGGTGCACGCCGATCACTTCCGGGGGCGGCGCGCGCTATCGGACGAGGGGTTCGATTGCAGCCGGATCGACGCGTTGCGGATCTCGCGGAACTCGGTCCCGGCGTTCGAGGCCGCGGTGGTTTCGCGCGCGCCGTCGGTCGGCGAGATCGCGACCGGCGAGCCGTTCGTCGATGGCCTGCTCGAGGCGTGCGGCGGGCTGTCGCGAACCACGTTGCTGCTGCCGGTCAGCATCGGCAACCGCACGGTGGCGCTGCTCGTCGCGCACGGCGGCGACGCGGCGCTGACGCCTTCGGTCACCGAGCTGTTTCCGCTCGTCGCGGCGAGTAACCCGGCGCTGACCCGCGTGCTCGCCGCGCGCTCGTCATCGGCCGCCGCGCGCCCGCCACGCGCCGCGAGCGAGGGCTACGAGGTCGTGGTCTCGGTCGACGGACCGGCGGGAAAGCGCGCGGCACTCGCGGCCGATCGCGCGCGCGAGGCGTGGCCGGAGGTCGCAGCCGGCATTCGCGAGCTGATCCGCGACGGCATGGATACCGGCGATCCCGACGAGGACGAGCAACTCGAGCTGCTGATCGAGCTCGGACATGTCGAGGCCAAGCAGCTCGGGGAGCCGGAGCGCGCGTTCGAGACGTGGCGCAGCGCGCAGTCGATCGACGCGAGCGATCCACGCGTGCTCGACGCGTTCGAGGAGCTGTTCGTCCAGCAGGGGCGCTGGCTCGACTGTGTCGAGCTCCTCGAGAAGCGCGTCGCGCTGACCGAGGGCAAGCGCCCGCGGATCGCGATGCTGCTGAACCTCGCGGCGATGGCGCACGAGCGGCTCGACGACGACGAGCGTGCGGTCGAGGCGTACGAGCGCGTCCTCCAGCTCGATCCCGCCGATCCGGTCGCGTCGCGCGAGCTCGAGGCGATCTACGCCGCGCGCCAGGCGTGGGAGCCGCTCGCCGCGCTGCTGCTCGAGCGCGCGTCACGGGCGAACGATGCATCGGCCGTCACGGCACTCGAGTCGATCGCCGGCATCTACGAGGATCGCACCGGTGACGCCCGCGCCGCGTTCCTGGTGTGGCTCGCGGTGTTCCGGCGCGAGCCGACGCGAGCGCACCTCGTCGATCAGCTCGACCGCCTCGCGCCAGCGGCCGACGCGTGGGACGAGCTGATCGCGGAGTGCCAGGCACTCGCCGGCGAGCTCGAGGCCGCGCATCCCGAGAGTGCCGCGGCGCTGTGGCACCTGGTCGGCCGGTGGTCGCGCGATCGCACGGGGAATCACGAGGCCGCGGCGGTCGCCCTCGAGCGCGCCCTGCGGCTGGCGCCCACGGACGTCGACACCTGGTACGAGCTCGTCGAGCTGCTGCGCGCCGAGGGGCGGTGGGCACAGCTGATCGCGGTGCTCTCGGAACGCGCCGCGACCGAGCAGGATTTCGGCCGACGCAGCGAGCTCTACGCCGAGCTCGGCGACATCTACGAGAACCGACTCGCGCAGCCGGCAGATGCCGTCGCGTCGTATCAGTGCGCGCTCGCCGACGAGCCGGAGTCGCCGCAGGTGCTCGTCGCCCTGCATCGCTGCTACCTCGCGACCGAGGCCTGGCCCGCGCTCGCGGAGCTGTTGCCGCAGCTCGTCGACGTGCTGGCCGCGACCGCGCCGGCGACCGTCATCGTCGATCTGCACGTCGAGCTCGGGTCGACCTTCGCCGAGCATCTTGGCCGCCCCGAGGACGCGATCCGCGCGTATCGCGCCGCACTCGCGCTCGATCCACGCCACCCGGCGGCGTTGCAGGGGCTCGAGCGGATCTACCAGTCGACCGGTCAGGCCGAGGCATTGCTCGATGCGACCGAGACGGCGGTCGATGGCGGCAGCCGCGAGGATCAGCTCGCGCGCTACCGCGATCTCGCGTCGGCGTGGCACGACCACGCGCGCTACGACCGGGCGGCCGCATGCTGGCAGAAGCTGATCGCGCTCGATCCGCGCGACCTCGCCGCGCACCAGGGCCGCGCCCGTGCGCTGCGCGCCGGCCAGCAGTGGGCGCCGCTCGTGGTCGAGCTCCACGCCCAGCTCAAGCTGCTGACCGATCCGGCGGAGCGGATCGCGCTGCTCCTCGAGCTCGCGAGCGTGTTCGAGAGCCCGCTACACGATGTCGACGGCGCGACCGCGGCGTATCGCGAGGTCGTGAAGCTCGATCCGCAGCACGCGGTCGCCGCGAGCACGCTGGCAGGACTCTACGAGACCGCGGGTCGCGCGCAGCAGGCACTCGAGCTGTTGCAGCGCTTGCTCGACGCGACGACGGCGCCGCGTGCCCGCGCCGAGTTGCTGCAGCGGATCGGGCACGTCCACCTCGGGCTCCGCGATGCGGTCAACGCGCGCCTCGGCTTCGTGCAGGCGATCGCGCTCGATCTCGAGAATGCGCGGGCGCGCGAGGGCATGGCGCGTGTCCTCGTCCAGCAGGGCGAGCTGGTCGCGGCCGGTGAGGAGCTCGTACGTGCGGCGCGGCTGTCGACTGCGCCCGGCGACCGGCTCCGCTGCTTGCTCGATGCGGCGTGGTTGTACCGGCATCGCCTCGACGACGCCGTCCGCGCC
>JACCTC010000331.1 GCA_013812655.1 Deltaproteobacteria bacterium | reverse complement strand
GCGAACGCGGGTGCCGCGCTTGCCGCGCAGGTCCCGCGCGAGCTGCCGGCGAAGCTACGCGCGGCCGGAGCGACCGACGCCGCGGAGCGCGTGCAGTCGACGATCGACGGCTTCGCGACCGGGCTCGCCGGCGGCGCGCGCACGGCCTGCCAGGCGGGCAAGCAGCGCCGCGAGTGGTCGCCGGAGCTCGTCGCGAAGAGCGAGTCTTGCCTCGACGTCGCGGCACGCTCGGCGCGCGCGTTGCTCGCGATCGAGACAGTCACCGCGGCCAGCGCCCCCGACATCGTCCGCCGGGTCAACCGCACGCTACCGGACCTCGTGAGCTGCACGTCGCCGACGTACCTCGCGGCCAGTCCACCGGTGCCGACCGATCCCGCGCAGCTCGAGGCCGTGATCACCGCACGCACCGACGTCTCGATCGCGCGCACCGAGCTGGAGGTCCACGCGATCGATCGCGCGCGGCCCCATCTCGAGCGGCTCGCGAGCTCGCCGGTGCGGACGTCGCCGCTGGTCGCGCCGGGCATCGCGGTCGTCGACGGCATGCTCGCGTTTCACCATGGCGAGCTCGCGAAGGCCGAGAAGCTGCTCGCCGACGCGTATTACGCCGCGCGCGCCGCCGACGACGATCTGATCACGAGCGTCGCGCTCGGTCAGCTGCTGATGATGACGACCGAGAGAGCCGCGGATGATCCGGCGAGCCGCAGCTGGCTGCGAATCACGGTCGCCGATGCCGAGCGGCTCTCCGCACGCGCGCCGTGGCTCGCTGCCCGGATGTACGTCGCAGCGGCTCGGGTCGCCGATGCGACCGGTGACAGTCCCGGCGCGCTCCGTCACCTCGAGCGAACCCGTGCGCTCGCGCCCGCGGGCGATCCGGTGATCGTGCAGGGCTGGCTCGTCGAGGCGGGCGTGCTGATGTGGACCGGGAAGGTCGCCGAGGGCATCGCGCTCTACGACCGCGCGATCGCGCTCGAGATCGAACGGCTCGGCGCCGACCACCCCGACATCGGCCAGATCCTGTCCGACTACGCCGCCTCGCTGATCGCGGCTGATCGCGAGGCCGATGCCATCGCGATCGCGGAGCGTGCGCTCGCGATCGTGGAGCGCTCGGCGGATCCAAACGACCGGCTCGTCGATGACGTGCGCGTCAACGTCGCGGCCGTGTTGATCGACGACAACGCACGCGCGCGTGCGCTGCTCGAGACCGCGCGGGCGAACTACATCGCGCACGACGGTGTCCGTAACTCCAAGGTCGCCAACGTCGACAACAACCTCGCCGTGCTGCTGCTCGACGACGGCAAGCCCGAGCAAGCGATCGTGATGCTCGAGGAGTCGCTCGCGACGACCGAGCAGCTGCTCGGCGCCGATCGCACCGAGGTCGCCGAGGTCCTCTTCAACCTCGCGGTCGCCCACCGTGCCAAGGGCGATTACGGGGCCGCACTCGCGGCAGCACGCCGCTGCGCCGACATCTACGGCGCAAAGCGCCCGGGCACCGATCGTCATCGCACCTCGCTCGCGATGGTCGCGGCGATCGCGAACCAGCGCCGCGACCACGCGACCGCGCTCGCCGCCACCGAGACCGCGCTCGGTTTCCCGAAGCCGCCCGAGGATCCGCAGTCGACGGCCTGGCCGCAGCTCGAGCGTGCCCGCGCGTTGATCGCCGTGAAGCGCAAGGCGGAGGCCCGGCCGCTGCTCGCCGCCGCCCGCGCGAGCTACGCGGCGATCGGGCTGCCGGGACGCGTCGAAGAGATCGATCGCCTCGTGGCGCAAACGCGATAGCCTGAGCACGCGATGGGCACGTCCGACAGCCACGAGCACGACCCACGACGCGCGGCGATCGAGGCGCCGATCCGCGCGATGTGCGAGGCCTGCGACACCGACGGTGCGGTCACCGCCGCGCTGCAACTCTACGGCACCGAGCTCCTCGCGTTTCTGCGCGCGCTCGCCGGCAACGACGATCTTGCTGCCGAGGCCTTTGCCGAGCTCGGCGAGGATGCCTGGCGCGGACTGCCAAATTTCCGGTGGTCGTCGTCGCTGCGGTCGTGGCTCTACACGCTCGCGCGCAACGCGCTGAACCAGCTCCGCCGCGATCCGCGCCGCCGCATCGATCGCAACCTGCCGCTCTCGATCGCACCCGACATCGAGCACGTGCTCCGCACCGCCACGCTCGACATCCAGCGTACGGCGGTCAAGGACGGCTTCCGTGTGCTCCGCGAGCAGCTCGATCCCGAGGAGCACGAGCTCCTGCTGCTCCGGCTCGACCGCGAGCTGTCGTGGAAGGAGATCGCGCGGATCACCGGCGGCGACGCCGACGTCGACAGCCGCGCGGCCACCCTCCGCAAGCGCTTCGAGCGCGCGAAGGAACGCCTCAAGAAGCTCGCGATCGAGCGCGGCCTGATCTGATCCTCAGCCCTTCGAGAAGTCACCGGTATCGAACGAGTCGAGCCACTGGCGCTCGAACTTGTACGAGGTCCAGAACGTGTCCTTGTAGTTCTGGAGCAGCTGGGCCTTGAGGGCGGGCCACGCCTTGCCCCACGCGGCGGCGTACACCATGCCGGGGAGGGACGGCTTTGCTTTCGCGGCCTCGGCGAAGGCACCCTCGGGGATGTTGAGCTGCGCCGCGAGCGCCGAGCGGATGTCGTTCGCGAGGGTTGTCGCGCCCGCATTCATGTCCTTGCCGCCGATCGGCACCGCGATGTGCTCGCCGGTGAGCGCTTCGGTCGCCGCGATGCGGCAGTGATCGCGGAGGTTCTGGATCCTCGCCTGGACCGCGTCGAACTCGTGGCCCGCCTTCGACCACGCAACTAGCATGGCGCCCATCGTGGCGACCGGTGCCACGACGGCGGCCGCGACGAGCGCCGCGCTGCTCGAGATGGTCGTGGCGACACGCTGGCCGATCCACTGGCCGATCTTCGCCCAGTTGGGCTCGATCTCGAGCGCCCCCTTGAACGCTGCGGAGACGTTGTGGCCGTAGTACGGCTTCGTGGTCGTCGCGCTCAGGCTGACGTCCGTCCCAAACTTGCCGATGACCGGCTTGGCTCCCTTCTTCCACTCGAATGCGGTCGCCGTCACCGTGTACGGACCGGCCTTGACGTTCTCGAACTTGTGACCCGGATGCTCGATCGCGACGCCGACGTTGACCTTCGGCTTGCCGTTGACGTCGAGCTCCGCTTCGCTGACGAGCTTCGGTTTGAACGTCCAGGTCTCCGCGCCGAACTCCTTCTCGGCAGAGAGCTTGAGCTTGTCCTTGTCGGCGCCGACCTTGACCTCGGCTGCGCCGCTGGCTGCCGCGCCTTGTGGCTTGAGCGAGACCTTGCCGCCGATCTTCGCGGTGCCGTCGAACGGGCCGAGCGCAAACTTTGGCGAGGCGGTCTCGACCAGCGGGATGTCGATACCCGAGAGCTTGGCCGGTGCGCCTGCCTTGTCGGCCTTCGCCTCGCGCTGGATCACGCGTGCCAGGCCACTCGAGCCCGAGACCTGCGCGGGTGCGCCCGTCACCATCGCGTCGGCGGCCCGATCCGCCTCGTGCTCGAGCGAATCGCCAGGCGATGACACCGCGAGCTTGAACTGCATGCGCTGCGCGCCGCCGGCCTGCTGCACGGTGTGCGCGACCTCGTGGGCGAGCAGGTGCTCGCCGCCGGGCGACGACGGATCGTACTGGCCGGCGCCGAAGTGGATGTCGTTGCCCATCGTGTAGGCCTTCGCGCCGACAGCGTCGTTCGCCGCGGCCGAGGCTTCGCCGGTGTGGACCCGGACTCCGCTGAGATCGGCGCCGAGCGAGGACTCGAACTTGCGCATCAGGTTGTCGGGCAGAGCCGACCCGCTCGAGCTCGAAGCGGCGGCCACCGCGCTCTCGGCACCGTCGGCCACGCCGTTCGCGTCGCGCGCGGCGCGCTGGAGGAGCCCGGAGGCGATCGCGTGGTCGGGCTTGCGCATCAGGGCGCTGCGCGACAGTCGCCCTGGCTCGAGGTCATCATGATCAACAGCGCCGTCTGCAGACGACGTCGCGTGGCTTTGCTGGCGTTCGTGGGTCATGGAGTCTCCTCAGTCGATGGTGCCGGCGGTCGACAGCTTGCCGAGCTCGGCGAACTCGAGCGCGACCGCACGCTCGAGGTGGTGCTGGTGCAGCGACGTCTCCTCCTGGGCCGCGAGGAACGCGGCGCGCAGGCAGGCATTGCGGATGTAGCCGCCGGAAAGCTGATACTTGCGTGCGAGGACGTCGAAGACGAGCTCGCCGCCGCGAGGCAGCTCGCGCGGCAGGTGCGCACGCCACAGCTCGGCGCGGGTGTCCTCGTCGGGAAACGGGAACGAGAGCCGGAACGACAGCCGTCGCTTGAAGGCCGGATCGATCGAGCCGCCGGAGTTCGTGGTCAGGATCGCGATGCCCTCGAACGAGTCGAGGCGTTGCAGCAGGTAGTTGACCTCGAGGTTCGCGTAGCGATCGTTGCTCGAGCGCACCTCGGTCCGCTTCGCGAACAGCGAGTCGGCCTCGTCGAACAGCAGGATCACCTGACCGTCCTCGGCGGCGTCGAAGATCGTCGCGAGGTTGCGCTCGGTCTCACCGATCCACTTCGACATCACCTTCGAGAGATCGACCTGGTAGAGGTCGAGGCCGAGCTCGCGGGCGATCGCGCCGGCGACGAGGGTCTTGCCAGTGCCCGGCTGGCCCTGGAACAGCGCGGTCAGACCGCGTGAGGTCGCCATCGTGCGGCCCATGCCCCACTGCTCGAATACGGTGCGGCGATGACGAACGCGGCCGACGAGCTCGCGCAGGCTGTCCATGATGTCGGGCGGCAGCACGAGATCGGACCACGTCGCGAGGCGATCGACGCGGCGCGCGTGATCGGCGAGCCGGAGGTCACGGCTCTGGCGGAGGAAGCTGTCGATCCGGTCGTCGGCGGGCAGCTGCGGATCGAGTCCCGCGAGCGACGCGACCGCGCGGTGGATGACGCCGGGGCCGACGCGATAGCGCGCCGCGAGGCCGGCGTGATCACGCAGCCAGAACCGGGTCGGTGCGAGTGCGCGCTGCCACACGCCGGTGCGCTCGGTCTCCGATAGCGTCGGCAGATCGATCACGACGTGGCCGACCGGAAACGGTGGGCTGACGTCGGGCGGCGAGATCACCGCGATCGGCCCGGGGTGCGCCACACAGACCTCGCGCGCGATCTCGCCGCCGTCGCGCTCGTCGAACACGACCTCGTCGAGGCCGCGGATCACCGGGACGAGGCCAGCGAGCTGCGCGCGCCGGAGCGCGAGCTGGAGACCGCGGCCGAAGCGATCGGCGTCGCGCGGCAGCTGTGCGGTGTCGATCACGCCGAGCGCGCGACCGGCAATCCGCGCGAACGCCGCGAGCAGCGTGCGGCGCCCGCTACCGGCGCGGCCTCGGATCGCGATCCGTGCAGG
>JACCTC010000315.1 GCA_013812655.1 Deltaproteobacteria bacterium | reverse complement strand
GGTGGCGACCTCGCTGGCCTCGGCACCGCGATGAACCGCGCGCACGCGGTGCTCGCGGGGCTCGGCGTCTCGACGCCGCAGCTCGACTCGCTGTGCGACGCGGCGCGCGCGACCGGCGCCCACGGCGCGAAGCTGACCGGCGCCGGCGGTGGTGGCGCGGTGATCGCGATCGCGCCGCGCGACCGCGAGCAGGCGATCCTCACCGAGTGGAAACACGCCGGCATCACCGGCTTCATCGCCACCGTCGGCGCCAACGCGTAACCCACCGCGCAGCCCCCACACGGGGTATTGTCGCGCGATGCCAGACACGGTCACCGCGCGGGCCTGCGCGAACATCGCGCTGGTCAAGTACTGGGGCAAGCGCGATGCCCTCCAGAACCTGCCGTCCGCGGGCAGCCTGTCGTTGACGCTCGCCGCGCTCTCGACCGAGACCACGGTGACGTACGATGACGCGCTCGAGCACGACATCCTCGAGCTCGACGGCGTGGTCGCGAGCCCGGCCGATCTCGGCCGCACGAGCGCGTTCCTCGACCTCGTGCGAAGCGCGACCGGTGTCGGCATCCGCGCGCGGGTCACGAGCCGCAACGAGTTCCCGACCGCCTCGGGGCTGGCGTCGTCGGCCTCGGGCTACGCCGCGCTCGCGCTCGCTGCCACCCGCGCCGCCGGCCTCACGCTGACCGAGCGCCAGCTCTCGATCCTCGCGCGCCGCGGGTCGGGCTCGGCCGCACGCTCGGTGTTCGGTGGCTTTGCGCGCATGCGCACTGGATCGACCAGCGAGGAGGCGTATGCCGAGCCCGTCGCCTCGCCGCTGCTCGATCGTATCCGCATGGTCGTTGCCGTCGTCGGTGGTGGCACCACGAAGACCCACGCGTCCCGCGACGCGATGGAGCACACCGCGGCCACCTCGCCGTTCTACAACGCCTGGCTCGAGCTCGTGCCCCGCGACCTCGAGGCTGCCGAGGCCGCGCTCGCTGCGGGCGATCTCGAGGCACTCGGCCACATCGCCGAGGCGAACGCGCTCGCGATGCACGCATCGGCGATGACCGCGCGCCCGGCGATCTTCTACTGGCAGCCGACGACGCTCGCGCTCCACAACGAGGTCCGCGGCCTGCGCGCCTGTGGCCTCGCGGCCTGGGCGACAATGGACGCCGGGCCACACGTCAAGGTGATCACGAACGACGAGGACGCGCCGACGCTCGCCATGCGCCTCAAGGATATCGAGGGGGTCACCGCGGTCACGATCAGCGCGGCCGGCCCTCCGGCGAGCGTCGTCGACACGGTCTCGCCCATCTCGATCGTGTCGCTCGGCTGATCGCGCTCACGTTACTTCCTGGCCCGCCCGGCCCGATCTTCACGAAATCTCCATCTGCCGTCGACGAGTTCTTCGCCCGCCGGGCGTCTGATCTGGCGAGATGCACGTATTCTTCACCCAGCATGCGCGGCCCCGCTACGCGACCCCAGGGCGACGTCGGCACCCTCACCCGCGGGTCGCCACGATGATCGCCACCGCACCCGGCAAGCTGATCCTCACCGGCGAGTACGCCGTGCTCGATGGCGCGCCCGCGCTGGTGACCGCCGTCGATCGCCGTGCGGTGGCGCGCCATGGTGTCGCCCGCGGTAGCTCGCCGTTCCTGATCGCGGTCGCCACCGAGCTCGCTGAACGGCGCGGCAGCACGGACCCGGCCGCACGTGCCGCGCTCGAGGTCAGCGTCGAGAGCACCGCGTTCTACGATCGGCAGACCAAGCTCGGGCTCGGATCGAGCTCCGCGGTGACAGTCGCCGCCACCGCGTGCGCGCTCGGCGAGGCCGGGCTCGTGATCGATCGCGAGGAGATCCTCGCGGTCGCCAGCGCGGCGCACGCCCGGGCGCAGGGCGCGCGCGGCGCGATCGGGTCCGGCGCGGACATCGCCGCCGCGGTCTACGGCGGCACGATCGCGTTCACCAAAAAGAAAATCGAGCACCGCAAGTGGCCGGCCCAGGTCACGCTGATCCCGTTCTTCACTGGCCACGCCGCCGACACCTCGACGCTGGTCCAGCAGGTCGCCGCCGCCCGCGTCGCGCGCAAGACCGAGGTCGACGCAGCGCTGGTCGCGGTCGCCGATGCCTCGCAGGCGGCCTGCCTGGCCGTGGTTGCCCCGAGCGAGCTGGCGAGCGCCGCCATGATCGCCGCGCTGAGCCTCGCCGGCCATGCCATCGACCGCCTCGCGCAGGCGACCGGGGTCGTCCTGGTGCCCGGCTGCGTCACGACCGCCCGCGCCGCGATGGCCCGGTTCGGGGGGACCGCGAAGACCACGGGGGCTGGCGGCGGTGATGTTGCCGTGGCCGTCCTCCCGGCGACCGCGAATGTAACGGAAGCCACCCGGGCGCTCATCGAAATGGGGTGCCTGCCCCTGCGACTGTCCGTCGACGAGACCGGCGTGGACACCCGCCCCGACGCGCAGTAGAAACCAGGGTCCCCTTGTCGTCCCGCATTCCAGGTTTTTACCGACTCGACGTCGCCGGCCGCCGCCGGCGCCTGCTCGAGAACGCGAACGCCACGCTTCCCGCCGAGGGGTTTGCCGCCGTCGACCCGGCCGCGCTGCCACTCGACGTCGCCGACGGGATGATCGAGAACGTCGTCGGCATCTACGGGCTGCCGTTCGCGGTCGCGGTCAACTTCGTCGTCGACGACGTCGATGTGCTCGTGCCGATGGCGATCGAGGAGCCGTCCGTCGTCGCCGCCGCCTCGAACGCCGCCCGGATGGCGCGCCCGCGCGGCTTCACGACCGTGGTCTCCGCGCCGGTGATGATCGGCCAGATCCAGGTCACGCACGTGGCCGATGTCGATGCCGGTGCCGCCGCGCTGCGGGACGCCGCCGAGGAGCTCGTCACCGAAGCTCGCCGTCTGGTCCCGCGGCTCGCCGAGCGTGGTGGCGGTCCGTGCGGCTTCGATGTCCGCACGCTCGCCCGCGACGGCGCCGACGGCGGGGTGCTCGTCGCACACCTCCACGTCGATTGCCGCGACGCGATGGGCGCGAACCTCGTCAACACGCTCTGCGAGGCGCTCGCCGTTCGCGTCGCGCAGCTTGCCGGCGGCCGCCCCGGCCTCCGCATCCTGTCAAACCTGACCGACGGCCGCACCGTCACGGTCCGCTGCGCGATCGAGGACGCCCAGCTCGCGTGCGAGGGTGCCGGTGGCGCCGAGGTCCGCGCGGCGATCGCCGCGGCATCGCGGTTCGCCGAGCTCGATCCGTACCGCGCCGCGACCCACAACAAGGGGATCATGAACGGCGTCGACGCCGTCCTCGTCGCGACCGGCCAGGACTGGCGCGCCGTCGAGGCCGGTGCCCATGCCTACGCCGCACGCAGCGGCGTGTACAGTCCCCTCGCGGTGTGGCGCGAGCGCGACGATCGCGCGGGGCTGGTCGGCGAGCTCACGATGCCACTCGCGGTCGGCACCGTCGGCGGCGCCCTCCACGTTCACCCCGGTGCACGGCTCGCGCTCGAGCTCGCGGGCGTCAGC
>JACCTC010000293.1 GCA_013812655.1 Deltaproteobacteria bacterium | reverse complement strand
GGCGCGGCCACGCCATGCGCGCGGCCGGTCAAGCGCTCGCGCTCGACCCTGGGTCCGGTGCCGCGGTGCTGGTCTCGAAGATCATGCTCGAGACGATCCCCGATCGCGAGCAGCCGGCGGGGCTCGCCGCGCGGCACCTCGCCGCCGATCAGGACACGGCCGTCCGCCAGAGCCGGTTCGCTGCCATCACCCAGCTTGGCTACCTCGCGTTCCTGCCAATCCTGATGTGGCTCGGGGTCGAGGACTGGCGCGCGATCGGAGGTATCGTCGCCGCCGTCGCGGTCGTCGTGGCCGCCGCGGTCGTCGGGATGTACCGGCCGGCCTACTCCCTGCCGTGCGTGCTGGTCTCGCTCACCGGCAACGTCGTGATCATCATCCTGCTGAGCCGGCTGTTCGGGCCGTTCGTCATCGTTCCCGCGGTTGCCTGCAGTACCGGAATCTCGTTCCTCGTCTTCCCGCCGCTGACCGATCGATGGTGGCTCGTCGTCGTGCCGCTCGCCGCCGCGCTCGTCGCGCCGCTCGTGCTCGAGGAGCTCGGCGTCTTCGCGCGGACCTTCGAGATCTCGGGAGGCGCGCTGATCACGCGGCCGACCGCGATCGGGTTCACCGGCACGCCCGCGCTCGTGCTGCTGATCAGCGCGAACGTCGGCGTGTTCATCATCATGACGTTGCTCGTCCGCGCGATCGTGAAGGCGCAGCGTACGGCGAAACGGCTGACCGAGGCGCAGGCCTGGCATCTGACCCAGCTGCTGCCGCCGGACGTCGTCGCGGAGCCGCGGCCCATCGAGCCGTCGCGGTGCTCGTTCCAGTAAGTAGACCACCGAAGAGAACGTCGCGCGGCTTCGCGAAGCGCTGCACGCTGTGTATGACGATCCATCGATCGACGAGATCACGGCGGGCGATCTGTGCGGGGACTATCCGGCCGTTAGATACGTGCCTCCCGGCGATGCACCGCCGATGGATATACTCACGCGGCTCGGAGACAAGTTCCGATTCGGCGATCACCGTTCGACCGGTGGATCATGCCGACGCGAAACGGCTCGCCGTTGCGTTCGATCTCGAGGAGGACACGTGACGGTGAAACGGTACCGCGACGTTTCGGAGATGCCCGCACCACCGCGAGGCGACCCGAAAGATCCGAACACGTACGTCGGATCAAGGAGCTCTGGCGGTTCTCGAGCCGGGTCGTATCGTTGCCGTTGTGTCTATCGATACCGCTCGATCGAAGACAGCCAGGCTACGCGCGAGCAAGCAACGATCGAACGCATGCGGCTCCTTCGGGCGAAGCGACTTGGCAAACGCGCGACACGGCAGACCGAGCCTGAAGCGGTCCTGCGTCATCGCGCCGACACAGGAGGTCCCGCCGTGAATCGCGACCGCGACGGCCTCATCGCTGCCGACGGCGACTGGCACGCATCGCAACAAGCGCGGCCGCGACCACGGCGCCGAGCACCGCGGGCGAGCCGCCGCCGGCGATCGCGCAGCCGCCATCATCGCAATGCGATTCGCCCCACCGGCCGTCGAGCGCGGCGAGGTGCGCTTCGCAGCTCGTGGCGAGCGCCGCCTCGACCGCGGTTGCCGTCGACAGCGGCGAGCCGTCGAGGTCGCACGTCGGGAGCACGAGTTGCTCGCCATCGATGTGGAAGACCGCGTTGATGGTGTGCATGTCCGGACGCGAGGGATTCGGCAGGAGCGAGATGAACAGCGAGTCGCCGACGTGCGCGTTGGTGCCGAGGTAGTCGGGCAGCGTGAGCGACTGCCCGGCGGAGATCCCCCCAGCGCTGCCGTGGATCGCGTCGATCGTCACGACCACGCCGTCGGCGGTCTCGGCGTTCACGGTCGCCGTCGCGACCGCGCCGAGGCTGGTCGCCGCCGCATCGCAGAAGCAGATGTCGGCCTTCGACGCGGAACAGGTCGTGCTCGGGTCGAAGTCGAAGTCGGGGCGCATGGGCCGGCAGTCTAATCCCGTTTGGTTTGGCTCGCCGCTCTAAGATCGAGCGCGCAGGCGCTCCTCACGAGGTGCGGCGGCTCATGCGTCGCAAGATCGAGCTCGCGGTGACCAGCGCCACTACTCTGCGATGAAGTCGCCACGGTCGCGCTGATCGCCGTGGCGCACGTGAGCTTGCTGTGACCGGGCAAGCTGGACACCTGTTCGACGGCTTGCAAAACGACGGCAACCTCGTGGTGTACAGCAGTGGAGGCCAGCCGTTGTGGTCTTCGGGGACCTGCTGCCGCTGAGCGGGGCGAGACGCGACCCACAAGACATCGAGGTGTTAACCGGCGGATCGGCGACCGAGGAACTTGGGTCGGCAACACTGCCCAGGAAGCGACGATGGCGACCGCACCCGAAGCTGACTTATGGTCACGACATGCAACTTCGCTTTGGCGTCCTCGTGTGCGTGCTCGCCGTCGCGTGCGGTAAACGAGACGCCGACATCAAGGCGCAGGGGAGGTCGTTCGTGAAGCGGGCGAGCCCCGGTCGCGACGCGCGCGACACGCAGGTTGGGATGCGGACAATGGCCGCCCTGTTCGACGATCGCAACGCTTGCCTGCGGCAGCTCGCGCTGGA
This sequence comes from Deltaproteobacteria bacterium, assembly GCA_013812655.1. Taxonomy (GTDB): domain Bacteria; phylum Myxococcota_A; class Polyangia; order Haliangiales; family Haliangiaceae; genus JABFXX01. The sequence continues at coordinate 13,322 of JACCTC010000293.1, read as the reverse complement.
TCGTGTCCAGCTCGCCGGGTTCCGTTCGCGGATCGCTGGAGCCGTGCAGCACGAGCGTCGGAACCATCAGTGTCCCGAGCTTGCCATCGAAGAGATCGCCGGGCGTTGCCGCGCTCGCGAGTCGCGCTGCGGATCGCGGCGCAAGCGGCACGTCACCACGGTTTAGATCGCCGATGCCGAGGCGGTGTTCGATCGCGTGCGCGCCATGCTGTACCGCTCAGGCCGCGGCAGCCGCTCCCCGCGGCAGGCCCTTCCTGCCGGCCTCGGCGTCCCGATGCCACGCTCCTCGCTCGCAGCTCAGCCTCACCATCACCCCTCCAGGCGAGCTCGTTCTAGATCTTGCCGAGCGAGCGCGGCGGCTTGCCGAGGCTGCCGAAGATCACGAGCACGAGGAGCGTCAGGACGTAGGGCAGGAGCGGCGCGAGCTCGGGCGGGATGCTCGAGCCCGCGATCTGCAGGTGAAACCCGATCGCGCTCGCACACGCGACGCCGACGCAGGCGATCGCGGCCCACGCCGGCCGCCACCCCGCGAGGATGACCATCGCGAGCGCCATGTAGCCGCGGCCGCCGGACATGTCCGCCGAGAACACGCCGACCGAGAGCGAGATCTGCGCGCCACCCGCACCGGCGAGCGCGCCACCGACGAGCGCGGCGTAGAGGCGTGCGCGGAACGGCGAGACGCCGACGGTCACGAGCGCCTCGGGTCGATCGCCCGCGGCGCGTAGCCGGAGACCCCAGCGGGTGCGCACGAACGCAAACGCGACGCCGGCGGTCGCGATCACCGCGATCCACACGATCGGGTTCGTCGCGACCGCATCGCCGAACGCCGGCCCGCGCGGCGAGTTCGTGCCCTCGCCGTAGAACAGCTGGAGCAGGAAGCGCGTGCCGCCGAGGGCGAGCAGATTGAGCGCGACGCCGACGATCACCTGATCGGCGCCGAGCCGCAGCGCGAACCAGATCTGGAGCGCGGCAACCGCCGCGCCCGCGGCCATGCCGCCCGCGACGCCGATGTACGCGGAGTCGGTCGCGTGCGCGATCGTCGCCGCCGCGAACGCGCCGAACAGGAGCTTGCCCTCGAGCGCGAGATCGATCACCCCGGCGCGCTCGGTGGTCGAGCCGCAGATCGCGGCGAGCGCGTAGGGGACCGAGATCCGCAGCACCTCGGCGAGGAACGCGATCGTGAGGATGGTCTCGATCATCGCCCCGGCTCCGGCTGACGCTTGATCCACACGCTCGCGCCCGCGACCGCGAGCACGACGACGCCTTGCAGCATCTCGGTCAGCTCCTTCGGGACGAAGTCACCGACGGCGAGCCCGCCCTGCGAGAGGAAGCCGATCACGAGCGCGGCGATCGCGACGCCGAACGGGTGCGAGCGGCCGAGCAGCGCGACCGAGATCCCGAGGAACCCGGTGTTGCGGCCGAGGCCCTCCTCGAACGCGTGCTTGTGCCCCATCACGAAGTTCGCCGCGGCGAGCCCGGCGAGCGCGCCCGATGCCGTCATCACGAGCGTCTGCACGCGCGCGACCGAGATGCCGACGCTGCGCGCCGCCGCCGGATCGCGACCGACCGCGCGCCATGCGTGTCCCCAGGTCGTCCGCGAGCGCACCCAGGCGAGCGCGATCACCGCGAGTGCCGCGAGCACGAGCGACGTGTTGGCCGAGCTGCCACCGAGGCCGAGCTCGGGCAGCTCGGCGCCCGCGACGATCGCATCGCCGCGCGTCGTACCGCCGCGGAACAGCACCGCGTTGCCGACCCACAGCGCGACGCCGGCGATGATCGCGTTCAACATGATCGACGTGATCACCTCGTGCGCGCCACGCTTCGCGCGCAAGACGCCGATCAAGCCGCCGACCGCGCCGCCACCGGCCGCAGCCGCTGCGAGGCAGAGTGGGATCGCGAGGATCGCCGGGGTCGCGTCGGGCAGCGCCGCGCCGACCGTCGCGCACACGAGCACGCCCGCGGTGATCTGCCCCTCCGCGCCGATGTTGAACAGCCCGGCGTCGAGCGCGAGCGCGACCGCCAGCCCGCACAGCGCGAGGCCGGTGGCCTTGTAGAGGACCTGGCCGAACAGGTACGGGTCGCTCGCCGTCCGCTCGAGCATCTCCCACCACATCTTGCCGGGCGACACGCCGACCCCGAGCGCGAGCAGGCTGCCGATCGCGACCGACACCAGCAGCGCGATCATCGCGGCCTGGACCTCGCGACGGGTATTCGACGTCATGGTGCGCGCTCCGGGGCAGTGGCAGGCGCGGACTCTGCAGGGACGCTGGTGCCGGCCGTGCCGGGCACGCCGCCGGTCATCATCAGCCCGATCTGCTCGCGCGCGTTCGCGCCCCGCAACGCCTCGCCGCCGACCTCGCCGACGAGCTTGCCGCGGAGCAGCACGACGATGCGATGACAGAGCGCGAGGAGCTCGTCGAGATCCGCCGAGATCACGAGGACCCCTGCCCCGCTCTTCGCGGCGCCGCGCAGCCGGGCGTGAATCTTCGAGACCGCGCCGAGGTCGACGCCGCGCGTGGGCTGCGACGCGACCACCGCGCGCAGATTCGGCCGCGACAGCTCGCGCGCGACCACGACCTTCTGTTGATTGCCGCCGGACAGCTGGCGCGCGATCGCGTCGGAGTCCGCGGGGCGGATATCGAGCTCGGCGATCCGCTTGACCGCGTTCACGCGCACCGCCGCGCGATTGATCTGCCAGCGCCCGGTGACGTCACGCCGGTTGAGCGCGAGGTTCTCGGCGACCGTCGCGTCGAGGACGAGCCCGCCGTGGAGCCGATCCTCGGGGACGTGCGCGAGCCCGGCTGCGAGCCTGCGCGCCGGCGAATCGCGCGCGACGTCGCGATCCCCGATGCGAACGGCACCGCTGCTCTTCACGAGCCCCGCGATCGCGAGTGCGAGCTCGCGCTGACCGTTACCGTCGACGCCCGCGACGCCGACCAGCTCGCCGCGCCGCACGGTGACGCTGACATCCGCCAGGGCGCCCGGCACGGTCAGCGCGGTGACCACGAGCATGCTCGGCGCGCTCGCCGGCGGCGGCTCGAGCGGGGTGCCCGGCGGCAGGTCCTCCCCCACCATCGCGCGCGCGATCGCGGCGACCTCCAGCGGCTCGCCGTTCCCCATCGTCGCGACCGTCGCGCCCGCGCGCAGCACGGTGACGTCGTCGGCGACGGTGTGCACCTCGTCGAGCTTGTGGGTGACGATGATGATCGTCTTGCCCTCGCTCGCGAGCCGCCGGAGCGTCTCGAGCAGGCCGGTGACCTCGACCGGCGCGAGCACCGCGGTCGGCTCGTCGAGGATCAGGATCGACGCACCGTGGTAGAGCGCCGCGACGATCTCCGCGCGCTGCGCCGCGCCGAGCGGAAGGTCCTCGGTCCGCGCGAATGGATCGACCGGCAGGCCGATGCGATCGCCGAGCTCGCGCAGCTTGGTGGCGGTCTCGCCGAGCACGACCAGCGGCCCGCGCGCCGGCTCGGTGCCGAGCACCGCGTTCTCGACGACGCTCAACGTGCCTGCCGAGCTGCCGTGCTGCTGGACGATACCGATCCCGGCAGCGCGCGCGGCGCGGCGGTCCCAGGTCGCCAGCTCCACGGGCTTGCCATCGACGACGAGCGTGCCGGCACCGGCATCCGCGCGCACGACGCCCGCGAGGATCTTGACGAGCGTGCTCTTGCCGGCGCCGTTCTCGCCGACGAGCGCGTGCACGGTGCCGGGCCGCACGATGATCTTCGCATCGGCGAGCGACGCGTTCGGTCCGTAGTGCTTGCTGACCGCCGCCTCGATCGCGAGCGCCGGCACCGCCGTATCGACCACCTTGCTGGTCATCGGTCCGGCACCTTGATCTTGCCGGCGATGATGTCATCGCGGAGCGCGCGCACCTTGACCGCGATCTCGAGCGGCAACAGGTGGCGGTTGTTCTCGTCGGCGATGAATCCCACGCCGTCCTCGGCGAGCCCGAGCTCGTGGATGCCGCCGACGAACCGCCCGGCCGCGAGGTCCTTGATGATATCGAGGACGGCAACGTCGACGCGCTTGACCATGCTGGTGACCACGCAGCACGGTGCGTTCTCGTGCTGATCGGAGTCGACGCCGATCACCCGGGCCTTGCGCTGGCGCGCCGCTGCGAACACGCCATCGCCGGTCTTGCCGGCCGCGTGATAGATGATGTCCGCGCGCTGGCCATACTGCGCCGACGCGAGATCCTGGCCGAGCGACGGATCCGCGAACGCCTTCGGCTCCGAGCCGGCGTAGGCCGACAGCACGCGGCACTTCGGACAGACGTGGCGGACGCCAGCCTCGTAGCCGGCCTCGAACTTCCGGATCAGCGGGATCTTCATGCCGCCGACGAACCCGACGATCTTCGTGCGCGTCGTCAGCCCGGCAATCGCGCCGACCAGGAAGCTGCCCTCGTGCTCGCGGAACCGCAGCCCCGCGAGGTTCGGGATCGTGCCGACGCCCTCGGACGGGCTGTAGTCGACGCCGGCGAACCGCACGTTCGGGAACTGCGCGCTCAGCCGCTCGAGGTCGGGACCGAAGATGAAGCCGACGCCGATCACGAGGTCGATGCCGCGCGCCGCGAGCGACCGCATCGCGCTCTCGCGGTCGGATCCCTCGGTCGGCTCGATGAACTGCACGGTGACGCCGAGCTCGTCGCGTGCACGCATCAGCCCGCGCCACGCCGCCTCGTTGAAGGACTTGTCGTTCTTGCCGCCGACGTCGAACACGAGCCCGATTTGCAGGCCGGAGCCCGGCTTCGCGGCCTCGCCGCGCATCGCGATCCAGCCGACCGCGACGAGCACGACGTTCGCCGCCACCAGCAGTTGGATCAGGCGGCGCGGTGTCACGAGCGTCACCGTAGCCCGAAACGCGAAACGCCGTGCATCGAGCACGGCGGACTCTGGCGTGATGACCGAGAGAGTCAGCGATCGATCAGAACAGCGGATTGTCGCTGCAGGTCTGGATCTCCATGATCAGGTAGATCAGGACGCGCTCCTGCGGGTAGAGGCCGACGTGGCCATTGACCGCCGTCTGGAACGTCGTGTAGAGGACCTTGCCGCAACCCGTGGGCTGGTAGGTGACCGCGAGCGGCTTGTTCGTGGCGCCGGCCTCGCTCGGCTTGCTGCCGGTCAGCCAGGTCTTGGGCGTGTCGTAGACCGGCATGCCCATGTCGTCGGTGCCGAGCATCACGGGGTTGACCTTCTTGATCCAGTTCCAGTTGTCGGTGACCTCGAAGGCGTTCGGGTTGTAGAGCCCGACCGAGCCGTTCTCCTGCGGACCCATCTGCAGGCCGAGCCATGCGTTGAGGTCGGGGTCGACGGCCTTGCCGTCGGGCGACTCGTAGAGACCGCCATCAGCGTCGCCGGTCGTGGTCAGCGTGCCGGTGAACGTGACCGGGTCATACGTGCCTTCGCTGTCCGCGCCGGTGTCGCCGAGCGCGACCTGCTGCGGGAACGCACGGTCGGCGAGCTCGCCGGACCAGTCGGTGACGTAGAGCTTGCCGCCCTCGCTGACGTAGCGGCGAATGTTCGCGAGGACGGTCTGGTCGGAGAGCAGCGTAGAGATGCTCGACATCGACGTCGCGCACGGGAAGAAGATGATGTGGTACTTGCGCATCTCCTCGATGTTCGAGAGCAAGTATGTCGCGGTCGTGTTGCCGGTCGTGCCGTAGTTGTAGAGCGCGAGCTCGGCGCCGTTCTCGCCGTTCGGGTTGCCGAACGTGGTGCCGGCCATCGTGCCGAACCCGATCTTGCCGAGGATGTCCTCGATCTGGTCGTTCGTCCCCTCGACGACCGCGACCTTCGGCATGAACAGGCCGGCCTCGGGCTTGTACTGCGACGGCAGCGTCGTCTGCGCCGGCGTCAGCGCGGTGGTACCGAGCGCGAGGCCGATCTGCTGCTCGATGCGGAACTGGCCCTTCTGGATCACGAGCCAGAAGTTGCCGGGCTCGACGTTGAGCGTGAAGCTGCCGTCCGCCGCGCTCAGCACGCCACCCTGCGGGGTCGCGACGCACATCTCGCAGTAGACGGTCGCGGGAATCGGGGCGGGCCGCTCGCTGACGACGTAGACCAGCGCGCCGGAGATCGGGATCTCCTGACCGGGCGACGCCTGGCCGGGCGCCTGGTTCGGTGCCCACACCCGGCCGGTGACCGTCGCGGTCGTGACGACCGTGGCATCGGGACCGACCGTGTCGTCGCCGCCATCGTCACCACCGCCGCGGCCAGCAGGGCCGCAACCGATGGCAACTGCCGAGAGCAAGCCGAGCCCGAGGACGAGCCGGAGCCCGAGATGGAGCGAGCCAGCGAACGCTGGCGAGCGGGACCCGAGACGCTGGTTGGTCATCCTCATGAGGGCGCGAACGATATCCGGCCCGCCGTCCGGATCAAGCGAAAACACGAGATGGCTCTTGGTATCGGGGAAAGCGTGGTTAGGCTGTGTGCTACGTTACAGCGGGCTTTTCGGCGGCACGAGGTCGTGCACGTCCCCCCGCCCAGGAGGCTGCATCGATGGGAATTCTGGATTTCATCAAGGGTGGCGTCGGCGAGCTCGCGATCGCGCGGCCCGACTCCGCAAAAGATCAGTGGGTCTACAAGCACCCCGATCAAACGATCCCGATGAAGGCACAGCTGACCGTCGATTCCGACGAGGTCGCGCTGTTCTTCAAGGATGGCAAGTACGTCGGCAGCTTCTCGGCTGGCCGGCACACCCTCGATGCGTCGAACATCCCGTTTCTCGGCCAGCTGATCGACAAGTTCACGGGTGGCAACGTCTTCATCTGCGAGGTGTTCTTCGTCACGACGCGCGAGCTCGCGTCGATCAAGTTCGGCACCTCGATCGGTGACATCCAGGATCCGCAGACCCAGCTCCGGGTCCGGCTCATGGTCCACGGCGACTTCTCGGCGCGGGTTATCGACCCGAGCAAGCTCGTGATCGGGCTCGTCGGCCAGCGCGCGACGACCAACGAGGGCTTCCTCGGCTGGTTCAAGAGCCAGGTCCAGAAGGTGATGAAGGACGGCATCGCCGAGCTCATCGTCAAGCAGAGCTGGCCGCTGATGAAGGTGACGTCGGGCGCGTACACCGACGAGATCGAGGTCTCGACCCTCGAGGGCGTGCGCCGCCACATCGAGCCGTACGGCGTCGAGATCATCCGGTTCGGCGACTTCACGATCAGCATGGACCAGGCCGACAAGGATCGGCTCGACAAGCTCGTCGAGCGGTTCGCGTACGTCAATGCCTCGGGAGGCATGGCCGGCTACCAGCAGCTCGCGCAGGCCGAGATGATGATGGGCGCTGCCGAGGGCATGAAGCTCGGCGGTGACGCCGGTGGTGCCTTCCAGGGTGCGGGCATCGGCATGGGCTTCGCGATGGCGGGCCAGATGGCCGGCCAGATGGGCCAGGCGAACGCGCAGAAGGCGCCCGAGAGCCGCGACGCGATCATGTCGACGCTCAAGCAGCTCGGCGAGCTCAAGGCCGCGGGGATCCTGACGGACGCCGAGTTCGAGACCAAGAAGAAAGAGCTGCTCGCGAAGCTGTAGTAGAAGGGCGCGGTGTCTTCCCGTCTTTCCGGTCCTCCCGGTCCCGGCCTCGACAATCGCGCCTACTACGACGACTTCGCCGGCTGGTACGAGAAGGAGCGCCACCTCCCCTACCACCGGATGCTAGACGACCTCGAGGTCGAGCTGGTCGAGCGTTACGCGACCGGCAAGGACGTGCTCGAGGTCGGCTGCGGCACCGGCCTGATCCTCCACCGCGTCGAGCAGTTCGCGCGGCGGGCCGCCGGCATCGACCTCTCGGGCGGCATGCTCGCGAAGGCCGCCGCGCGCGGGCTGTCGGTGGCGCAGGCTTCGGCGACCGAGCTGCCGATCGCGACCGCATCGGTCGACGTCGCGTACTCGTTCAAGGTCCTCGCGCACATCCCCGACATCGCGGGTGCGCTGCGCGAGATGGCGCGCGTCGTCCGTCCCGGTGGCTGGGTGCTCGCCGAGTTCTACAACGCGCGCTCGCTGCGCCGGCTCGTCAAGGCGGTCAAGCCGCCGACCAAGGTCTCGGAGACCACGCACGACGAGCACGTCTACACCCGCTACGACGACGCGCGTGCGATCAAGAGCTACCTGCCACCCGAGCTCGAGTGGGTTACGACTCGCGGCATCCGCGTGATCACGCCGGTCGCGAAGGTGCTCGAGGTGCCGTACCTCGGCGCTGCGGTGCGCTGGGCCGAGCACCGGCTCGCCGATCTTCCGGGCGCGCGCGACGTCGGCGGCTTCCTCGTCGCGTGTTGCCAGCGCCGCTGACGGCGGTGCCACGCTCCACGCAAGTGCTGTGGTTCCGCGCGGTGATACCGTCGCGGTAATGGCGTGGGACCTGACCAGCTCTGACGGACTCGCAGCGTGACCGTCCGGGCGGTCCTTGCATCGTCGGCTGTGCGCGATCTCCGGCTGCTCGTCGAGGCAACCTTGATAATCGTGGTGACCCACCTGCTGCTCGGGTGGGTGCCCGGGGTGCCGATCACGCAAGCGGACGGCACCGTCCTCGTCGTGCCGTTGATCGACAGCGCCTTGCGCGCGGGCCCGGACTGGACCGATCACCTCTATCGGTTCGGCGTCGTTGGCGGGAGCTCGATGCACGACTTCGCCGGTACCACGCCATTGCTCCAGCTGTGCAGCTTGCTCGGCCTCGCGACCACGACGACGGTGAACGTCCAGACATGGTTCTTGCAACTCGCGCTCGCGTTTTGTGCTGCGCTGGCCGTCGAATCCCTCGCGAGCCGGCTCGCGGGTCGGACCGTCCAGCTTGGAGGTGTTCAGCGCGTGCTCGTCGTGTGGCTCGCCGCATTCGCTCCGGCCGTCGGCTGGCGGCTCGCCTACGGACACGAGAACTTGGTGCTCGGACTCCTGCCGTTCGTCGCGTCGCTCGCGTTGCTGCTCGTCGCTCGCGTCCAGATGCCGAGCGTCACGGCCATCGGCTTCGCGGTGTTTGCGATCGCGAACGGCGTTTCGGGCCTGGGTGCACAGAGCGTCATCTACGGCGCCGTGTTCGGCGCACCGATCGCGATCGCGATCGTGCTCGATGCGCCGCGGGGCGAGCGGTGGACCCGGTCGATCGCGGTCGCGCTGGCAGGCTCCGTCGTCGGGGTGCTACTGATGCTGCCGCGGTTAGCCGGCATGCTCGCGCACGCGCTCGGCGATGATGCGAGCCGCGCGCTCGGCCAGGATGTCACCGATGCCTACCAGGTCGGCCACTGGCACGACTGGCTCACGTCGATCCCGTGGACGTCCGCGCTCGTCGACGGTGCCGCCGCACACGAACGCAACTATCCAGTCGGCCCCCTGCTGGTGGTCGCCATCGTGCTCTGGCCGAAGCGGGCGCGTCGGCTCGCGTGGGGCTTCTGGATCGCCGCGATCCTCGCGCTCGGCTTTGCCGCGATCCCGGTGGTGACCGACGCTGTCGCGACCGTGCTTCCGGCGCTCGCCGCATTCCGGGTCCCGGCACGCGCCGTGTTACCCGTGCTCGTGCTCCTGCCCGTTGTCGCGCTTGCTGCGCTGTTGGCGCGCGGCATGTCGAGTAGCGACGGTCGAGTCGCGTGGGCTGGCGTCGCGCTCGGAGCTCTCGTGATCCTCGCCGGACAACACGTGCCCGGGCCGTGGCGCGAACCGATCGCGTGGGCCGCGTGCATCGCGCTCGTGGTCTCGATTCGCGCGCGACCCGCGCGTCACCTCGAGGCGTTCGTGCTGCCGCTGATCGCCGCGCTCGGGGTGCTCGGGTTCCTCGAACGGTTTCCGACCGGCGCTCCGCGCGACCCCATCGAGAACGGTCCGGCGATGGTGCGCCGGGCTGTGCTCGAGCAAGCGCCCGAGAGCTCGACGCCGCTCCATCGCGTGCAGATCGTCGATCCGCCACCGCCTTACGACATGAGCCTGGCGTTCGCGGCGGGACTGCCCTCTCTCGACGGCGTCTGGTACCCGCCCCGGCGTTTCCTGGATCTGCTCGGCGCCCTGCGCGGGCGACCCGTCCCGCCGACGATGTGCGTGTTCAGCATGACGCGGAGCGCGGCGTTTCCGGCGCTGCAGCAGCTGTACAACGTCCGATACGCGGTCACGCTGGGCCGCCGCGGTGGCGCGATCCAGGAGCTGCCCGAGACACCTGGACCGGCATGGTTCCCGGCGCGACTCGCGATCGTGGACTCGCCCGCCGCGGTTGCGAGCGCATTGCGCGCTGGCGGAGCCGATCTACGCGCCACCGTCCAGCGTACGGGCTGGGTACTCGCCGCCGACGCGCGCGGCGTGCCTGCGCTCGCAGACGCGCTGCCCGGCTGCGCCGATGCCCAGGTGATCGCGGTGTCCACCGACCAGCTGGGCCAGCGCGCCACCATCGACGTGACGACCCCCACGACTTGCCCGTTGATCGTCGCGACAAGCTACACCACGTCGCTTCGCGCGACCGATGATCGGGGACGTGCGCTCGCCCTGTTTCCGATCGATGTCGCGTTGACGGGGATCGTCGTGCCGGCCGGCGCGGTACGCGTCGACCTGGCACCGATCGCGTGGATCCCGTGGTGGGCCCGGGCCGCGAGCGTCTTCGGCTGGGCACTGCTCGTGGCGTGCATCGTCATCGTCCTCAGGTCACGGCGGTAGCTGTTGTAACCGTGCCCGCGCGGGGGCCCCCAGGGCGGGATCGGCGATGCAACTCTCGAGAAGCGGCCGCGCCTCGTTCGCACGTTGCTTGGCCAGTAGCCCGAGCGCCAGGTTGAAGCGATTGGCGACGTCCGGAAACAGCTTGTGAGCACGCTCGAATGCCTCGAGCGCCTCGTCCAGTTGCCCGGCTGCCAGCGCGAGCTTGCCGTGCGTGCGGTGCCCTTGGGCGTAGAGCGGCGCGTCGGTCGTTGCGCGCCGCGCCCACTGCAGGGCCTCGGTCGTGTGGCCATCTTCGCCGAGCAGAAGCGCGAGGTTCGCCATCGCGCGGACCTCGCCAGCTTCGGCGGCGGCGCGCATGGCAGTCACCGCGTCGGATCGCTTTCCGAGCTCGAGCAGCGCGAGCGCCTTGCGGAGCAGGAGGCGCGGAGCGCGGCTGCGGCGGAGTCCCGCGGCGAGCACGTCCATCGCGATGTCCGTGCGGCCCTCGGCGATCAGCGCCTCGGTGTACATGCTCCAGGCGTGACCGTCGGCCGGGTTCGAGACGACCGCCTGGTGCCAGAGCGTCCCCGAGTCCCGCCAGCTCGACTGTGCGTCGAGCGTCCTCATGAGGCCGGCGAGCACGACCGCACCGATCAGCGCGCGACGCGCACGCACGCTCGCGAGACTCGCGAAGCCGACCGCCGCAGCCAGCGCGAGGCCCAACGACGGCAGTAGCAGGTAGCGATCCGCCACGAGCACGGCCTTGAGCGGTAGGACGAGACGACTCACCGGAAACCAGCCGACGAGCCATAGCAGCGCGGCGGCACGCAAGGCCGAGGGGACGCGCAACCAGCTTCGAGGGATCGCGATCACGACGACCACGATCAGCAGCCCGAGCGTGCCGACGATCAGGTCGATGATCGCGGGACCCGATGTCGCGATCGGATACGAGACCGCGTTGCGCACGGTCATCAACGCGAGTCGCAGGTAGAAGCCGTGCAGTCCGACGGCCATCTCGATGGTGCCCGCAGGCGCCGGATTGCCTTGCACGATCACCGACATGTCCGAGGCGACGTAGAGCACCGGCACGAAGGCCGCGAGGCTCGCGACGCCGACCGCCGCGAGACCGGCGACGCTACGTCGCCAGGCGCGCCGCACCGGCGGCAGAATCACCTCCAATCCGGCGAGCGCCGCGATCGCGAATACGAATGGTGCCTTGCTCCAGACGGTCGCGACTGCGGCGATGGTGGCCGCGACGAGCCACGCTCCGCGCCCGCGCTCGCGGAATCGCGCGTAGCCAAGTGCGGCTACGCCCGCGAACAACATGGCGAGCAGGCCCTTGCGCTCGCTCAACCAGGCGACGCTCTCGGCGTGCACCGGCAACACTGCCCATACGAGCACCGCAAGGGCGGCCGTGCGCCGCTCGATGCCGAACGCCTGCAGCGCGGCGAACCACGTCGCGATCGACAGAAGATAGACGAGCAGGTTCGTGAAATGATGCCCCGCATAGGTCGATCCCCAGATCGCGTGATCGAGCATCACGGACAGATCGCGCACCGGCAGGTACTCGGCGCCGAGGACGAAGCGAGTCTCGCGTGCCAGATCGAAGAACATGGCGTGGAGCGAGGCCGCCGAAGGATCGCGCAGGATCCAGTTCTCGTCGACGAGCCACTGATCGTCGTAGTTCACGATCCCGCGGGCCAGCGTCGGCGCGTATGCGATGGCCGCGAGGACCAGCGCCGTCACCAAGAGCGCGAGCCCGGGATCGCGGCGAGCTCTGTCCAAGACCCCCAAGACCCGAGCGTAGCCTGTCCCTTCGCGGGGCTGGGCGCTGCGTCAGTGAAAGGTCCGCAGGTGCCCGGCCTCGCAGCGCATGCGAGGCGGCGCGAGAAGCGTGTCCATCGCGATCGGCTGGTCGCGGATGTCCCGCGCCATGGCCGTGATCGGGGAGTCGACAAAGTCCCAGAGTGCGTTCTGATCGATATCCGGATTGCGTCGCGTCTCCCATTGCTCGGCGCGCCAGCACCACAACCCGAGTTGACCGACGATCAGCGTGACGACGACCGCGAGAACACCGAGACCACGAGCCACACGCGCGCCGGCAAGACCGGCTCGCGTCACGCCCGCGGCGGCGACGCTCGCGCTCGAGGCGAGCCAGATGCCGACCCACGTGACCTCGACGAGGAACCGCGGGCCAAAACAGATGCCGCCCCACCACATGTGGAACACCGCGACGGCAAGGATCTGAAGCACGGCAGCAGCGGCCATCACGCGTTCGCTGCGCGAGTTTCCTCGCAGCGCCCGGACGATTCCGAACACCGCGACCGGCGCATACCACAACAGGCCGCGACCCGGACTGATCATCAGCCCGCCGAGGCCATAACCGAGCTGTCCGCGCGTCCACACGAAGATCTCGTCGGTCACGTTCGCGTTCGCCCGGAGCTGGGCGACCGGCAAAGGGGTGCCGAGGTACGTCAAGTTCCACAGCACAAACGGCAGCGCCACGAGCACAGCGAGGCCGGATGCAATCGCCCACGCGCGTCGCGGTCGCGGGTCGAGGCACCACGCCACGCCGAGTCCGAGCGCGAGCGGCGCGATCGTCGATCGAAGGAGCACGGCCGTCACCAGCAGCGCCGGCGTCGCGAGTGCCGCCCGCGGGCTGCGGTCGCGCCATGCGAGCGTCGCGAGCGCCCCGACGAGCACCGGCAAGGCCACGCT